>JAISWT010000091.1 GCA_031271005.1 Prevotellaceae bacterium | reverse complement strand
TTAGAAATTAGAAGATGCAAAAATATATAAAAAACGCGAGTATTCCAAAAAACGCTCTGTGAAAAGCGTTTTTTCGCAAGGGAGACTTTTTTTGAATTGAGAATTGAGAATTGAGAATTGGGTATAGTTTTGAATTAGTTATTAGAGTTTAGAGTTTAGAGTTTAGTTTTCAGAAATTGAAAACATTTCGTAATTCGTAATTTTTAATTCGTAATTGAATATAGTTCTCAATTAGACATAGGGGCATACACGCATATCTGCCCCTACGTTGTGCGGCGTAGGGGCTGTCTCAAAAACCCTTTGCGCACTTAGCGAAACCTTTGCGTCCCTTGCGGTTAAATATTTTTTACCGCAAAGAACGCAAAGGATTACGCAAGGAACGCAAAGATTATCCCGCCAAAGTGGGAGAATAATATCAAATAATCAATTTTCAGGAGTTCTTGTTTATAAAAAAAAGAGGCTATCTCAAGAAAAAATACTTTTGAGACAGCCTTAATTGTTAATTGAAAAAAGTCTTACTCTTTATTCTAACTGACAACTGAAAACTGATTTCTGATTTCTGATAACTTTTGTCTTCTCAAAAAAATGCACTACTTTTGCACTTGGGGTTTTCGGCAGTAAAGCAATCCGGATTATGGGTTGCTCGTGGCGCAGGGAAAACAAATGATATGCACTTTACATTGTGTAATATTCCTTTTTAAAAAATACAAAAAAACAGACAAAAGTTGAAATTTGATTACAGTACAATAGGGTTGAAACGTATTGACACCTACATAATCGGTAAATTTCTGGGTACGTTTTTCTTTTCGCTGGTGCTTATTTTGAGCATCGCGGTGGTGTTTGATGTTACCGAAAAGATGGATGATTTTTCCAAAAACCATGCTCCTTTTGACGAGATTGTGCTGGATTATTATTTCAGTTTCGTGCCGTTTTACATGAACATGTTCATTCCGCTTTTCACCTTTATTTCGTGTATTTTTTTCACTTCAAAACTCGCGGGCGGCACCGAGATTGTGGCTATCCTTGCCAGTGGCACAAGTTTCAGGCGTTTGATGCTGCCCTATTTTATTTCGGCGTTGACAATTGCCGTAATTGCGTTCCTGCTGGGCGGCTACGTTATTCCCAAAGCGACAAAAACGATGCTCGAATTTGAAAACAAATATGTAAAACCTTTTAAGCAGGAAAACGTGCAGAACATACAAATGGCTGTGGGCAAGGGGATTATTTTTTATGTTGAGCATTACGACCGGAAAAGGAACAGCGGCGCACATTTTTCGCTCGAAAAATTTGAGGGAAAAACATTGCGCTCTCGCCTCACTGCGCAGTCAATCACGTGGGACAGCGCCTATACGTGGACAATCCGCGACTACATGCTGCGCGAATTTGACGGGATGTACGAAAAACTTACGCGCGGCAATTCGCTTGATACGGTGATACCTGTCCAGCCCCACGAATTTTTTATCACCTCAAAAGAAGCCCCCGAAATGAACAACAGCCAATTGAGTTCGTATATCAGTCGTCAAAGGGGTCGCGGCGTAGGCAATATAACGGCGTTTGAGGACGAGTACTACAAGCGTTTTGCCATGCCTCTGGCGGCTTTTATCATGACTTTGATTGGCGTTTCGCTCTCTTCTCGCAAAGTGCGCGGCGGCATAGGGCTGCACTTGGCTATCGGGCTTGCACTCAGCGCAATATACATACTGTTCACCACCGTCTCGCCAACGTTCTCGGCAAGCGGAACGATGTCGCCATTTATGGCTGTGTGGCTTCCGAACATTGTGTTTCTGGCAATAGGCGCTTATTTATACAGAATTGCGCCAAAATAACGTTAAATTTTTTTTTGCATACAACAGCAATAAATGCCTATAATTTTTCTACTGTTCCATTCACTTTTAATTTCACAACTTCGATATTTTCCAAGCCGTCATTATCAACCACTTTTACGGCGACATTGTATTGACCTGCTTTGAATTTCTGCGTCTGAACGCCTGTTTTGTCGAGCATTACACCGGCTTTGAAAATCTTGTTTTCGGTATCATAATTAAAGTCCCAACTGTAAAATTCAATGCCCACTTCGCTTTGTCCTGCTGCTATAAATTCAATTTCGCGAACGCCTTTTGCATCTCGGCTCAATTCATTTATCTTTACGCTTATTGATGGTTTTTGGGCTATCGGAACGATTTTATCCACCGTCACCGGTTCTATAATGATATTTTCTTCCAATTTCAGCCGGGCAATCTCCTGAATAGCCCCTTTGCCAAAGGAAAAAGCAATGATATAGCCCGCAGGTCGTTTTTCCGCCTGATTTTTCTCAAACAGCATTTTGTTGTACTGCTTTGCCGAAACCGAAAAGTTTTTCACCACGTTTACGCCGATATTGTCCGAGCGTTTTACCTGAACAGGCGTACCGTTTGCCGTTTTACCGTCCACGCCGCTGTCGCCGCCCTTTTTGTTTTGCGGCACGCCGCCAAACTGCGTAATAATAAAACTTTCGAACTCAAAGGCGTTTTTGTAGCGGAGCGTGTCGTAATCGTATTTGTGCAGTTGAACGGTGAATGGAGCCGAAAATAAATCGCGCTGTTTGTCCAAACGCAGTTCCGTAACTTTTACCGCCTGAACCGACTGGTCGATGCCTATCCATTTCCGGTTCAATCTATCGGCAACAGCAACCGTTGTACCGCCGCCCATAAACGGGTCAAGGACTGTGTCGCCCTCGTTGCTTGCACAATTTATTATTCTTTCCAAAAGTTTTTCAGGCTTTTGGGTAGGGTAGCCTATACGTTCTTTGGAACCTCCTGCAACATAAGGAATATCATCCCAAATATCCTGTAATGCAACTCCCTTCCTTTCTTCCAAAAAAATAATTCTACATCTTTTTGTTGGCTTTCCGTCTGTACCTATTTTAATTCTACCGTGACTATTTGGAACTTCTGTTTGTTTTTCATTCCATAATTCTTCCATTTTATCAGGAGTCATTCGCCATCTTGCTATTGTTCCGTGAAAATCATATTCTGTCATTTTATTTTGAGGATCGAGCATATTTTCAACTTTGTAGTATCTGTCATTAGGCAATTTGTTCCATTCAGCAGAAATATATTTTTCAGAATATTCCGTATAAAGTTTATTAAATGTAAATTGTTTTTGATTTTTCGAATAGTAAAAAATACTGTCTTTAACATTTCCTAATCCTTTTGCATCATTATGAGCAGCACATCTTTTCCACGCAATTTCACTCTTGAAATTATTACTTCCAAATATTTTATTCAAAATGCTCACTTTAATTTCAGCGTTAGCGTGCCAGTCGCAATGCAAAAAAATACTTCCTGCTGGTTTGAGTATTCGGTGCATTTGCTCAACCCGCTCTTTGAGCCACGCGATATAATGTTCCATTCCGCCTGCCCAACGGTCGTGGAAACTGCGCACTTCGCCCTCGTCTCCCCAGATTACTTCGTAATTACGATTTGAAAAGAACGGCGGGTCGAGATAGATTAAGTCTATCGTTTCGCTCTCCATCGTTTTGAGGATTTCGAGGTTATCGCCTAATATAAGTTTGTTTACACACATAATTTATTTCTCCTGTATAGAAATTACACATTTTTTCTTTTTTTGTCCGCAGATTACACAGAGTTGCTAATGGTTATTCCTTCATTCCTTCATTTCTTAATTTCTTAATTCTTCGTGCTTTCGCCTCTTCTGAGGAATAATTCTTAAAATAATAAAAAAAATGCCGATGGTTGGTTTCCACTGCAATAAAACCGATAAATATTCCCGTTTGAAAATGTTTTTAATATGGCAATAAATTTCGCTGTTTTTTATTGTTGCCACAATATGCAAAGCGTCTGCAAAGTTTCTTTCTTTTAGGGCTCTAAAAAATGGGGAATAAATATATTGCCCTGTTCCCGTTAAAAAATCGAAATAATAAGCATTATCCGGCTTGTTTTCGTTCACGGCGGCAAAAATATTTAACCTGTTGATAATGTTTTTCTCAATAGTGTGATAGTTGTCGGTATTTCCCGTATTGTGCGTATGAGTTACCCAATGATAGAGGTTTTGCGGCAGGTAACTTATTTTGGATGTACAAAAAAAGACATTCAGCACAAAGAGATAATCTTCGCCGCTCGATAATTTTGTATCAATAAACTGTATTTGATTTTGTTTTAAAAAATTATTACGAAATAACTTGTTCCACAAACAGCCCTCGCCTCCTGTTTCCGCTCTCAGTATTGCTCTGATAAAATTTTCTCTGTTTTCTGACGAAGGAATGTATTCCGATTGAGGATATTGCTGTGTTCCGTTTTGTTCTTTTATATAATTGCAGCAAACAATATCCGAATGTTCGCCTTCCGCTTTTTGATACATCCATTCAAACATTTCAAGTTGGCAATAATCATCGTGGTCAACAAAACCGATGTATTTGCCTGTTGCCTGTTCCATTCCACGATTTCTGCTTTTACCGATATGCAGATTTATTTCGTTGTAAATCAGTTTGATACGACTGTCTCGTTGTGCATACTGTTCTGCAACCCTGTCGCTGCCATCGGCAGGCAAGTCAAGTACTAAAATAATTTCAATTTCGCGCAGGGTCTGATTGACAAGCGAATCAAGACATTGCGTAAAATGTTTTCCCGCATTATACACAGGTACAATTATGCTGACTTTTGATGGTGTCACTGTATGCTGTTTTTTTTGATATTTGTATTTTCTTTCCAAAAAGTCTTTATAACTTCAACAAAATCTTTCGGTTTGATTTTCAGAACTTTCCACACTTCCACAGGCCATTTCCAGTTCACATAAACGCTCATTGCGATGCCGTATGAAAGGATTAAACTCAAAATGCCCAAACCGGTAAATCTCAACATCAGCCAGAGTAACAACACTGTTAAAGCGCCCGAAAAGAGCGTTGATTTAAAAAACGGCACCTCGTTTTTGGCAAGCAAAATATTGGTAGCCATGTTCTGACTTACCTCCAAAAACGAAAACAGCAGCAGCAATATTAAGTATAAACTGCACAGCAAAAAGGTTTTTCCATGAATAACATGCTCAATAACCGGATTGCCAAACAAAACCAAAGCGCACCCAAACAGCGCAAACACAATAAAAGCAATCAGTAAAGACTTTATATACAGCCGTTTGATGTCTTTGGTGCGTTTTTGCACACAGTATTGCGACAGTTGCGGATAAAAAGTTACAAACCACACCATACTCATAGCAATAATAAAATCCACCATTTGCCTCGATATTCCATAACTGCCTACTTCTGAGAGCGTTAAATAGTATGGAGCAATTAACATTGTAGCCCGCGACCGCAGGAAATGCCCCACTGCCGTCAAGCCTAATTTAACAGAATTGGGAGCCATAATTTTGATGGTGTCCATCGCTGAACCGGCTGGGGCAAGCATCAACTGCTGTTTGGTTTCTTTGTCGAAAAACGCGCGCGAACTTAACATCCTGTGTATCAAATCGCCAACCAACATTCCGATAACCAGCGCCAGCAGTCCAAAGTTCAGCAGCAGCAATGTAACAGTCAGCATAATACGAATGCTTTGCGAAATAACGACTATTTGCATCACCTTTTTTATTTTGCCCTGCCCTGCGAGAATGGCGACATAATAATAAGTATAAAGTTCGTAAGATAAAATAATGCCTAAAATAAACCACGCTACCCATATATGCAGATGATTGCCTGTATATTTGCAGAGCACCGCAGAGCTGAGGTAAAACGGACCTGCCACTACAAAAACCGCCAAAAATATCAGTGCAACAGCGCCGTAATAGAGGCGCACTGCTTTAAGCAGGTTCTTTAGCAGCCCGTAGTCAACAGAATGTGTTTGCACTTCGGCATAACCTTTTGTTTTCAATTCTTTTACGCCGCTGAAAATGTACGTTACATTGCGCGAAAAGGAATTTGAGAAGCCAAAATCGAGCAATGAAACGATAGTTGTCAGCGACAAAAAAAGCGTCCACACGCCCATGTCTTCGGACGGCAGCAGGCGTAAGGTTACAGGCAAAACAATAATCCCCGAAGCGACGCGCATCGTTACCGCCGCATAGTGCCAAAATAAATCTTTTCTACCTGTTTGCATAAAAATCAGTTATACATTGCCCCCGGTTATTTGCCCCGAAAAAAATCCAATATCAATTCCAGCATTTTCATTTTTCAGATTTCGGGCGCACAAAATTAGTCTTTTTTTCAAAATTTTATTTCCCTAAAATATTTTTTCCTTCTTATATAATATTGAAATACAATACTTTGCCGCAACATTTCGGGTATTTCGGTCAAAATTGTTTTCTCCAAATTTTCTTTTCTTTTTTGCGCAAACTGTTTTTTTATTTTCCTGAAATCGTGTCGCGCTCTGACAATCTGTTTCGCATTTGCCGCTTTTCCACTTACAAGCATTCCTACCGCAGCAATATAGTCTAAAAACCAGCGCACAATCATTGTTTTACGCAAGCGTTTCTCGGGCAAATTTTTATAGAGCAATATAAGATTATTTCGGAAATTCAGGTATGTTTTGCGCGGGTTTTCTGTTTTTAGCGTTCCGCCTCCTACGTGATACACAGCGCTTTGCGGCACACATGCTATTTTCCGTCCGCGTGCGTTCAGCCGCCAGCAGAGGTCTATCTCCTCCTGATGCGCAAAGAAATCGGCATCTAATGCCCCTGCGCTCCAGAAGTCGGCTGCACGAATAGCCATACACGCCCCCGACGCCCAAAAAACATCTAAAACATTGTTGTACTGATTGTTATCTTCTTCAACAGTTTCAAAAATCCTGCCTCTGCAAAACGGGTACCCCCATTTGTCGATAAAACCGCCGGCAGCGCCCGCATACTCAAATTTGTTTTTTTCGGAGTACGAAAGCAGTTTAGATTGAACCGCTGCCGTATTTTCGTGATTATCAAGATATTCAATCAATGGCTGCAACCAATTTTCCGTAACTTCAATGTCGTTGTTGAGCAACACAAAATACTCGGCTTCAATTTGCGCCAGCGCTTTATTGTAGCCACCCGCAAAGCCGCTATTTTCAGCAAGTTCCACAACTTTTGCCTGCGGAAAGTTGTGCCGAACAAACGCCGGCGAACCATCGGTGGAATGGTTGTCGGCAATATATATATCAGCCTGATTTTCGGACGTATATGCAAACAGCGGCGGCAGAAATTTTTCCAAATGGCGCTGTCCGTTCCAATTCAATATTACTACTGCTGTTTTTTTCATCCCTTAACTATTTTTGCCGCTAATATGCTGATTAATAATATATTATCTGTTAAATTAGTATTAAATACGGGATTTTCGCCTGTGGCTTAACAATGTCCTGTTCTGACGGCAGACAACCGGTAAAACAAGCGTATGTTTTCACACAAAATTCTTAATCTTTTCTGCATGCTTCCATCTTTTGTGCGTCCAGAGCCAGAGTTCGGGCTGACGGCGAATATCGGTTTGGAGCAAATTCATAAATTTTACGGTAATTTCGCGCGGACTCAACTCGCTTGGCTTCAAGGTAACGGGGACAAATTCGCAAGAATAGTATCCGCGTTTTTTGCGCGAAATTTTGCCGTAAAAAACGGGATAATCGAATCTCTGTGCCACCTTTTCTGCCCCCAAAAGCACGGGCGTTTTTTGATTTAAAAATTGCAGTCCCAGTTTTTCCGAGTCGCGCGAGTTAGGGCTTTGGTCGCTCAGGAATCCGTAAATCGCGGGAGATTTGCTCAACCGCATCTTTACAAGTGTGCGCAACAAGTCTTTGCGTTCTATATTTAAAACGCCAAATTTAGAGCGCAACGCAAGCATCAGTCTGTCAAACGATTGGCTGTGGAGGCGCTGGTAAATTTGCGCCACAGTGAACCGCCCGTGAATATGGACTGTAAAAGTTGCAAACCATTCCCAGTTTCCGAAATGTGCGGTCATTAAAACTATGCTTTGTCCTGCGTTAAGTTGCTGTATTACGGCTTCCTGATTGATATATTCAAATCGTTTGCGCATTTGTTTTTCCGAAATGTGCATTTTTTTTATTGCCTCAAAAAAAATGTCGCAAAAAAAACGGTAAAATTTGCGCTCAATCACCCGCAATTCTTTTTCCGATTTTTCGGGGAAAGAGTTGCGCAGATTCTGAGAAACAATTTTGTGTCGATATTTAATCAAGTGATATACAATAAGATACGTTATATCGGAGAACCAATATAATATCCGCAAAGGCAGCAACGCTACGACCCACACCACGCCGAGCAACAAAAGATACATCATTCTTCGGTATAAACGCCCAGGGAAACGCCATAGTCGTATTCGCAGTCGAGAATGAACTTGATTTCCTCGTCCCTGAGGTCTATTTTATCTTTTTTGGCGGCTTTTTCTATATATTCAAACATTTCCATTTCGTCTATTGATGCTTCTTGGGCAAGGTCTTCGTCTATATAGCCCTTTTCTTCGTAGTAATCATAGACTACGTCAAGTACCCACTGAATTTTGTCAGCATCAATACGCGCTTCAAACTCTTCGGGGACAAGATTGAGAGTGAATTGTATCAATTCATCGTCATCGTAAACCGGAATCTCTTCGTCTTTGAACATAAATTTTAAATTAAAAATTATTAACAGAGTTAAATGAAACTGATTTTTTTTGTTTGCAAAAATAATAAATAGTTTTTTTAGCGGCAAAATTTTTTTTTAGAATAAAGAATTTTTTGGAATAAAGAATGAGAACTACATTATTCTATGCTCTATGTTCTATACTTCTATGTTCTATACTTCTTCATTTTGCCGGTGCAAAGTCCATTTGTTTTTTGTCTAAATCTGCTCTTGTCAGGCGCACGCTGATATTGTCGCCGAGTTGGAATTTACGGCGCTTTTGGCGTCCTTCGAGGCAATAATTTTTTTCGTCAAGCATATAATAGTCATCATCTAACTCGCGTATAGGTATCATTCCTTCACATTTATTTTCTATTAATTCAACATAAATTCCCCATTGCGTTACGCCCGAAATCACTCCATCAAATACTTCGCCGATGTTATCTGCCAGAAATTCAATCTGTTTGTACTTTATAGAGGCTCTTTCGGCGTTTGCTGCAAGTTGCTCCATGCCCGATGCGTGCTCGCAAAATTGTTCATATTCAACGGCATTTACCGATGCGCCACCGTTTGCATAATATTCCAGCAGCCTGTGCACCATCATATCAGGATAGCGGCGGATAGGCGACGTGAAATGCGTGTAAAATGGCATCGCCAGCCCGTAATGACCAATATTTGAGGTGGAATAAACTGCCTTTGCCATTGAGCGCACCGCAAGCGTTTCTACCAGATTCTGTTCGGGTTTGCCTTCCACTTCGTCCAAAAGTTTGTTTACAGCCGACGAGATAGCAGTTTTGCTGCCCGATGTTTTGAGGTTGTAACCAAAACGGCGAATAAATTCCGCAAAGTTTTTGAGTTTATCGGGGTTGGGCGTGTCGTGGATACGATAAACAAAGGTTTTTGCTTTTCGTCCCTTTGGTACTTTGCCAATGTGTTGGGCAACTATTTCATTTGCCAGAAGCATAAATTCCTCCACAAGTTTGTTGCTGTCTTTCGCCTGCTTGAAATACACGGAAACGGGTTTGCCCTGTTCGTCTATTTTAAAACGTACTTCCGTTCTGTCAAAAGCGATTGCGCCGTTGGCGAAACGCTCATCGCGGAGTTTCTTTGCGAGTTTATCCAGAATTAACATCTCTTCGGCAAAATCACCTCTCCCTGTTTCTATAATTTCCTGTGCCTCCTCGTAAGTAAAGCGGCGGTCGCTTTTGATAACTGTTTTAACAATTTTATAATTTATCACTTCTGCATTGTCGGACATTTCGCACACAACAGAAAAAGTGAGTTTCTCTTCGTCCTGCCTCAGCGAGCAGATGCCGTTTGAGAGATGTTCGGGCAACATAGGCACTGTCCTGTCAACCAGATAAACAGAGGTGGCGCGTTGGTAACCTTCCTTGTCGATGACAGAATTGGGTGTAACATAGTGAGTTACGTCCGCTATGTGAATTCCCGCTTCCCAATTCCCGTTGGGCAATTTGCGAATAGACAAGGCATCGTCAAAGTCTTTGGCATCCAGCGGGTCTATTGTAAACGTAGTGATGTTGCGCATGTCAAGTCGTTTGGCGATTTCGGCGGGCGTAATTCCTGAGTCAATCGTTGTTGCTTCGCGTTCCACATCTTCGGGGTAGCGGTAGGGCAGCCCAAATTCAGCCAGAATAGCGTGCATCTCGGTGTTGTTGTCGCCCTTATTTCCCAGAATATCAATGACTTCGCCCACCGGATTTTTTGAGTTCTCGTTCCATTCGAGCAGTTTAACCACCGCTTTTTGTCCGTTGCTCCCGCCATTGAGTTTGTTTCTGGGAATAAAAATGTCATTAGTTAATATTTTGTGGTCTACATTCAGAAAAGCGTAACTGTCAGACACTTGCAGCACTCCTACGAAAGTATCTTTTGCACGTTTAATAATTTCGAGCACTTCGCCTTCGGGCTGCATCCCGTGCCTCTGAGCGTAAAGATACACGCGCACACGGTCGCCCAAAAGCGCATGAAGGGTTTTCCTTTCGGGAATAAAAATCGCTCTGCCGCCCCCGTCAGGCTCAACGTAAGTTTTGACGCCCTCGCGCAATACAACGCCTTCAATATTGCCAGTCTGTGCATTCAAACGGAACTTGCCCTTTGATGTTTCTTTGAGAAAGTCCTCAGAGGCGAGTTCGTGCATCAACTGGCTCACAAACATACGCATACTTTCGGACTCGATATTAAGCAAAACAGATACGTGTTTGTAGTTAAAGTCTTTATCGGGAAATTCATTAAAAATTTTCACTATTTTGCCAAGCATCTGTCTTTGCTTCATACTGTTCTTTTTACTATATTTTTTCGACATAATATTTTTTTATATAATATTTATAATTTTGCAGATGAAAGGACAAAAGTAATTATTTTTTCCGAGAAAAACTTGCTTAATTTGGGCTAATTCTTTTTTTGAGGTGCTATATCCATCAATTCCCGGAGCCCTGACGGGGCGTAATCACATTGCACGGATTTCGCCCTTTCAGGGCTTGTTCATCGTACATTTCTTCTTCGTCAGGGCGTTGCCCTGCGCTATTGATTTACGGGCTTTCAGCCTCTTCGTTTGCAAAATCTTACCATTTACCACAAATAACACAAAGAATAGATGTTGAAAACCAGCACTTTGTGTTCTTT
>JAISWT010000239.1 GCA_031271005.1 Prevotellaceae bacterium | reverse complement strand
AAAATACAATATTTTGCTGAAAGCATTCATTTTTTGGCTGTTTTAACATTGTTTGCAAATGTTTTACAAAAGTACGAAATAAAATTTTAATAACATGCAAATTTTTTTTCGTTTTTTTTCAGTTGTCACAAGTATAAAAAATTTCTGCGCTTCTCTGCGTTAAAATTACACATAGAATCGCAGAGTTGCACAGAGATATAATTTTGCCTGCGGATTTCAGGACGCCATTTTCAATATTTGTGTTTTTGGGAATTGTGCGCACATTTTTGGGAATTGATATTGTCTCAAAATCCCTTTGTGCAGCCTTTGTGTTCTTTGTGGTTAATTTTTTCACCACAAAGCGCACAAGACTTGTCCCGCCAAAGCGGGAGAAATTCACAAGTAACACAAGACTTATCCCGCCCAAGTGGGAGAATAAGATTGAATATTAACCGCCCCGAAAATAGCGCCTCAAAAAAAGATTTAGCCTAAAAGCTAAAAGCCTGAAAGCACAGGAAAAAATTTGCCGAAAAGAGAGACTCCCATCGGCAAACAAATTAAAAAAAGAAAGTTTATTTTTGAGAAAGTATCTAATGTTTTTCTACTGAACTCATTCCCGAAACGTCTTTTGAGACCGATTTTGGCTCGCCTGTGTACGTCACCGAACTTACCCCTGACGCTTCGGCAGAGAGCGAATTTGTTGGTGCGCAGTGAATTGATGACGCGCCCGAAGCATCTGCAACCACGTCTGCTGCAATGAGTCTGTCCGCCGAGATTGAGGACGCGCCGCTTGCCTCTGCGTTAAATGTATTTGCCGTCCCCGAAAAATCCGCTTCAGAGGCGCCGCTCGTTTCGCAAACGATTGAATGTGCCGTAATATCGGCGATTGTAAGATGGCTCGCACCGCTAACATCAACATCTAATTTGTTGGTAGTAAACGCATTGGAAATATTTAATGTTGAGGCGCCGCTCAAATCAATACCATTTAATTCATTGATTTTCAACTTTATAACTATCGGCGCAGATGGAACAAGATAATATCTGCGTTTCGGGCGAACTGTTAATGTTGTTCCTCTAACATTAATATCTATAAATTCAATCAAATTTTCATCGGTTTGCATTGTAAGTTCAGTTGCATTGCTTTTTACGCTATCTATTTGTAAATCAATGTTTATACTGCGTTCCAACACGATTTTATTTACATTTTGGGAAAAATTAAAAGTCTTTTCCTCGATAGCGCCGTTGCCGTTTAGCGTTCTTCCGTCCGGATGGGAGTCGCCCCAACCTATGTGCCATTGGTTTTTGTTTTTGAGTTGTTGCCAGTCGGCTTTCCAGCCTGCGCCAAGCAGCAAAAAGATTGATGCAATCCAAATGACAAGTCCGCTCACTTTTATCCACCTGTTTGCAGGCTTCCATTTGAAAATTGCCGACACAATGCTGTAAATCAATACAAAAAGGGGAATACCAATGAATATGCAGGCGCCTGCGGTAGCCATTTCGGGGCGCGTAACAAGCAGAAAGGTGTCGCTCGTAAATGGAATCAAGCCGCCCAACACTCCTGTCCCTACGCCCAGCGTTACCGCAAACAGCGCCACAAGCACAATTCCGAGTGCAAACAGCAACGGTATTCCGGTAAAGCAGGCTATTACAATTAAGCAAAATTTAAGGACTGCGCTGGCGCCACTATTATTGCTGTCGCTGTTTGCGGGGGCGGCGCTGTTTGCCTGAGCAGCAACGGTTTTGCCGATATTTTCAAGGGTAACAGGCTCGCCTGTCATTTTAAGACGCTGCTCGGCATTCTGCGCTGCCGGAACAATAATCCAAAGCGCTATATACAAAATGATTAACCAGCCGGGCATCACAAAAGCGTCCATAAGTGGCAGCCCGATAAAGAACAGTCCGACTGCCGCAAGGCGCACCCACGTTACATCCCAACCCAGATAAGCGGCTAAGCCGGAGCACACGCCACCAAAGATTTTGTTTTGCGGGTCGCGAAACAGTTTTTTGCTCGGCTGACCGGCTTCGCTTTGCGCATTGCCGCCGCTGCCTGTCTCAAAGTGTTTGAACGCGGATTCCTTCTCCCGCGTCTGGTCAAAATCAGACGGACGACCCAATTGCGCAATGGTCTGCTCAACATAGTCGATACTAATCACATCATAGCCCTGCGAAATTTTGGCGCTAAAAATTTCACCAATTCGCTCCTCAAAATCATTCATAATTTCTGCGCTGCCAAGTTCTTTTGAAAAATAGGTCTTCAGATTTTTCAAATAGTTTTCGAGCAAAGCGTAAGCGTCTTCGTCAATGTTGAACACGCGCCCATTCAGGTTTATTGACAATGTCTTTTTCATTTTTTTATAATGTTTAAGCCTCTTATACAGAGAGAATTATTGTTGATATTTAATTTTCAGTTTTTTTTAATTTTCGGTTTTCAAATGATTAATAGTTTCATTAATTTCAACCCAAGCCGCTTCGAGTTCGTTGAGGAAATTGTACCCTGCGGCTGTGAGTTCGTAGTACTTGCGTGGCGGACCTTGCGTAGATTCAATCCATTGATATGTAAGTAATTCCATGTTTTTAAGACGCATCATCAAAGGATACAGCGTGCCTTCAACTACTATCAGTTTTGCTTCTTTGAGCACCTTGATAATATCGGGAGTGTAGGCAGGTTTGTCTTTGATTATCAAAAGAATACAATATTCAAGTATTCCCTTGCGCATTTGCGATTTCGCATTATCGGTATTTATTTTTTCCATTTTTTCCATTTTTTTTCTAAAATATTAATTGCATGCTATAAAATTAAATATATCTTTAAATATTAAACTTTGAAACCAAAAGTTATATTCTGATTTTGGCGTTGCAAAGATATGAATTTTATTTTATATTATGTATAACATAGTACTAAAATTTAATAAAGTTTAACATTTAATTTAAATCAACTTGTCAGCAGAGCAATTTTCAAAATTATTTTTTAAAATAAATAGCAAGGCAGGGCATGCTGCCTGTAACATTATTCTAATTTCTAATTTCTAATTTCTAATTTCTAATTTCTAATTGCTAACTGCTAACTGCTAACTGCTAACTGCTAATTTCTATTGGGCAGTTTATCGGAATTTCAAAAAAAACGGGCAATTCTGCAAAGAACTGCCCCAAAAGTTGTAATCTTAAACAACAAAAATACTACATACAACTTTGCGGGCAAAGGTACATGAAAAACACGAGTTTTCCAAATGCGCGGGGGAAAACTACTTTGTAATTTGTATTTTACTAAACTCTAAACTCTAAACTCTAATAACTGCTAACTATTTTAACTGTATTTTCTGATAACTGAAAACTAATTGCTGATTACAGTTCTTATCTTTTCCAGCCCGCGTTGCAGCAGCGCTCGCGGACAGGCGATGTTGATTCTGATAAAACCTTCGCCTGCAGCGCCGTAGAGCGTGCCTGCGTTAACTTGCAGGTTTTCCTGTTCAAACAGAAGCGTTTCTATTTCTTTAGAGTTAATATTCAACGCTTTACATTCAATCCAAACAAGATATGTTGCCTCAAGCGGCGTAACTTTCAACTGAGGCAAGTGCGTTGCAATATATTGTTTGAGGAATAAATAATTTTTGTACAAATATATTTTCAATGCTTCGAGCCACGTTTCGCTGTGGTTGTATGCAGCGATGAGCGCATCAACGGCAAATGGGCTTATTTCGTGCAGTTCGTTAGCGTGCAATGCGCTATCAATTTTTTGTCTGATTTCGGCGTTTTCGGCATAAATATTTGCAATCTTCAGCCCCGCAAGGTTGAACGTTTTGCTTGGCGCTATGCAGGTTACCGAATTGTGCCTGAACTCTTCGCTGATAGAGGCAAAGGCAATGTGTTGGTGCGGGGCAAACACAAAATCGCAGTGAATCTCGTCAGAGATAACCAAAACCTTGTGTTTGAGGCAAATCTCGCCCATTCGTGTCAATTCTTCACGTGTCCACACACGTCCGGCGGGATTGTGTGGATTGCAAAGCAAAAAAATTGCAGTGTCGCAGTCAGCCGCTTTGCGCTCAAAATCCTCAAAATCAATAGTATATTGATTGTTTTGATAAATCAAATCGTTGGATATGACCTCGCAATTATTGTTTTTTATTACCGAAAAGAAGCAATTATAAACAGGCTCTTGAATTAAAATCCTGTTGCCTGCCTTAGTCAGCGCCTTTATAACGGCGGTCAGCGCGGCTACAACGCCTGATGTGTAAAGGATTTTGTCTTCCTGAAAACAGAAGCCATATCGCCGTGCAAACCAGCGAGTTGTTGCCCTGTAAAACTCGTCCGGAACTTTGGTGTAGCCAAAAACGCCGTGCTGTACGCGCTTTTGCAGCGCAGAAAGAACGGCAGGCGCGGTGCGAAAATCCATGTCGGCAACCCACATCGGCAAAACATCATCGCTCGCAGCCTTGTCCCATTTGAGGGAGCAGGTATTGCGGCGCGGTATAATCTCATCAAAATTAAAATTGTTCATCATTATTTAAGTTGTCAGTTTTCAGTTGTCAGAAATTGAGAAATAAACAACACCTAACTATTTCTAACCCTATTCAATTCTCAATTATTTATATTATCAGGGGTTGTCTCAAAAGTCAAAGTTTCTTTACCACAAAGGGCACAATACTTGTCCCGCCAAAGCGGGAGGTTTCACAATGAACACAAAGCGCTGGTTTTCAACATCTATTCTTTGTGGT
>JAISWT010000194.1 GCA_031271005.1 Prevotellaceae bacterium | reverse complement strand
CAGTTCGGCTGTGATTCTTTCCGTTGATTTTGTATGATTTTCGTAGCAATACCATTGCTTAAATTTTTGGCTGATTTCATAAGCCGTTTTCAATCTGTTGTTTTCTGCAAATACCTGATTTATAATTTCTTCTGTGTATTCACTCCATTTGTTGGGCGACTGCGTTATGGCGCGCGATATTTGGCGCAGCCGTTCTGTTTTTTGCGCCCATTGGTTACTGTTTTAAATTCGCAACAAAGGTAAAATATTTTCATAGCGCCTCAAAAAAAGAGTTAACCGATAACCGATAACAGAATCGAATCGAATTGAATACTTAAAAAAAAATATTAACTTTGCGGGGAAAAATTTGCTTTAACATGAACAAAACAGGCACATACAAATTTACAATAGACTCTTACCTGACGGACTTTCAGGGCAAGGTAACTTTGTCTTTCATGGTCAATTTGCTGATGCACGTTGCGACCAGACATGCCGACGAGCGCGGCTTTGGTTACAGTTATGTTCGGTCGTTGAACCGAGCGTGGGTGCTTTCGCGCCTCGTTATTGAGATGTATGAATATCCAACGATAGACAGCGAAATCTCAATCACAACGTGGGTTGCCGGAGTGAACAAGTTTTTTACCGAGCGGCATTTTTCGTTCCGCAATGCCGACAATAAAACCGTTGGACATGCCAAAAGTATCTGGGCAAGCATCAATGTAGCCACCCGCCGTCCGGAGAACGTGATGGAGATGTACGGGCTTACCGATTTTGTAACCGAAGGCGAAAATCCCATACAGAATATTCGGAAAATTCCGCAACTGAAAGACCGACAGCCTGTAGGGAAATTTACAGTGCGTTATTCGGATATTGATATAAACAATCACCTCAACAGTGTTAAATATGTAGAACATTTTGTAGATATGTTTGATGTTCAGCGGTTTAACAAAATGGAAATACGCAGAATGGAAATCCATTTTGCTTCGGAGGCAATATTCGGACAAAGATTGTTTTTACTGAAAAAAGAGGAAGAGCAAAACGTTTTTGCTCTTGAGATGCGAGACGAAGCCAAACTTATAAGCGCGGCGCGGATAACTTGGGCAGAACACATTCTGTAAAAGCAAAGTGATTTGCCCGTTTTGCAAATAAATTTACAATAAAACAAATGAAAGATTATTTTCGTCTGGTCAGGTTTACCGATTTGCTGTTTCTGGCAATCATTCAAATATTGATGTATTTTGCTGTTGTGCAGCCTGTGATGCAGATGCGTTACGATTCTGAACCTCATTATTCCCCTCTGCTATATCTGCTAATTGCTGCCAGCGTGCTGATTGCCGCAGGCGGATACGTTCTTAACGACTATTTTGACATTAAAATAGACAAAATTAACAAGCCCGACAAATTGATAGTTACCAACAGCATAAGCAGAAAAAAAGCGATGCTGATTTACAGGATTTTGACATTGTCAGGGCTTGTTGCAGGAATAATTTTAGCAATTGTGTTGAGCAGTTTTACAGTAGGATTCATTTTTATCGTTACAGCAGGACTGCTGTGGTTTTATTCGGCAAGTTACAAGCGTCAATTTATAACGGGCAATCTTATTATCGCTTTTCTGGCGGCTTTGGGCGTGCTTACTGTTGCCATTTTTCAAATCGCCATTCTGGAAAAAATGTACGGGAGTTTGATTTTCGACACAAATATTCCGGCATTGATTTACACCTGCACAGGCGGTTTCGCGGCGTTTGCCTTTATTGTAACGTGGCTGCGAGAGATTATTAAAGATATTGAAGACATTGAGGGCGACCGCGAAATGGAGTGTAGAACAATGCCCATAAAATGGGGAATAAAAAGAACGAAAATAGTTGTAATCGCACTGATATGCATAGTAATATGCGCACTGGCAGGCGCTGTACGGATAATTCCTTTTGCAGGAACAATTACTTTCCGTTATGTGTTATTTTTTATTTTTATTCCGCTGACGGCGCTCACAGGGCTTGTTGTAAAGGCTAAAACAAGTGCGGAATTTCGCAGCGCTTCGCTGCTTGTCAAACTGATAATGATTGCAGGAGTGTTGTACAGCGTCATTTTTTACTACGAAATAGCCAAACACAGTAAAATCCCTTTTTTTGATTTGTTTTTTGTTAAATAAAAAATAATTGACCTAAGTTTTTTATTTCACAGAGAAATTCCAGAGTTGAGAATTGAGAATTGAAAAAAAATTAACCACTAACCACTAACAATAATGTACATCTCCAAAGATTTGCGTCTCAATGTAAAAATAATTCTCAATTCTCAATTCTCAATTTTACATGCCCTTTCGCGCTAACTGCTAATTGCTAATTGCTAATTAACCGGAGTTGCGCTGTGCGCAAAGCAAAGAGCCGTCACAAATTAATTTGACGGCTCTTTCGTTCTTGCAACAATCGGAATTTTATGCTTTTGCCAATCCCAAAGATGCTTTGCGGAACTCTTTCAGTTTCTTTTCCAGACCTAAAGATACTTTGCGTGCGCGAGTACCTGCGGCTTTGTTACCTTTTTCCAACTGTGCAGTTGCATCTGTTAAGAATGCTTCATAATCTGCAACGATAGATTTTACTAACTTTTCCATTTTTTTGCTTTAAAAATTTATTAACAATATTATTTATTTTGCTTAAAAGTTTCTCCAATTTTCGGACAAACAAAATATTCAGGCTGCAAATGTAAGCAATTTTATTGAATAAACAAGTTTTTATGCGCATTTTTTTTATTTTTTATAAAAAAACAACTCTAATCTGAAAAACACACAAAGTCCTGCGACTCCTCAAACCTGAAAATTTGGACAGAACGCGGAGTATTCTCCGATGATGTAACAGTATGATTATCAGGACGTTACAATCTGCGTTTTCAATAAAGTTCGCTAATGCTTTTCCAAGAATAATGAAATATTGCACTTATTGTTCTGCACGTTGCGCACTTGACCTTTTTTTCTCAAAAATAGCAGGCTGAAAATCTGTCATCTTTTTTCGCGGCTACTTCGGGCGCCATCACATTCCTGTGTAATTGCGCGGGGTGATTTTGTGCAACTCTGCTTTAATATCTGCGGCAACGTTCAGATTTTCGATAAAATCATAAATAGATTGCTCGCTAATGTGCTGATTTGTACGTGTTAATGCTTTTAATGCTTCGTATGGCTGCGGATAATTTTCGCGGCGCAGTATGGTCTGAATACCTTCGGCAACTACCGCCCACGAATTGTCTAAATCGGCGTAAATAGATGATTCATTTAGCAATAACTTGTCCAATCCTTTTCTTATACTCTGCGTTGCAATAAGCGTGTGTGCAAAGGGTACGCCCATGTTGCGCAGCACAGTGCTGTCTGTGAGGTCGCGTTGCAGGCGCGAAATGGGCAGTTTTGCCGCCAGATGTTCAAAAAATGCGTTGGCGATACCAAGGTTGCCCTCGGCGTTTTCAAAATCAATCGGATTGATTTTGTGTGGCATTGCCGAAGAGCCTGTCTCATCTGCATTAATTTTTTGCTTGAAATAATCCATTGAAATGTAAGTCCAAATGTCGCGGCAAAAGTCGAGTAGAATAGTGTTAATCCGCTTTATAGCGTCAAAAAGAGCCGCAAGCGTGTCGTAATTGGAAATTTGCGTAGTCCATTGCTCGCGTACCAGTCCGAGTTTTTCAGAAATAAATTTATTGGCAAATATGCGCCAGTCAATAGAAGGAAAGGCTACTTTATGCGCATTAAAATTGCCTGTTGCGCCTCCGAATTTTGCCGTAAGAGCTATGTTTTGCATCACTTCAAATTGCTTTTCGAGCCGGCTTACAAACACCATAATTTCCTTTCCGAGGCGGGTGGGCGAAGCGGGCTGTCCGTGTGTCTTTGCCAGCATCGAAACATCGCGCCAATCTGCTGACATACAGCGTAATATCTCTATCAATGTTTGCATTTGCGGAATATAGACTTCGCGCAGAGCCTCGCGCAACGATAGCGGAATGGAGGTATTGTTAATGTCCTGCGAAGTCAAACCAAAATGTATAAACTCTTTGTAATCAGCAAGTTGAAACGAATCAAATTTTTCTTTCAAAAAATATTCAACTGATTTAACATCGTGATTGGAAGTTTTTTCTATCTTTTTTATTCGCTGTGCATCTTCGGGGGTAAAATTTTGATAAATTTCGCGCAATTTTACAAAAACTTTATTATCAATATTTTGTAATTGAGGCAACGGAATTTCGCACAGCGCAATAAAATATTCCACTTCTGTCAGCACGCGATAGCGCATCAAGGCAAATTCGGAAAAATAGACTGCATAACTTTCCGTTTGCCGACGGTATCTGCCATCAACAGGCGAAACAGCAGTGAGACTTGTCAAATTCATTGTTTATGCAAAGATTAAGAATGTTCAAATTTTTGGGGAAATCAAATTTCTTTTTTCGTTATAAATAATATGGGATTTCTAAAAATCAGACTTTTTTTCATCCGCCAATCCCTTCGTATTCAAATCCGTATTCTGCCAGTTCTTTTTTGTCGTAAATATTGCGTCCGTCAATAACGAGCGGTCGGCGCATTGTGCGCTTGAGGACATTCCACGACGGCATTCTGAACTGTTTCCACTCCGTAAGCAACAATGCGGCGTCGGCATCGAGAGCGGCGTCGTATAAATCTTTACAGAATTGTACTCTGTCTTCCAAAATCCGTTTGCTTTCGCTCATTGCAACGGGGTCGTACACCTTAACTTCGCAGCCCGCTTTGAGCAGCAAATCAATCACCACCAGAGAGGGCGCCTCGCGCATATCATCTGTTTCGGGCTTAAAAGCCAGACCCCAAACAGCGACAGTTTTTCCTGTCAAATCATTATTAAAATATTTCGTAAGTTTATCAAAAACAATGCGCTTCTGGTTCTCATTTACACTTTCAACAGCGTGCAGCACCTGCATTTGGTAGCCGTGTGTAGCAGCGGTTTTGATTAAGGCTTTTACGTCTTTGGGGAAGCAACTGCCGCCATAGCCGCAACCTGGATACAGAAACTTAGTGCCGATGCGCGTGTCCGCACCGATGCCACGCCGAACCATGTTTACGTCAGCGCCAACAATTTCGCACAGATTGGCGATGTCGTTCATAAACGAAATCCGCGTAGCGAGCATCGCGTTGGCGGCATATTTTATCATCTCTGCCGAAGGAATATCGGTAAAAATTATACGGTAATTGTTGATTAAGAACGGTTTATACAACCTGTCCATCAGTTCGCGTGCGCGTTCGGTTGCCACGCCTACAACTACTCTGTCCGGACTCATAAAGTCCTTAATGGCTGCCCCTTCTTTGAGAAATTCAGGATTTGATGCCACGTCAAACGGTATTTGCACTCCGCGCCTGTCCAGTTCGGCGGCGATTGCATCTTTTACCTTCTGTGCCGTGCCTACCGGAACGGTGCTTTTAGTTACCACAAGCACGTATTTTGTCATCAATTGCCCTATTTGGCGAGCCACGCCCAGAACGTACTGCAAGTCGGCGCTGCCATCTTCGTCAGGAGGCGTACCCACAGCGCTGAACACAACCTCCACATCATCAAGACATTCTGCCAGCGAACCCGTAAAATGCAACCTGCCGCCTTCAATGTTCTTCCGTACCATTTCATCAAGACCCGGCTCATAAATCGGCACAACGCCGTTGCGCAACTGCTCTATTTTGTGCGCGTCAATATCTACACAGGTAACATTTGTGCCCATCTCGGCAAAGCAAGCGCCTGTTACCAACCCTACATAACCTGTACCAACTACTGCAATGTTCATAACTTATTTCTTAATTTCAAACTTGTAAATTATTATAAATGAATGTTTTATGGGGACTTCTAAAAATTAGATTATTTTAGGCGGGCAAGTTTTCAAAAGCGCAGTTTACTAATGTGAATGAGCATTTTGAAAATGAAGCCCAACGACAAATAAGCAATTTTTAGGAGTTCACTTATTTCTTTTTATTGAAAAAAATCAGACTGCAAAGTTAGCATTAAATTCAATTACAGACAAACGCAACAGAATGTTTTGCAAAACTTGCATCTGAAAATCGCATAAAGAAAATGTTGAGGTTGAAAAAAAGTTGGAATATTTTTCGTAAATGGTAAAAAATTTCTGAAAAAAACTTAATTTTGCAGTTCTATTTTTACAACACATGAAAGTAACGGAGCAACAAATACGCGAGGAACAGGATGAATTGCTTGTAAATAAGGAATTTGAGGCTCTTTTGGCAGATTATATAAATTCAAATCATCGCCAAAAAGTTGATATTATTCGCAAGGCGTTCAATTTTGCAAAGGCGGCACATCGGGGAGTGCGGCGAAGGTCGGGTGAGCCATACATTTTGCATCCTATTGCAGTAGCCAAAATCGTGGTCAACGAAATCGGTTTAGGCTCTACTTCAATCTGTGCTGCCTTGTTGCACGATGTTGTGGAAGATGCGGACTACAGTGTGGAAGATTTGGAGGGTGTTTTTGGGACAAAAATAGCCCACATTGTAGACGGGCTGACAAAAATTTCGGGCGGGGTATTTGGTACACGCGACTCTGTGCAGGCAGAAAACTTCCGCCGTTTGCTGCTCACCATGTCCGAAGATATTCGCGTAGTGCTGATTAAAATAGCCGACCGACTGCACAATATGCGCACGCTGTCGTCAATGATGCCCGCCAAGCAATATAAAATTGCCGGAGAAACGATGTATATTTATGCCCCTCTCGCACTGCGTTTGGGGCTTTTTCGTATCAAATCGGAACTGGAAAATTTGAGTTTCAAATACGAACATTCCGAAATTTACAACCAACTGTCGGAGCGGTTGATGGATACACATCAGGAGCGGTCGGGCTTTGCACAGGCTTTTCAGCAAAAAATTGAAGACAAACTTCACGAACTGGGATATGAATTTACGATGAAAGGGCGCGTAAAGACGCCCTATTCGGTCTGGCACAAAATGCAGACGGAAAATATCCCCTTTGAAGAGGTCTATGACAAACTCGCTTTTCGTATCGTCTTTAAACCCAAGGAAGGAATGAGCGAAAAAGACCAGTGCTGGATGTTGTATTCCGCAATTACAACGCTTTACAAGCCGCACCCGGAACGTATCCGCGACTGGGTAAGCACCCCAAAAGCAAATGGTTACGAGGCCTTGCACATCACCGTTATGGGTCCGCACGGGAAGTGGGTAGAGGTGCAGATACGCAGCGAGCGGATGCACGAAATAGCCGAACACGGACTCGCCGCGCACTGGAAATACAAAGACGGCAATGACTACAACGAAACAGAACTCGACAAGTGGCTCAAAACCATCAAGGAACTGCTCGAAAATAACGACCCAAGCGCAATCGATTTTATTGATACAATAAAACTTGACCTCTTCGCCTCCGAAATCTTTGTATTTACTCCAAAAGGCGACATAAAAATCATCGCACAGGGAGCATCGGCGCTCGACTTTGCCTTCGCTATTCATACCGACCTGGGCAAACACTGCATCGGCGCAAAGGCAAATCACAAACTCGTCCCGCTGAGTTACACTTTGCAAAGCGGAGACCAAGTGGAAATTATTACCTCCAGAAAGCAGCTGCCACAGCGGGAATGGTTGAACTTTGTTACAACAGCACGCGCAAAACAAAAATTGCAGGCTTTTTTCCGACAGGAAGACAAAAAGTTGATAGCAACGGGAGAGAAACAACTCCAAGAAGCGCTTAAATTGCTAAACATAAACATCGACAATCAAAACATAGCAAAAGTACTGAACCATTTCAACCTCACTTCGCCAGACGCGCTGTTCCTCGAAATCGGCAAGCAACTGTTGAACCTTGACGAACTGGGAAAAGTTGTATTCAAAGGCAACAGTAAAAATATTTTACTGCGATACCTCAAAAAAGCATTCCAAAATCCAAACAACCCCGATAAAAATGGCAGCAATAAGCAAGTTGCAATCAATCGCTCCTTCAAAATTGACATGAAGCAAACATTGATGCTCACCGAAGAAACTGCCGGCAAACTTTACAAACTTGCACCGTGCTGCCACCCGATTCCGGGAGATGACGTACTCGGATATGTTGACGAAGAAACAGGCGTTACAATCCACAAACGCGCCTGCCCCGTTGCAAACAAACTAAAATCGAACTTCGGAGACCGCATCGTGTCCGCGCAATGGGCTACGCATAAACTGAACTCATATCTGGAACAAATAGAAATAAAAGGAATCGACAAAAAAGGCGTTTTCATTGAAATTCTGCAAGTTATATCTAACAAATACGGCTTTAACGTCAGCAAAATAAATGTGGAATCAATAGACGGCATCTTTATCGGACAGGTTTTTGTGTATGTTCATGATACAAATGAGATTAACGAACTGTGCCGACAACTCGAAAAAAACTCTCACATACAGTCAGTAACGCGAATTCAGAGCATTGTAGAAGTTTAATTTGCGTGAAAAAAACATCAGTAATTTTATTTTAAAAAAAATTTTATGGAAAATATCAAATTAACAGTTAGCAGGTCATTTGACTTCGTGTCGCAAGCGGCAGTAGAAAACTATAAAGAATTAGCCGAAAAAGCGAACCTTGACTTGCACAACGGCGCTGGGGCGGGAAGCGACTTCTTGGGCTGGCTGCATCTGCCGAGCCAAACATCTGCCGAATTTTTGGCGGACATTGAACAGACGGCACAAACTTTGCGCCGGCAGTGCGACATAGTGGTTTGCATCGGCATTGGCGGCTCATATCTGGGCGCAAAAGCAGTGATTGACGCACTCTCAAACTCGTTCGACTGGCTGCAACAGCCCCGCAAAAACCCTGTCGTTGTGTATGCCGGGCAAAATATTGGCGAAGATTATCTGTTTGAACTGCAAAATTTGCTGAAAAACAGGAAGTTCGGGATTATATGTATTTCAAAATCGGGAACCACCACAGAGCCTGCACTGGCATTCCGCCTGCTGAAAACGCAACTTGAACAACAACAGGGACTTGCTGCAGCAAAGGATTTAATCGTCTGTATTACAGACAAATCGCGCGGAGCGTTGCGCACACTGGCAAATAAGGAAGGTTACAAAACATATATTATTGAGGACAATATAGGCGGGCGTTTTTCGGCGCTGTCGCCTGTGGGATTGCTGCCGATTGCAGTTGCAGGCTTTGATGTACAGGCTTTGATTAACGGCGCCTACAGCATTGAGCAACAGACAGATATATCAATTCCTTTCCACAAAAATATAGCCGCGCAATATGCCGCCGTGCGTAACGAACTCTATAAAAACGGCAAAAAAATAGAAATTCTTGTGAATTTCCACCCCAAATTGCACTGCATTTCGGAGTGGTGGAAGCAACTTTATGGCGAAAGCGAAGGAAAAGACGGCAAAGGAATTTTCCCTGCCGCAGTGGATTTTACCACAGATTTACATTCAATGGGGCAGTGGATTCAAGACGGTGAACGCTCTATTTTTGAAACAGTTATATCCGTAAAGACCCCAAATCACACCACCATTTTCCCCGCTTGGGAGCAAAACCTCGATGGTATGAACTTCCTCGCAGGGAAGCGAGTGGACGAGGTCAACAAAATGGCTGAACTCGGCGCTATGCTTGCACATCTTGACGGAGGAGTGCCGCAACTGAAAATAGAACTCCCTGCGCTCAGCGAGTATTATATCGGACAATTGCTGTACTTTTTTGAGCGTGCCTGCGGCATAAGCGGCTACTTGCTCGGAATAAATCCTTTTGACCAGCCGGGAGTTGAAGCATACAAAAAAAATATGTTCGCTCTGCTTGACAAACCCGGATACGAGGAACAAAGCAAAGCAATAAAAGCGCGTATCTAATTAACAATTAGCAATTAGCAATTAATAATTAATAATGCGAATAATGGGAATGAGCAAAAAAATATTCGTGTAATTCGTGGCAAAAGAATTTTAAAACCTTGCACGCCGCTGTTATTGCGGTTCTAAATCAGGCAGGGGCGCAATTAATCGCGCCCCTACTCTGTGCCCCTCTGTGAAACCTCCCGCTTTGGCGGGACAAGTTCCGTGTTTCTCTGTGAAATTTATTTTTCACAGAGAGGCACAGAGAACACACAGAGGAACACAGAGATTTTTTTCGAGCCTTCGCGCCAAAAATCCATTTTTTCGGATTTTTTTTACTTTTTTTTTCCAAAAATATTTTTTATTACGAAATGTTTTGTAATTTTGCCACGCTAATATG
>JAISWT010000144.1 GCA_031271005.1 Prevotellaceae bacterium | reverse complement strand
ATATTGTTTTTATTTTCAATTTTAAAATTTGTATTATTTTGATTTTCAGTAGATTCCACTTCAAATATTGCTCTCAAAAAAGCATCGTTCTTTTGTATTTTTTCGGTAAAAATATGCACTCCCACAATTTTCAGCTTGTTCCACGCATCAACGAATGGCATTTTCCAGACTCCGCAGGACAGGAAACGCGCACTCCAATCCCACCCATAGTGGTATCCGGCTTTACGGGCGTACAAACTGAGAAAAATATCACTTTGGTCGTTATTTTGCCATGCCTTTAACTCAAAAGGCGCGTCCATGTACTTCGGCAAATCAACTTTGTACACCGACTTGAAAGTGATACGCAATGTGTTTTTTCCTTTTTTCAAATAATTCTTTGCATCTACACGCCAGTTGCGGAACATATTATCGGCTGTAAGTATCATAAAATCATTCAAATACACATCGGCATAGGTATCGAGTCCGGGAAAAACGAGTTCTATTTTTTCTTTTTCAAGAATATTTTTGTCAATGTCAAATTCTGTTCTATATTCCCAGTCTTTGAAACCTATCCACTGAACTTTTTTGTAGTTGGCGTAAATAAACGGGTCATCAATCAGTTGATTTTCAAGCAAATCTGTATGCACTTGTCCGGGCGCTGTTGCAGGAAACCATTTCTCGGTTCCTGCCTGTCGGAACTGCCAGTCCGTATTCAAATTAACTGTTTGTGCAACAATTATTTGCGAACAAATAAGCAGTAAGAAAACTGTGTTTACTTTTTTTTTCATTATAAATTTCCCAAAAAATTATTAAGTGATACGAAATTAATAATTTATAAAAGTTTCAATCCTGCATTTACAGTTCCTTTAAAACTTCCGATGCAAGTGATTTGTTTTCAGCATTATACAATATTTTAACAATAATTTCATCGGCTGTTGTGGCAGGATTTGCATATATAATGTTGTAGTTTCCGGGTTTCCCATCTTCCTCTTGCGCGGCAAATACTGCATCGTCAAAAGTCATTTGGTTGGGTTTTATTTCATAGTTCCAGTCTTTGTCGGTGTAGAATTTAAACGAAGCCCATTTACTCGCCACAAGCGACATTTCAAACAGGTTTTCGCCCCGTTGTGCAAAAACAATTGAGTTCTCAAAGTTCCAGTCAGGGTTGTTGTGCCATAAATCGGGCAGTCCTATCCCCCACCCGTTTATATATATTTCGCCGTTGCCGGTTATCGTATTTTCAGAATTTTGCACAAAAATAAAATTATAATCTGTATGGAAAATCATTTTACAGTTGCCGGTTTCGCCTGTGTAACGTATTTCTCCATTTTGCTGCGAAAAATATATGGGGTCGAACATAACTTCTTGTGTATCAATATCTACAATGGTTAGAGTTTCATTTTTGGTCAAATTCAGCGTTGCTGTGCGAATGTTCGCATTGTTGGCATCTGTCATAAGTTCAATTCCATTTATGCTCATCACACGTTTCAGTGGGCTTATTGCAAATGAGACAGCGTCAAAACTGATTTTTGTTACCGTTGGAGCGGCGCTGTCTTCCAGTTCAAACGCAACGGTGGAGGCGAGTTCGCCTTTGTTGGTTGCTGCGCCGAACCCCCACATGTAGCCCATCTTGTTGGGGCTGGAATATATGTAGCCGCTAATTTGTTGCCCAAAATCACCATCTGCTTCAAAAACATAGTCTTCTGCCGAAGGCAAAAGTTCGTGCGTATGTCCTTCTGTTGTAATAAAATACAGTTTGTCAAAGTTCGGTCGGACAATTGTGTATTCCAACTCTTTTCCGGCAGTTTTTATTGCTTTATTCATTGCCTCGACGGTAATTGTCAATGTCTTATTCAAACAATATTCTTTGAACGGAACAAACAGGCTATCAGCAATTTGCATCGT
Organism: Prevotellaceae bacterium; assembly: GCA_031271005.1. Lineage (GTDB taxonomy): Bacteria > Bacteroidota > Bacteroidia > Bacteroidales > Paludibacteraceae > WRGS01. Next base: position 6,830 of record JAISWT010000144.1, on the reverse strand, counting down.
TTTAGCCACAACAGGAATTACTTTCTCGCTCACAAGCGCATTGTCAATTTTGAGCAGAACGCGGGCGTGAGAAATTTCCGTATCGCCCCGTACTTCAAAAGAGATTTCACTTTTTTCGCCATAAGTTAAAACGGGCGTGGAAACGGCAATTTCTCCAATGACGGGCGAGTCGGCATTCGCATCTGTTATTAATTCATACTCCTTGTTTCCACAGGCAACTAAACCTGTGAAAATGCTTATTATCAACAATTTATAAAATATATTTCTCATTTTTTTTATTATAATACTTGTTATACTTTGTTAAATGTCAAGTTTCAGTAGCCCTCATTTTGGCTCAAATTTTTATTTCTATCCCGTTCTGACTGTGGAATCGGCAACAAATTCATAAATGTTTGTGCATTGTATTTTCGTATCTCCATTTTATTGCTAATCAAAATATTTAGTTCAATATTGTTCATTGTTTCCACAAATTTTCCGCTTCTCTGCAAATCGTAGAAACGGTGTCCTTCAAAAGCGAGTTCCAGCCGTCTCTCTCTCAATAACAGTTCTGCCATCTGTTCTTTTGAGCTTGGTGCAATCGGTTGCAGCCCAACTCTCTGTCGGATTTTTTTCAGAAGCGGGTCGTCAGCCGCCGTTGCAAAGCCCTTTGTTTGATTGACCGCTTCGGCACGCAGCAGAACGATGTCTGCCAAACGTATCAGATAAATCTGGTCGCCGCTTTGCCAGCCGTTTGCGTGTCGCATTTTGTAGGGGAAAGGCAGGGTTCGCGTTTCCCAGCGAGAGCCGTTTTGGACGGAATAATATTCGTCTGTCCAAATATTTTTTATGTCTTCAAAAATTATCGAAGCATTTTTACGGATTTCGTCCCCTTCGTTGTCAAAGTCTGCAATCAAATCGTGTGAAGGGGTAATGTATTTCCGCCATGTGTCGCCCGTTTTTGACGGCGGCAAAAGCAGTTGCGGCGCATAGTTGCTTTCTTCCGTACCCGCAAGATATTGTACAATGAGTATACTCTCCCTGTTATTTCTATGAGCATCATCAAAAAGCGAGTTAAAGTCATCAAGCAAGTCATATATTCCGCTATCAATCACTTTGTTGCAATATTCTTCTACTTTTGCCCAGTTAACATTATGGGGTGCGCCGTCAATAGCGTAAACTTTTGCCATTAAAGCATTTGCCATGCCCAGTGTGGCTCGTGAGCATGTTTCGCTATTGTTTGCCCATTTTTGGGGCAAATATTGCGAAGCAAATAGCAAATCATTTATAATTTGTTTGATTACATCACTTTTGGGCAGTCGTGGCAAAAAAATATCTTCGGGTGCAATACTTCCTGTTGTAGTTACAATTGGCACATCTCCCCACAGGCGTACTATGTTGAAATAGTGAAAAGCACGCAGGAAAGCAGCCTCTGCCAAAATTTGCTGTCGGCGCGAGATGCCGTCTGTCAGCACATTGTCGAGGTCTTTGTCGGCTATTTCCGGGACGTATTTCAGCACAACGTTGCAGCGTAAAATGCCTCCGTAGAGCGATTTCCAGTCGCGCATAACAACGAGATTGTTTGCAGCAACCGTCAGTTTGTCAATCTGAATAATGTCGGGGTCGTCGCCACCGCTGTAAGCATTGTCTGCCATAGCGTCTCCATAAATGAAGCGGTCCCAGACATAATATTCGTCAAAGCCCTCTTGCAAGCCGTCATAACAACTTGTAATAAATGCTTCTGCATCGTTTCTGTCCCGTAAAACTGTTCCTTCGGTAAGACCGAGTTTTGGTTTGCGCTCCAAAAAATCCCCGCACGAAAAAAATGTTGTCAGCAAGGTGAAAATCAATATCTTATAATATATTTTTCTCATTTTTTTATTGTTATACATTGTCATCTTTGTCCTTTTTAAAATGTTAAATTAATTCCAAAAACAAAAGTCCGCGCAAAAGGGTATGTACCTTGGTCAATGCCCAACGAAGTACTGCTTGCACCATCTTTGCTCAATTCGGGGTCGTAGCCCGAATATTTTGTAAAAGTTATGAGGTTATCGGCAGTTGCGTAAATTGTGCAACGTTCAATCATCGCTTTTTTTGTGAAGAGAGGCAATGTGTATGCAAGCCGTATATTCTTGATTCTCAAATAACTGCCGTCTTCTACAAAGCGAGTTGAGATTTGCGAATTTTCGTAATTTGCCTGACGTGCGCGGGGAATTGTAGTGTATTGACCTGTCTGTATCCAGCGGTCGAGCGCTGTTACCGACTGATTTCGAGAGTCAAACATTCCTTCCATAAACATTCGCGATGCATTATAAACTTGCGCTCCATAAGCGCCTTGCAAAAATACGGACAGTTCTATTCCCTTATAAATCAATGTATTGTTTATTCCGTAAATAAAGTCGGGCTGTGCGCAACCAATTATTCTCCGGTCGGTGTCGGGGTTTAGTTCGTTGCCATATACAAGCATTCCGTGTGCGTTTTCGTACATCAAATCGCCGTTTTCGGGGTTCACACCCACCGCTTTGTAGCCATAGAACGACCCGAGCGGCTCGCCCTCCATCACAACGGAAACATCTCCCTTGATTTTGTCGTCAAGAGTTCCGGCAAAAATCATGGGCGTGTCCCCCAAACTTATAACTTTATTTCTGTTCAAAGAAAAATTCAAATCGCTGTTCCACTGAAAGTTCCCTGTGAGGTTTTTTGTGGAGAGCAGAAATTCAAAGCCCTTATTTTCCACATTTCCAATGTTTTGTAAGCCCGAACTAAATCCTGTTGTTTGAGGGAGTTGAACGTAAAGCAACAAATCCGCAGTTTTTTTGTAATAGATGTCGGCAGTAAAAACGATGCGAGAATTAAATATTGACAGGTCAAGTCCCAGATTTGTTTGATTTGTTGTTTCCCATTTAAGTTTTTCATTTCCAATATTTTGCTGATAATATCCGGAATTAATTATGTCGTTGAAAGGGTAATTTGCTCCTGTTCCATAAACGGCAAAAGCGTTGTAACTTCCAATCTGGTCGTTGCCTGTGATGCCCCATCCTGCTCTGATTTTCAAGTCGTTAAGGATATTTACGTTCTTCAAAAAACTTTCTTCTGAGAGCCGCCAGCCTGCCGAAAAAGATGGAAAATAGCCCCAGCGATGTCGGTAACCGAATTTTGATGACCCGTCGGCTCGGAAATTTGCCGTTGCAAGATATTTGTTTTGAAGAGCATAATTTACACGTCCCAAAGCCGATACGTTTGCATTCTCGGTAATGGTCTCTGATTTGTTTTCGAGTACAGTTCCTGCGTCAAAGGAAGGAATGCGGTCATTGGCAAATCCCTTGAACGAAATTGCGGAGTACTCATACAAATCAGCCGAAACGATGAACCCCGCTAATGCCTCAAGAGAATGATTTTCAGCAATTTTACTGTTGAAACTCAATATATTTTCGTTTGTCCACTTGTTGTATGTGCCTTTGTTTTGCGCTGCGATGCCGCGATTGGCACGCCCCCAATTTGTTCTGAAAGGGTCAATAAACGAGTCGTATTTGTCATTGGAATGTTCAAGCGCGATGCTGTTCTTCAATTTTATGTTCTTTGTAAAATATATTTCCGTAAATATATTTGCTAAAAGTCTTGTACTCACCCATTTACGCTCGTTTCCATCGGTGTACGAAAGTGGATTTTCCCAGCCTGTTTGAAACGGGTTGCCTGTAAAAGTACCGTCCTCGTTGTAAATTCCAATCACCGGCGGGGTGTTGAGCGCCGACAGAATCGCCGACTCTGAATTTCCATCGCCCACATCAACGTCTTCTATTCGGCTGAAATGTAATGTTGAACCTGCTTTCAACCATGTTTTAATTTCACTGTCTACATTTATTTTGAAATTGTAACGCTCAAATTCAGAGGACTTTACAATGCCTTTTTGATTTACATAGCCCAACGATGTATAATATGCGGTTTTATCTGTTCCGCCCGAAAATGAGAGTTGATAATTTTGTACAGGCGCACGGCGATAAATTTCTTTCTGCCAATCTGTGGCTGCATTATATCGTTCAGTATCAAGCGAATAGCCCAAATCTGACATTAGCGAGGCATATTGCTCGGCGTTCAGTACCTGCATTGTTTTAATATTTTGACTTAGCCCCCAGTATGAATTTAGTTGCACTTTTGAATGTCCTTTGTCGCCCTTTTTGGTGGTGATTAATACCACTCCGTTTGCTCCTGCGGCTCCATAAATTGCAGCAGAGGCAGCATCTTTCAGTATCGAAATGGTTTCAATGTCATTCGGGTTTATAGATTTGGTATCGGTTGTAGGGATACCGTCAACGATATACAGAGGTTCATTGCCTGCATTAATTGAACTTGCCCCGCGTACTCGCACTGCAAAACCTGCATTGGGCTTGCCGCTCGGAGTAATGACCTGCACGCCCGCCGCACGTCCTTTCAGCGCAGACCCAAAGTCGTTAGAAGGCGTTGAATTGAGCGTTTCCGTATCTATTAATGCTACCGAGCCTGTTAAATCGCTCTTTCGTTGCGTGCCATAACCCACAACCACAACTTCATCAAGCAGTTCTTCGTTCTCTTCCAGCGAAATGTTGTAGTAAGATTGCTCGTTTATTTTGAATACTTGAGGAATAAAACCGATGTACGACACTGTAACAGTGGAATTTTCAGGCGCTTGCAATTCAAAACGACCATCGTTGTCGCTCATCGTACCGTTTGTTGTGCCTTTCACAGATACACTTGCACCTGCAACAGGCTCGCCTTTGGAGTCCTTTACGAAGCCGGAAATAAACTTTCCGACAGGCTGACCGGTTTCAGAAATTTTGCGGGAAAAAAGCAGAATTATATTGTAGTTTTGCGTGCGATAAGCGATTTGAGTGTTCGCAAAAAGTTCATTAAGCGTTTTCTCAATCGTTTGGTCAACTACTTTCAGGGACTTAACTGTGTGTAAATCGCTTAATTCTGTGCTGTAAAAAAAACTGTATTGACTTGTGCGCTCTATTTCAGACAAAATTTGTTTCACCGTTTGATTTTTTACATCAAGTGTAATTTGTGAAAAAATATTTGTTGTAATGAATAGCGAAAGTAATAATACACAAATTTTTACGGGCAGAAAAAATTTCCTTGTATTTTTCGGCATAATTCAATAAGGTTAAAATGTTCAATAAATTTAGTCATTTTGCGCGACTCGGCATAGTTGCCAGTGAATAGTTAATAACGAATAGTGAATAATAAATACACTCTATTTTCTGAAAACTGAAAACTAATTTCCGCTCTCGCTGCTTAAAACGTTCAACAGATATACAGTTCAGTTTTAGTTAATCGCTATTTTAAAAAGAAATTTTAAGAATTTTTAACAAAGAAAAAATCACAGTTCTGCAAACACGACAGCGCTGTCAGATAGGGCGTATGTGATTGGAGCAGTGATAGTTAGCGCGTTTAGCAGCGAGTGTAAACTCGTGTTGTCGAGCGTGCCTGTGAAACGAATATTTTTCACTGTTTCGTTTTTGAACTTGCAATCAATATTGTGCATCCGCGAGATTGTAGCCGCAATTCCTGCCAGCGTTTCATTCTCAAAGCGCAGTCGGTTGTTGCGCCACGCCGTAAAATGGTCGGCGTTAGCCACGCTCGAAACAGTGATTTTTGCAATATTTTTATTGAAAATTAGCCGCTCCGACTGTCGCATAGTTGCGCTGATGTTGCTCGCCGAAAATTTCACTTTGCCACTCGCAAGAACAACCGAAATCAGGGAATCATTTTTATATGATTTGACATTAAATTTTGTCCCAAGAACTTCTATCTGCGCATTGTCGGCACACTGCACAATAAATTTCTTTTCGGAATTGTGTTTTATCTCAAAAAATGCTTCGCCGCTAAACCGTATCAAACGCTCACTTTTGTTGTAGGCAGCATTGTATTTTATTTCCGAATCGGAATTTAGCCATACCCTACTGCCATCGGGCAACATTATGTTTGCTTTTTCGCCACGTTCTGTCCTGATTATCAGTGCGCTATCTCTATTTGTTGAATTTCTGTCCAATATGAAATATGTGCCGAAAATTAATGCAAGCGGCAATAAAATTGCGGCGGCAATACGCACAAGTCGCTTCGCTGAACTTAAGATTTGCGCCAACTGCGGCTCTTTTTCAGCAGAAGTAGCGCCCCTGATTTCGCGCCACATCTTTTGCCGCAATTCAGCATCGAGACCGGCAGAAGACTGTGCTATTTCGTCCGAAAACCACTTGTCTATCCGATTGTTACTCAGTACAAATGCCCGCAAACGCTCTTTCTCGCTCTCAATGGCTGTGCCGTTTAAATATTTTTCAAAAAGTTCGATATATTCTGTTTTTTCCATAGACAGTTTCATAGTTGATAATTGATATTGTTAATACAATTTGTTGCAGTGTTTTTGCTATTATTTAATAATGTTTTAAGAGAAATTAACATATAATAAAAAATATAATACCAAATAATATTTTTTGATGTTTTCTCTCATAAAATCAAGCGCTTTAGTTAATTGCGTGCGAACAGCGCTCTCCGAAAGTCCTAATTTTGCAGCAATTTCTCTAACCGAAAGTTCATTTTTTTGAAATAAACCAAAAACTTTTTTCCTCCCGGGCGGCAATTTTTCTGCCAAATTATCTATTATTTCCTGTAAAATGTTAATATTTAATTGATTATCTGCATTTTCGTGTCTGCTGTCAAGGTTTAGGCGGTAATATTCTTTGTAAATAAATTCTATTGTTTTTCTTTCCAAGTCGTTGATTAACATATTTTTAGCAATAGTACAAAGAAAAGAAAAGAACGACTTCTCGCTATCAATATTTTGGCGCACTTCCCACACTTTTATAAATGTACGTTGCACG
>JAISWT010000108.1 GCA_031271005.1 Prevotellaceae bacterium | reverse complement strand
TCAGGGTACGCTTGGCAATGGCAACGTTTTGGCGCTGAGCAATCCTCTGTATACCTTTACCCCCGACTGCGCAGGCTCGGCTTGCGTTGCTACTGTGGTTACTCCGGAAAATCCTTATCACGAAGGATTTGAGAGCAGCACACAAATTCCGGGGTGCTGGACAGGACATCTTGGAAGCAGTTTCCCGGGAATACTGGTTGTTGACAATAGCAGGTTGACAGGCTATGCTGAACCGATAGAAGAAGGAGTCCGGAGCCTTTACATTTCATACAGCGCTGATATTGGCGATATTGCCTATATAGAAACTCCTGTGTTTGACATTACAGCATTAAGCGCACCGGGACTGTCGTTCAAACGTCAACTCATGGAGTGGGAAGGACGCAACGAAGAGTTGCGAGTTTATTACAGAGCCTCAGTAGCCGACAGTTGGACATTGTTGCCCGACATGGAATTTACATCAACTAACACGGCATTGAACTTATGGTTTAATACTTCTGTTGCGTTGCCGTCGCCCTCGGCTACCTATCAGTTAAAGTTTGAGGTAACTGCTAATGGTGGTCTCGGCGTTCTTATTGATGATGTTAACATTGGCGAACTTATTACCTGTGTTGCCCCTTCGGCGCTGATTGTATCCAACATTGGCAGTGAGACCGCCGACATCAGTTGGACATCGGATGCCACTACGTGGAACGTGATTGTGTCGCCTGTTCAGATTACCGACTTTACAACGGTAACGCCCACAGCACAGGGCTTAACAACCCCTTCGTACCATGCCACAGAGTTGGAAGAAACAACAACGTATTATGTATATGTACAGTCCAATTGCGGCGAGGATGACAAGAGCGCGTGGGCTTCCAAAACATTCGAGACCACTATTTGCCAACCCGAAGACAGATGCACTTACACAGTTGTAACAACCGATGGTCGGGGAGATGGCTGGGACGGTGCAGGAACTCTTCAATTCATACAAAAGGGCATTGTGATTGCAGCAGTAAGGAATGACCGTTCTACACTATACGACCCGCAGATATTTCAGGTTTCGCTTTGCAAGGGCATTCCCGCAGAACTTGTTTGGCATCAAGGCAGTTACTTCGGAGAAGTGGCGTTTGATTTACTTGATGCAAACGGAGAACAACTTTTTGCTGTTGCAGAGGGCGAACTTGGCAATGTCGACGTTTTGTTTCTAACCAATCCGTTGTACACGTTCACTCCCTGTCCTGTTGATTTGGAGGTTGTGGCTTCCAGCATAGAAGACGGAGCAGTTGCAGTTGATCCCGAAACTACCGCCATTACCATCACTCTTAACGATGATGCAGATGTAAATGGTACGCCTGATTTTAGCGGAGTAACGCTCACTGCCAATGGCAATGCAGTTGACGTGGTGGTTACATACGAAGATGGAGTAATTACAGTTACGCTTGCTGATGGTGCAAAACTGGAAGGTGAAACAACATATACTTTGACAATCCCTGATGGCGCTGTACCCGGACTTGACGGCGCAACAGTTATTACCTTCACCACTGATAATGTAGATGGCTTTAATAATGTAGAAACTGACGGAATCCGCATCTATCCTGCCATTACCGAAGGTAAGGTAACGATTGAAGCGCCCGATGGCAGCAAAGTAAAAGTAACTGATATAACAGGCAGAACTGTTGATTATTACGATTCGATTAAATACGGACAGACAATAAACATCAGCCGCGTAGCAGGGACATACTTTGTAATTGTAGAAAATGGCAGCACGCGCAAAGTGCAGAAGATTATTTTGAAATAATCGCGTACTGAAATTTTACACGTTATAAATTACTGTAAAATAAAAAGAGAGAGGCGGCAAGCCTCTCTCTCTTTAGTTGTCAGAGTTTAGAGTTTAGTTAGATATAGTTAGGTGTTGAATTGAGAATTGAGAATTGAGAATTGAAAATGGCGCACAAATGATGATGAACGTAGGGGGCTGTCTCAAAAACCCTTTGCGCAAGGAACGCAAAGAATGTCCCGCCAAAGTGGGAGAATAATATCAAATAATCAATTTTCAGGAGTTCTCGTTTATAAAAAATACTTTTGAGACAGCCCCCTACAATTTCTTCATTCCTTCATTCCTTCATTCCTTCATTTCTTCATTTCTTCATTCCTTAATTGCTAATTGCTAATTGCTAATTGCTAATTGCTAATTACTAACTGCTAACTGCTAACTGTTTCTCTGGCAGTTTTTTGGTACAACGCAAGTGCCTGATGCTCTGCATACTACAACAGGTTCTGTAAGCACGTCAGCCGCCGATGCCGAAATGTCGGTACGCGGCGCTATCACTTTGCGTGCTTCAAAAAGCATTTTGCGCGAGCTGTTTCCGATGCCGGTAATTTCGCCCGTTGCCTCGATATAGTCGCCGGCAAAAACGGGCGCGAGAAATTCAACCTTGTCGTAGGCGCAAAACAATCCCTCGTCGCCATCGTTGATAATTAGAAGTTCGGTTGCCACATCTCCAAAAAGTTGCAGCATTTTTGCGCCATCTACCAGATTACCACCGTAGTGCGCATCGTGCGAAGACATTCGCATTCTGATAAGTGATTTCATCATATTTATTAAAATATTTTTTTACACACAAAAAAAGAGGAAATATCAAAAAGGTGAAGTTATTGATTTTGTGTGTATTCAGTATTAAAAAATAAGAATAATTTTTACCGTGTTTTATTGAAATTACAAAATTCAAAGTATTCAATTTCAGTTAGTTACCATATAATTTACAAATATCGACTGCGTTCTCACGTTCTCCGGTGGGATGTCGCCTGTTTCAAGCAGTTGGGCTACTTCAGCCACCACGATGTTTGCAGCCATTGCCATCAAGGGGTTGAAATTTTGAGAAGCGCCGCGATACAGCAGATTTCCCGCTTTGTCGCCCGTGCTTGCGCGAATGAATGCCACATCTGCACGCAACGGCTTTTCCAGCAGAAAATCGCGCCCGTCTACGCTGATAATTTGTTTTTCCTGTGCTGCCAGCGTTCCCAAACCTGTCGGCGTGAGGACTCCTCCCAAGCCACAGCCGCCCGCGCGGACGCGCTCGGCAAGCGTTCCCTGTGGCACATATTCGATGTTGAGCGTGCCTGCATTGAGTTGCTCGATGCTTGCCGGATTGCCGCCGCTATAGGAAACGATAGCCTTTTTAACTTGGTGATTGTCAAAGAGTTTGCCAACGCCGATGTTTGTAAATCCCGTGTCGTTGCAAATAACGGTGAGGTCTTTGACCCCCGATGCCACGAGTGCGTCTATTATTTTTTCGGGCGCACCGTTGCCCAAAAAGCCGCCTATCATTATTGTCATTCCGTCTTTTGCAAACGCGGCGGCTTCGTTTGCGCTGATGAATTTTTCCATAAAAATTATATTTTTGTTATTAGATTTAAAAATTTGAAAGCCCAAAGATACGATTTTTATTGAAAGATAAAAAATTAATTAGTGGTTAGTTGTTAGTGGTTAGAGTTTAGTTATTAGAGTTTAGTTATTAGAGTTTAGTTATTAGAGTTTAGTTATTAGAGTTTAGTTATTAGAGTTTAGTTATTAGAAATTGCTAATTGCTAATTGATTAAAGTTCTCAATTCTCAATTCTCAATTCAATATAATTCTCAATTCAAAAACATTTCTTCATTTCTTAATTCCTTCATTTCTTAATTGCTATCTACTAATTGCTATCTGCTAATTGCTATCTGCTAACTGCTATCTGCTATCTGCCAACAACAATGCCTTCCTGTAACAGTATTTCGGGTTTGTAGGATAGTTTGGCTTTGCGCAAACTGTCGAGTCCCATATCCTCTTCGCGATTGACGTACAGGTATTTAGCGGCAATATTTTCTGCAAATTGCTGGTTGATAATGGCATATCCGCCGTTCATATCGCGGTGCGCTTTTTCTGTATGCACAACAAAAGTATCGTTTGTGAGCGGTTCGCCCAGTGAAAAAGCAACAATTTTTCCGTTTACTTTTATCATTCCGCCCTGCAATTCCAACTCTTCAAAATGCTTTAGCATCAGTTTGCTCGCCTCAAAATCGTAGATAAGTGAAGGGTCGGAACTGTCGGCGTTTTCGGCTTCCCACGTTTTGAGCATATTCCAGCACTGGTAGCAGTCTTCGCGCGTTTGTATCAACTGAAATTCCCACGCCGGATTGTCGGTTTTGAAACGGTTAATATGATTGCGCTTGCTTTGCAGTTTTTTCCCCGAAAGGTTTATCAGTTTTTCGGTAAGATAAAGATACTCAAAGTTTTCGCGCTCGGCAATATACATAAATTTGTCGGGGGTTTCTGCCTGTATTTTCCGCCATATTTCCTCCGAAACGGCTTTTATTTTCAGTGGAATTTTATTATTTCGGGCATCTTCTTCGAGCAGTTCGAGCGATTTTTGCAGCGGCATTTTTCCCACAGGAAACATATAAAACGTTGTTCCGTTTTCGTTAAATTTTGCAAAAAGCGTATTGTTTTCAATAGCAAAAGTTGTGTTATATCTGTGTTGCCACGCAAAGAGGTTTGCAAAACAATAGTCGCACGCTCGCGAGTTTTTGTATTGCAAACAGTTGTCAATGGCTTTTTTGTCGGTTATTTCTATACTTTTGAAATTCATAGAGTTTCAGGTTTTTTGTCAATTTGTTGTTTTTTTGCCGCTGCGCAGTCTACTTATCTCAAAATTGTTTGTGCTCTGTCCGGTCCAACAGACACCATTTTTATCGGAACGTTTAACTCCTTTTCCAAAAACGAAATATATGCTGAAAATTCTTTGGGAAAATCCTTTTCGGCGCTTATATTGTCTGTGTTTTTGCTCCAGCCTCTAATTTCTTTATATATTGGTTTGATATTTTTATTTATTTCAAATGGCAAATTTTCTATGCGTTTTCCATTCCATTCGTAAGCAACGCACGCCTTTATTGTTGTAAATTCGTCTAAAACATCGCTTTTCATCATAATTAATGCCGACACTCCGTTAATCATAATTGCATAGCGCAGCGCCACAAGGTCTATCCATCCGCAGCGGCGCGGGCGACCCGTTACCGAGCCAAATTCGTATCCTGTTGTGCGCATCGTATCTCCGTCTGCATCAAAGAGTTCCGTTGGAAATGGACCGCTGCCAACGCGCGTGCAATAGGCTTTGAAAATGCCATACACCTCTCCTATCTGCTTTGGCGAAACGCCCAGTCCTGTGCAGGCGCCCGCGCAAACCGTGTTTGACGATGTTACAAAGGGATAGGAGCCAAAATCAATGTCGAGCATTGTTCCCTGCGCGCCTTCGGCAAGGATGCGTTTGCCTGCTGCAAGTTGTTGATTAATAAAGTATTCGCTGTCAATGAGTTCAAACTGTTTGATAAATTCTATTGCCTCAAAAAACGCCGCCTCCGTTTGCTGCAAACTGTAAGAAAAGTTGTATTGCGCCAGCAGTTTTTTGTGCTTTTCAATAACATTTTGATATTTTTCTTCAAAATTTTCCAGAATATCTCCTACGCGCAAACCGTTCCTGCCTGTTTTGTCGGTATAAGCAGGACCTATTCCTTTTCCTGTCGTTCCGATTTTTCCTTCGCCTTTCGCGCTTTCTGCCGCGAGGTCAAGCAGCCTGTGCGTGGGCAATATAAGGTGCGCTTTCTTGCTGATTTTCAGGCGTGAAAACAGTTCCTGCCCCGATTTTTGCAAATCTTCGGCTTCCGAGCGAAACAAAACGGGGTCAATTACTACTCCGTTGCCGATTACGTTGATTTTTTCGTCTTGAAAAATGCCTGACGGCACAGAGCGCAGCACAAACTTTTTACCCTCAAATTCAAGGGTATGACCTGCGTTTGGACCGCCCTGAAAGCGTGCAATTACGTCGTAATCAGGCGTTAATACATCTACTATTTTACCTTTGCCCTCGTCGCCCCATTGAAGCCCCAATATTACATCAACCATATTTTTATTTTATATTAATAATTAAATTTAAAAAAAGTTAAAAATTGCCGACTCTCCAAACTAATGCCACACGCGCACAAGTCGTATTACCCTGCGCCTCCTTAAATCTGTAAATAAAATATTTATGACAAAACATAAAATGGAACATTTTTCAGGTCGGTTAGGAAATAACATAGATCTTGCATAATTTCGTTTCTGATATGTAAATAACACAATTAATGATTACAAAATCTGTGTGCGTTTACAATTTATTCGCTTCTGCTGTAATTTGGCGCTTCGCTTGTTATAGCAACGTCATGAGGGTGGTTTTCTGTTACCCCTGCGTTGGTTATGCGTGTGAAACGCGCGTTGTGAAGTTCGTCAATGTTGTGTGCGCCACAATATCCCATTCCTGCACGCAGTCCGCCAATCATCTGAAACATAACCTCATACAATGTGCCTTTGAATGGCACACGCGCCGAAATCCCTTCCGGAACAAGTTTGTTTATATCGGCTTCCATATCTTGAAAATATCGGTCTTTTGAGCCTTTTTCCATAGCCTCAATTGACCCCATTCCTCTGTAAGACTTAAATTTACGCCCGTTGAAAATAATCGTTTCGCCCGGACTCTCTTCTACGCCAGCAAACATTCCGCCTGCCATGATAGTGTGCGCGCCTGCCGCCAGGGCTTTTACAATATCGCCCGAATAGCGTATCCCGCCATCGGCAATAAGAGGAATGCCTTTGCTTTTCAGCGCTTTAGCAACATCGTATATAGCCGACAGTTGCGGCACGCCAACGCCTGCAATGACGCGCGTTGTGCAAATTGAGCCGGGTCCTATTCCTACTTTGACGGCGTCTGCGCCTGCTTCCGCCAAAGCAACCGCCGCCTCTGCTGTGGCAATATTGCCTGCAATTATATCAATATTGGCATATCTCGTTTTCGCTTTTTTCAGCATGTCAATCACGCCTTTGGAGTGCCCGTGCGCCGTATCAATCACAATCGCATCTGCGCCTGCCGCTACAAGCGCGTCCATTCTCTCAAACATATCGCCTGTGATGCCCACGCCCGCTGCTACGCGCAGGCGACCTCCGCTGTCTTTGCACGCCATAGGCTTGTCTTTTGCCTTTGTAATATCTTTATAAGTCAGTAAACCAACGAGTTTGCCCTCATTGTCAACCACAGGCAGTTTCTCTATTTTATGCCGCTGAAGAATGTCGGCAGCCGCCTGCAAGTCAGTTGAACGCGAAGTAGTTACAAGGTTGTCGCGAGTCATTATATCCGCAATTTTTCGTTGCTCTTCGCGCTGAAAACGCAGGTCGCGGTTGGTAACAATGCCCACCAAAACGTTATTGGCATCTACAACGGGAATGCCGCCAATTTTATATTCCGACATCAACGCAAGCGCGTCTTTTACAGTTTGTTGTGGCTGAATGGTTACAGGGTGCGAAATCATTCCGTTTTCTGCCCGCTTTACCGCCTGCACTTGCTTTGCCTGCTCTGCAATGGACATGTTTTTGTGGATAACGCCAATTCCGCCCTCGCGGGCAATAGCGATAGCCATTTTAGACTCGGTAACAGTGTCCATTGCTGCGGAAACCACAGGAATATTCAACTCAATGTTGCGCGAAAAACGTGTTGTAAGCGCCGTTTCACGCGGAAGGACATCCGAATAAGCAGGCATCAACAACACATCGTCAAAGGTAAGTCCTTCCATCTGGATGCGGTCTGCAATAAATGACATAATATTTATTTTTTAAAATTATTGAACATCAAAAATTATTGCGTGCAAATGTAAGGAAAATTTATGAATTGATAAAGTTTTTTGTAAAAATTCAAAAATAAATTCCTAATAACTTGAATATTATTTAGTTACAAAAATACAGTTAAAAAAACTCCCTCAATAAATTTCATTGTTTTTTGTGTTTTCAAATAATTTCACACTTTTGCTTTATAAAAAGGGTTTTTAATTAAACACGCTTGGAAAACTGATGTTTTTAATCTAATTTTGCAAAAAATTAGACAGTAATAATATGAGATACTACGGAAATAAAACAAAGTTGTTGCCTTTCATTGAACGGGTTGTAAAAAACACCGGTATCAATGGAACTTCTAATTTTGTTGATTTGTTTTCAGGGACTTGTTCGGTTGGCAGGCACTTTAAACGAATGGGTTATACCGTGATTGCAAATGACAACCTCGAATTTTCGTATGCTCTCTCAAAAACTTTTATAGAACTCAACGAGCAGCCAACTTTTGCAAAATTAAAAAGAGAACTACACGCAAAAGACAGTCAGAGTATTTTTGACTATCTAAATAATAATCAAAATTATACAGAGGGATTTGTTTATAAAAATTATTGTCCCAACGGTGGCAGAATGTATTTCACAGATACAAACGCCCTGAAAATTGATACTAACAGAACGCTATTTTATGAATGGAAACACAACGGCATTATTTCCGAATTGGAATATTATTATTTGATTACTTCGTTAATGCAAGCAATAAATTTAATTAGCAATGTTTCAGGAACTTATGCTGCATATTTGAAAACTTGGGACAAGCGGGCATTAAATCCTTTGTTGCTGCAACAAGTTGATATAATCGAAAGCAAAAACCAAAACAAGGCATATAAACAAGATGCAAATGAATTGGTTAGAAATATCAATCCTGACATTTTGTATTTAGACCCGCCGTATAATTCGCGTCAATATGCCTCTAACTACTTTTTATTGGAATTGATTGCGGAAGGTTGGTTTGATAAAGAGCCTGAAATATACGGCGAAACAGGTATGAGGAAATACGACCACCAAAAATCCGATTACGCCTCAAAAAATAAAGCGCTCAACGCATTAGAAGATTTGATTTTAAACTCCACAAATTCAAAATGTGTGCTTTTGAGTTATAGCAACGAGGGTATCATTCCAACGCAAGCAATAGAACAAGCGCTTGGCAGAATTGGAACGGTACAAACTTATTGCGAAGACCATAAGCGATACAGAAGTGTTAATCAGACACAAAACGACCCGCAAAAAACAGTAGAATATCTTTTTGAAGTAAAACCAAGAAAAATGGTAAATAATACAAATAATCTCACAGGCAGGGAATGGTTGCAAAATTCTTTCAGTATTTGGAGAGAATTAGGCAAAACCGAAGAAGAAAAGAAACTGAAACACCCTGCAATCTTTACCGTCAAGTTGATTGACAAGTTGATTGATACTTTTTGCCGCCCGCAAAAGTCGCTAATTCTCGATTGCTTTGCAGGGTCGGGAACGACTTTGCTTTCGGGCTTGCGAAAAGACAAAGATGTTGTCGGTTTTGACTTGAATGAAGATTACAAAAAGTTGTTTCTGAAACGAGCAACAGAATCGTACAATTTGAATGTTACAAATTTAGAAAGTAAATATTTGATTTTCGACAGTCGGTTTCTATCTCAAAAGTTAGATTCAGAAAGCGTTGATTTGTGCATAACCTCGCCGCCTTATTGGGATATTCTCAATCAGAAACGGACAGCCGACTATAAGAACAATGTAAATTACTCTGAATCGGCAGACGATTTAGGAAATATTGATGATTACAACAAATTTTTGGAAAACCTGAAACTTGTATTTTCAGAAGTGCATAAAGTATTGAAATACAAATCATATTTTATCGTAAATGTAATGGACTTGCGGAAAAAAGACAAGTTCTTTTCGCTACATTCCGATGCCGCAGACATTGCAAAGCAGGTCGGTTTTAGTTTGGAAGACATTATTATTTGGGACAGGCAGCCCGAATACAATAATATGCGCCCTTTGGGTTATCCGTTTAAGTTTATCGTTAATAAAGTACACGAATATTTGTTGATATTTAGAAAGTTACCGCAATGAATAAGAACAAAATATCTGACTTTTTAACGCCCGACATTTCCTATTTGTTAGGATTGATAACAGGTAGGGGCGAAATTCAAAGCACCAATGATGTTAAGAAAATCGTTATTGATTTTCAGTTCAAAGCGTTAGTCTCAAAAGCAATTACGAAAGTTTTTGACCAAAGGTTGCACATTCAAACAAGTTTAGACCCGATTATTTACCGTTTGCAAAACTTGGGCATTAACACTCGTAAGAATGTAACCGACAACAATATTTCGGTAACTCTAACTTGGGACACAGACGATATTTCGTGGATGTTTATAAAGTTCCTGATAAATGGCACTCGCTTTAACTATCACGATTTTGCCGTGCCGGAGACAATTTTTGAAACGACAGACGATAACAAGCGGGAGTTTTTGCGTGGCTTGTGCGATGTAACGGCTTATGTACGCAAGTCGAACAACGACCAAACAGGCAAAAATCGTGTGTATATTGAAATCTCAAATCGAAATTGGCGCTTGCCAACGCAAATTTGCCAACTCCTGCAATCGCTGAATGTACCAATGCAATACATTGGTTGGGGACACCCAAACATAAGAGGCGGAAACGGCACAAGTTGGGCAAAAGAACACCAACTTAAAGTTTACGCAGAAGATTTTCAAAGCATTGGTTTTTACATTACGCACAAAAACGAGGCATTAGAGGAACTTGCAGAGTACAATAAACTCAATTTTTCTAATGCTCAAAATTTGTGTAATGGAACAATAACACGATTAAAAACCAAACAACCTAACGAGTGCGAAACACACGAAAAATTGCCGCCCGAAATTAACGGACAGCATTTTGACAGTTATAAGCAGATATGCAAGTGTTTAGGTTGTTATAGACAAAACAGTTAAGATTATGTACAGCAACGAAATAGAAATGTATCCTGACATTATCGAATGGCTCAAAAAGAACTTAGAGCAAAAATTTGGTAAAAAGGCAAAGAGAATCACTGTGTTAGATACACACGACAGCGATTTGTCAAATTTCATTATGCAGTTGAATTACCAAAAATTCTTCCCTGAATTTTCAACCTATAAAATCAGGCAGGACATTACGGGGTTTATTGAATACAATGATAGAGTTGAGTTAGTTTTTGTTGAGTGCAAAAATACAAGTTTGTCGCTCATTCACTTATCACAACTTATAGGTTATTCGTGTATAGCATTGCCGATTTATTCCATTTTATTAAGTCCGCAAGGAATGGGAACAACCTTGAACAAACTTTTGAGAAGTTACAATCGTTCAGACATTTTGGAATTTCGTCCGCAACGAACTATACAGATTATCAAATGGGACGAGAAAAAGCAAGATGTTGATTATGTGAACAGTATTGTGAAATAGACAAAGCAATATGACAAAACCGAAGAATAAGCAAAATCATACAAAATTCAGAAATGCTTGATGTACTAAAATAGAAAACCAGTAATTTAAAAGCCAAATCGTATTTGGAAGACTCACATTTTTGATGTAACTTTGCAGGTTTTTTAGAAACAAGATTGAATTTACCCCTCTTTCTTTTGTTTCTTCTTTTAATTTTATTAAATTTTAAATATAACAATAATAGTGTAAAAATAATAATAGTGTAAAAATATGAGTCTTAACGATATTTTAAAAAAGTTTTTCGGCAACAAGGCACAGCGCGACCTGCGCGAAATAGAGCCCCTTGTAGAACAGATTAAACGGGTGTACGAAACGGTTACGGACTTGAGTAACGACAGCCTGCGCGACAAAGTGCAACAGTTGCGGCAGCGTATAAATGATTATGTATCAGACGACAAGCGCAAAATTGCCGAACTGCGCGACACCATTGAAATGGC
Source organism: Prevotellaceae bacterium (assembly GCA_031271005.1). Lineage (GTDB taxonomy): Bacteria > Bacteroidota > Bacteroidia > Bacteroidales > Paludibacteraceae > WRGS01. The sequence goes on along the minus strand of JAISWT010000108.1, from coordinate 33,687 downwards.
TGAGATTGATGTGCGCGAAAAAATATATGACGAGATAGACAAACTTGAAAAAGACGTTACCAAAAAGACTGACGAAATTCTCGATGCCATTTTGCCCGAAGCATTTGCGCTGATGAAAGAGACGGCAAAACGTTTCAAAGAGAACGTCGAAGTGCGTGTGCTGGCGACCGATTTTGACCGCAACCTTGCCACAAAAAGCGACTTTGTAAGCATCGAAGGCGACACCGCAATTTACAAAAACGAATGGATGGCAGGCGGAAACATGATAACCTGGGACATGGTGCATTATGACGTGCAACTTTTTGGCGGCGTGGTGCTGCACAAGGGCAAAATCGCGGAAATGGCAACAGGTGAAGGTAAAACGCTGGTGGCAACACTGCCCGTGTTCCTCAACGCGCTTGCCGGCAACGGAGTTCACGTGGTTACAGTGAACGACTACCTCGCCAAGCGCGACTCCGAATGGATGGGAACGCTCTACATGTTTCACGGGTTGAGCGTTGATTGCATTGACAGGCACAGACCGAACAGCGAAGAACGCCGAAGCGCGTATGCTGCGGATATTACTTTTGGAACGAACAACGAATTTGGCTTCGACTATCTGCGCGACAACATGGCAACATCGCCGCTCGACCTTGTGCAGCGACCTCACAGTTACGCTATCGTGGACGAGGTGGACAGCGTCTTGATTGACGATGCACGTACGCCACTGATTATATCAGGTCCCGTTGCCAAAGGCGAAGACCAACTGTTTGAGACATTCCGCCCGCAAGTAGAACGCATTGTGGAAAAGCAGCGACAACTTGCAACGCAATATCTTTCGGAGGCTCGCCGACTCTTGAAATCCGACAAAAAAGAGGAACAGGAGGCAGGCGCTTTGTCGCTTTTCCGTTCATATAAAGGGCTGCCAAAAAATACGGCGCTGATTAAATTCCTCTCCGAACAGGGCGTAAGGCAGCAGATGCTCAAAACCGAAGAGTTTTATATGCAGGAAAACAACCGCAATATGCCAATTGCCGTTGAACCTCTGTTTTTTGTCATTGACGAAAAAAACAACACTATTGAACTCACCGACAAAGGTTTTGATTTGCTTGCCGAAAGCACCAACGACCCCACTTTTTTTGTGCTTCCGGATGTGGGCGGCGAGGTTGCCGAGTTGGAAAAAGACACAACGCTTTCGCCCGAAGACAGGCAGCAGAAAAAAGATGAACTCTTGCTGAACTATTCAATCAAATCAGAGCGCGTTCATACTATCAATCAATTACTTAAAGCATATACACTCTTCGAAAAAGACGTTGAATATGTGGTGATTGACAATCAGGTGAAAATTGTAGATGAACAAACGGGACGTATTATGGAAGGGCGCCGTTATTCAGACGGGCTGCATCAGGCAATCGAGGCAAAGGAGCGCGTCAAGGTGGAGGCTGCAACGCAAACATTCGCCACTATTACGCTGCAAAATTATTTCCGTATGTATCACAAACTTGCGGGAATGACAGGTACGGCAGAAACCGAAGCCGGCGAATTGTGGGACATCTATAAACTTGATGTAGTGGTTATTCCTACCAACAGACCCATTGTACGCAATGACCAGCAAGACCGTATTTATCGTACAAAAAGAGAAAAATATAATGCTGTAATACAGGAGGTCGAAAATTTAGTGAATGAAGGCAGAGCAGTTTTGGTCGGTACAACCTCGGTCGAAATTTCGGAACTGCTGAGTAGAATGCTCACCGGACGCAAAATTGCGCACAACGTTTTGAACGCCAAACTGCACCAGAAAGAAGCCGACATTGTGGCGCAGGCAGGGCATCGGGGAACAGTAACTATCGCCACCAACATGGCAGGGCGCGGTACGGACATCAAACTTGCGCCCGAAGTTAAAGCCGCCGGCGGGCTGGCTATTGTCGGTACGGAAAGGCACGAAAGCCGCCGTGTAGACAGACAGTTGCGCGGACGTGCCGGCAGACAGGGAGACCCGGGAAGTTCTGTGTTCTACGTCTCGCTCGAAGATGATTTGATGAGACTGTTCGGCTCTGAAAGAATCTCCAAACTGATGGATAGAATGGGCTTTAAGGAGGGCGAAATGCTTGAAGCAAAAATGCTGTCGGACAGCATTGAACGCGCCCAAAAGAAAGTTGAAGAAAACCACTTCGGAGTGCGCAAACGCCTGCTCGAATATGATGACGTAATGAACTCGCAGCGCGAAGTGATTTACACCAAACGCCGACACGCGCTTATGGGCGAAAGAATAGGAGTTGATATTACAAATATGATTTACGATGCAGCCGAAACGCTGGCAGAAAACGCCAAAGACAATGGCGACCACGAATGGCTAAAAGACGAAACCCTGAAAATTTTTGCAATGGAAACCCCAATAGAGCAGGAAGATTTTATAAATGTAAGATTTAAAGAACTTTCCGAAAAACTGGCGGTCGCTGCGATAGGAAATTTCAAGCGCAAAACAGACCGTATGGCAGAAATTGCAAACCCTACTATCAGGCAAGTCTATGAGCAGCGCGGACAGGAATTTGAAAACATTCTTGTGCCAATAACTGACGGCAGACGTGTATTCAACATAACCGCTAATCTGGCGGCAGCATACAATTCCGGTTCCAAAGAAGTGGTGAAATCGTTTGAAAAACAGATACTTCTGTATGTGATTGACGATGAATGGAAAGAGCATCTGCGGCAATTGGACGAACTGCGAAACTCCGTTCAAAATGCTTCCTACGAACAGAAAGACCCGCTCCTGATTTACAAACTCGAAAGTTTCGGGCTGTTTAAGGAGATGGTTAATTCCATTAACGAAAAATCGCTTTCCATACTGATGCGCGGGCAAATCCATATTCAAGAGCCAAATCAGGTTCGGCGTGGGCAAGCGCCGGTACGCTCGGACTACAGCCGCTATCGGACACAAAAAGACGACATGACCGCCGAGCGCGAACGCACACAGCAAGTTGCAGGACGCGATACCCGCGAGCCGCAAAAAGTAGAGACATACCGCCGCACAGAAGCCAAAGTAGGAAGAAACGACCTCTGCCCCTGCGGAAGTGGAAAGAAATACAAAAACTGCCACGGCAAAGGAGAATAAAAAACGGGATTGTTAATGAAGAAATGAATTTTTAGTGAATAATTAATAGTGAATAGTGAATAATTATTTAGAACATAGGGTATAGACAAAAGGCGTTGTAGAGACGCCCAAATTGGGCGTCTTTACGTTGGGCGTCTTTAGAGTATAGAGTATAGACAAAATACAGTTTTTTATTAGTGAATAATTAAATAATTATTAATTATTAAAAGCCTTATTTTCAAGGGTTTAGTAAGGTGTGAGAATTATTCAAATTTGATGGAAAATATTTTTTTCTATATTAAATTAACAATGCCAACGTTTTAAGCAGCAAGAGCGGGATTAGTTATCAGTTATCAGTTATCAGAAATTTGAGTGTACTTATTGTTCACTGTTCGTTATTAACTTATTCACTGTTAACTATGCCGAATGGCGCAAAACAACTAAATTTTTCAGATAAACAGTGGAAAACGAACAACAAAAAGCAGTACAGCCGCGTCATCAGCATCCGGGATTGGCTGTACGCAACGAATTAGTGGATTTTTTAGGACTCTCGATTACACAAATTGCTGATTTAATGAAAGTTAGTCGCTCTCAGCTGTCCCGTTTTTTGAATGGACAGGCCGCGCTAACCCCAAATTTGGCATTGCGGATTGCCCACGTTTTTAGTGTACGTCCCGAAGATTTGATGATAATGCAAATGGAACATGAACTTGACAAGGCGCGAATTGCGCTACATTCAGACCCCAATAAGCCCGCAAAATTTGAAAAATTGAAGGCAATGATAAACTTCATTACCCCAGACAGAATGATTACCGAAACGAATTATACCGGATTTGATGTAACTGATAATCAGGAATTTACGGAAGAGTTTGCCGAAGCCCGCGATGAACTGTTTGAACATCACCGTTTTCGCGTGGACAAAGGTCAAACTTTGATACGGATAGACAAATATTTGGTAAACTGTTTGTCGCAGGTTTCGCGCAGTCGTGTGCAAGAGGCGGCTGAGGCTGGCAATATTATGGTGAACAACGTACCGGTGAAATCCAACTATCGAGTAAAACCAAATGACGTAATCACCGTTCTGCTCGATTATCCTCCCGGCTCCTACGACGTGACGCCCGAAGATATTCCTCTTGATATTGTGTACGAAGATGCCGAAATTATGGTGGTCAACAAGCCGGCAGGCATGGTTGTGCATCCCGGTGTGGGCAATTTTGAGCATACTCTGCTTAATGCGGTAGCATTTCACTTGCAAGACGACCCCTTTTTTGATGCCAACAGCCCGCACCTCGGACTCGTTCACCGCATCGACAAAGACACATCGGGCTTGCTCCTGATTGCCAAAACAGAAAACGCAAAAACGCATCTGGGAATGCAATTCTATAAAAAAACCACCAAACGTCAGTATCTTACGCTGGTATGGGGCAATGTGAAAACTGACGAAGGAACAATTAACGGTGCGCTTGCACGCTCACCGTTCAACCGCACCTGCTATCAGGTGTGCGACCCAGGAGAAACGCCACACGCAAAACATGCGGTTACGCATTACAAAGTGGTTGAGCGCTTCGGATACGTTACATTAGTGCAATGCCAACTGGAAACAGGACGAACACACCAAATACGTGTGCACATGAAGCACATAGGGCATACGCTTTTCAACGATGAGCGTTATGGCGGGAACGAAATTCTTAGAGGCAATCGCACGGCTAAATATCGTCAGTTTGTAGAAAACTGTTTCGACCTGTGCCCCAGACAGGCGCTGCACGCGCGTACATTGGGCTTTGTACATCCACACACAGGCGAGGAAATGTTCTTTGAAGCCGAACTGCCGGAAGATATGCAGGCGCTGATAGAAAAATGGCGAAACTATTCGCAAAACGTAGAAAAAGCCTGATAACCAACAACCTAACTGTCTTAAAAAAAAATCATTTTTTTTCAATGGACATTATACCGATTAAAAAAAAGCAATCAATAAACCGTAAATTTGTATATAAATGAAGTTTTTTTCTTTCTCAAAAAAAAAGCATCTATGTGGCAAAAACAACATTACACAACTTTTCGAGGCGGGCAGCGCTTTTGTTTTATACCCTTTTCGGGTGGTTTATTGTGTCCAAAACGCGCAGGGTACAAACAATGAACAGGTTAAGATTCTAATTTCGGTTCCAAAAAAAAAACATCGGCGCGCCAACGTGCGAAATCATATAAAACGCTTGATACGTGAAAGTTACCGTCTAAATCAACACGAATTTGTTAACTTCGCCAAAAATAACAACCTTACCATCTCGCTGGGGTTCCAGTATATTTCCGAAGACGTTTTTAAATTTAATTTTATTGAAAAAAAAATACAGGAAATTCTGTTGTCAATGATTTCTCATAACTCGGAAAAAATTTTACTATCCAATCGGCGAGAGCATGGTCAATTTCCGGATAGCATGCAGGGGCAAAATACATTTTGCAAAAAAAACAATAGCAAATAGAATGTAGTTTTAAGAATTTGAAATTTTATGAATACTTTCGGCAGAAATTTTCGCTTCACTTCCTTTGGCGAGTCCCACGGCGCAGTTCTTGGTGGGATTATAGATGGCTGTCCTGCGGGCTTGACTGTCGATTTCGATTTTGTACAGCGCGAACTTGCCCGCCGCCGCCCTGCACAGTCTGCAATCACTACACAACGCGCCGAAAAAGACAAAGTTACATTCCTATCCGGTATTTTTGAAGGTAAAACCACAGGCGCGCCCATTGGCTTTATTATAGAAAATAATGATGCGCAAAGCGCCGATTATGAGGAAATTAAGAACATTTTTCGTCCTTCGCACGCCGATTTTACGTGGTATAAGAAATATGGGATGCGCGATTTTCGCGGCGGCGGGCGCAGCTCGGCACGCGAAACCGCAGCGCGTGTTACAGCAGGCGCATTGGCAAAAATAATTTTAGCAGAAAAAGGAATCGCAATTAACGCATTCACCTCACAGATAGGAACTTACAAAATTTCTATCCCAATAGAAACAATTGATTTCGCAGAAACGGAAACAAACGATGTACGATGTCCGCAGCCCGATGTTGCCGCAAAAATGATTGATTACATTAAGCAACTCAAAGAAGAAGGCGACAGCATCGGTGGGGTTGTAACTTGCGCAGTATCAGGACTATGCGCAGGAACAGGCGAGCCTGTTTTCGGCAAATTGCAAGCGCGTTTGGCAGCGGCAATGATGAGTATTCCTGCTGCCCACGGCTTCGATTATGGCATTGGATTTGAGGGAGTTACTCTCAAAGGCTCGCAGCAAAATGATGAATTTGTGTTGAAAAATGGAAAAACTGTTACTGCAACCAACAATTCGGGCGGCATTCAGGGCGGCATTTCAAACGGTATGTCAGTGTATTTCAGGGTTTTATTCAAACCTGCAAGTTCTATTGCCTGCCCGCAGCAAACCGTTGATATACACGGGCAAGCACAAACAATCAACATCGCAGGCAGGCACGACCCCTGCGTTGTGCCGCGTGCGGTGCCTGTTGTAGAAGCAATGGCTGCAATGACACTCGCAGATATGATTTTGGGCGGTAGAAAATAATATTAACACAAACCTGCAATGGCATCTTTATATTTCCATATCCCGTTTTGCAAACAGCGATGTGCGTATTGCGATTTTTACACTGAAGTTGCGCCGCAATTCATTGATATTTACATTGATACAATGATTGCAGAGTTGTATGCACGGCGCGATTATTTGCTTCAAAGCGAAACCGTTTCGTCTGTTTATTTTGGCGGCGGTACGCCGAGTTTGCTTCGGACTCAGCATTTTGAGAAAATATTTTATGCTGTAAATCAGATATTTACAATAGACAAGAACGCTGAAATCACTTTCGAGGCAAATCCTGATGATTTGACGGCGGATTATTTGTCAGAAATAAAAAATTTGCCCTTTAATCGTGTAAGCATTGGTATTCAGAGTTTTAGCGACCGTTTTTTGAGAGCGGTCAATCGCCGTCATTCTGCAAAACAGGCGATAGATGCCGTGCAATTTGCTAAAGATTACGGTTTTGAAAATATCAGCGTGGATTTGATTTTTGGCTTGCCCGGGCAAACGTTAAAAGACTGGACTGCCGAACTCAAGATGGCGTTTTCGCTTGATATTCAGCACATTTCGGCTTACGGGCTTACTTACGAAGACGGAACGCCGCTGTGGAAAAGCCGTATGCTTGGCAACGTAGCGCCAACAAACGAGCAAACGATGAACCAAATGTATTTGCGGCTCTTGCAAATGGCTGAAAATAACGGATTTGAACATTACGAGATTTCAAACTTTGCGCAGCAGGGATTCCGCTCGCAACATAATTGCGGCTACTGGAAAAACAGCAAATACCTGGGAATTGGCGCAGCAGCGCACTCTTTCGACCGCGTGAGCAGGCAATGGAATGTTGCCTCAATCAAAAAATATATTGAAAATGTTAAGGGAAACAAAACTTTTTTTGAAAAGGAAATATTAACGGAAAAAGATAAATACAACGAATATGTAATGCTGGCGCTGCGTACTGCCGAAGGCGTTGATTGTGAATATATTAACAAGCATTTCGGCAGGGAATTTTCCGATTATTTTTTCAAAAATATTCAAAAATTTATTTTAACAGAAAAAATAAAAACTGCCGAAAATCGCTGTTTTTTAACTCCGAAAGGCATTCTAATTTCAAACGCAATCATTAGCGAAATGATGATTAGTGATTAGTGGTTAATTGTTAGTGGTTAGTGGTTAGTGGTTAGTGGTTAGTGGTTAATTGTTAGTGGTTAGAAACTTTAATCAATTAGCAATTAGCAATTAGCAAATCGTAATTCGTAATTGAATACAATTTCTTCATTCCTTCATTCCTTCATTCCTTCATTACTAACCACTAATCACTAATCATGGAATATTTATTCCCGTAATTTTGCGGTACAAATCGAGTGCGTATACATCTGTCATTCCCGAAATATAGTCTAATATTGTTTGAATTTTGCTGTAAGGCGTTGTCAGGGCTGTTTCGTACTGCGCAGGAATACGCATGAGCAGTTGTTGCGAATATTTTTTTTCGGGCGAGAAGATAGCATCCGTAAAATATTCCAAAAGCGTTGTAATTATTTTGTATCCGGTGAGTTCAATATCAATGACTTCCTGCGAATGATAGATTTTTTTTGTTGCCAACTCCGAACATATTTTGTATGCTTCGGTACATTCGGGCGAGATGTTTTTTATTAACGGAATGTTATAACTTCCTGACAGCAAATCATCTTCCTTCTCCACAAACACACGGACACATTCACGTATCAACTTTCCTATTGCCAGCGAGCGCAAGTAGGCGATTTGCTCGTTGACATCCGACAGCATATTCAGGATTTCGAGGCGGCGTGCCTTTTCCTTCTGGTCAAAGAAGTTGAGTAAAAGCATTTTTGTCTCATCGGTAGAAATGATTTTGAGTTTGTGGGCATCTTCTATGTCCATAAGTTGGTAGCAAATATCGTCAGCGGCTTCCACCAGAAAAACAAACGGATGCCGTGCAAAATGATTGCTGTTTTTATCTAAACTATTAATTCCCAATTCGTTGGCAATTTGCAAATAACTTTCGGTTTCTGAGCAGAAAAATCCAAATTTGTTTTTATTGCCTTCTGCCTCTGTAGACGGGAAAGGATATTTTACGATAGATGCCAATGTACTGTAAGTCAGAGCGAAACCTCCTTGCCTTCGTCCCTTGAACTGATGAGTAAGCAGCCGAAACACATTTGCGTTGCCCTCAAAGCGCACAAGGTCTTGCCATTGATTTTCGCTGTCAATTAAACGCTTGAATTTCAGCCCTTTACCTTCCGAAAAGAAAGAAGAAATAGTCATTTCACCCGAATGTCCAAAAGGCGGATTGCCCATATCGTGCGCCAAGGCTGCCGCTGCCACTATTGAGCCTGCCTCGCCTGCTTCGAGCCCCAACTGTTGCGCCGCAAAACTGCCCAGCGACCGACCCACACACGACACTTCCAAACTGTGAGTCAGACGGTTATGAACAAAAATATTAGTCGGCAGAGGAAAAACCTGAGTTTTGTTTTGCAAACGCCTGAAAGCCGCCGAAAAAATCAGACGGTCATAGTCCCGCTGAAATTCCGAGCGGTCGTCAGCGTGTACGGCGTGATACTGTTCAAGCCCAAAACGCTTGGTAGAGAGAAGTTGCTGCCAATTCATCGTAAATTTATTTGCAAATGTACAGAAAAGTTCAGACATATTACAATCTGATAGTAAAAAAGTTTTAAGTTTTCAGAATTTTGATTTTCAATATTTAGTGAATAGTGAATAGTGAACAATTATTAGAATTGAGAATTAATTTAACTCCATAAGTCTTTTATCTTTTATCTTTTTTTATTACACATAGATTTTTTTTGGGCGAAAAAATTGCGTTCTTTGCGGTTAAATGTTTTTGCCGCAAAGAACGCAACTGAATTATCTGAAAACTGAAAACTGAAAACTTTGTGCGTCTAAATCCCTACTGCATAGTAGGTTACACGTCCATTGGGATAAACGCCCGTTAGGAACAGCGCTCTGTCGCGGTCGCTTCCGTTAATGACCTGATTTACGGCACGTTGGAGGTCGTCTTCGGTTTCTACCGTCTGATTGTTCACTTTCAGGATAATAAAGCCCTCCTTAACGCCTGCATTTGCGAAAGCGCCTTTGCCAACAGATTTCACCTGCACTCCGCCTTCAATGTTGAGCGAAGCCGCCACTTGCGAGTCCACTTCTGCAAACGTGGCGCCAAAAATTTCACTGCCTTTTACGGCAGAAACAATCTCGGTATTGCCTTGCATATTTTTCAGTTCGGCGCTCAAGGTCAGCGTTTTATCGCCACGCAGTACGTTAATTTTCACTTTGTCGCCGGGACGGCGGCGTCCAACCAGTTCCTGCAATTGCGCAGAAGAGCTGATTTTCACTCCGTCAATTGCCGTGATGATGTCGCCCTTTTCAATTCCGGCTTTTTCGGCGGCGCTGCCTTTGACAATGTCGTTCACATACGCGCCTTCCATTGTTTTTAAGTTTTTCTCTTTGGCAAGTTGGTTGGTAATATCGCCCAATGCAACTCCCAAAACCGCACGCTGCACTTTCCCATGCTCCTTAATATCGGTAACAACTTTTTGCACAATACCCGATGGCACTGCAAATCCGTAGCCTGCGTAAGACCCTGTTGCAGAGGCGATTGCTGTGTTTATTCCAATTAATTGACCGTCAGTGTTTACCAGTGCGCCGCCACTGTTTCCGGGATTTATTGCCGCATCGGTCTGAATAAACGACTCAATTTTCATTTGAGTTTTTAAAATATCAATGTTTCGCGCCTTGGCGCTCACAATGCCTGCTGTAACCGTTGATGTCAAATTAAAAGGATTGCCGACAGCCAGCACCCATTCACCTACTTTGAGCGAATCGGAATTGCCAAAAGGAATAGTGGGCAGATTTTTCTCTTCAATTTTTATCAGCGCAATATCTGTTGTGGGGTCGCTGCCCACGAGTTTTGCTTTGAAAGTGCGCTTGTCGTTGAGTGTAACCTCAATCTCTTTTGCATTTTCGATAACATGATTGTTGGTAACAATGTATCCGTCAGCCGAAATGATAACGCCCGACCCCGAACCTTCCTGCAAAGGTTGTTCCATTTGCTGCTGCTGACGCCCGCCGCCGCCAAAGGGTCCGAAAAAGAACTGGTCAAAAAAGTCGTCCATTCCACCCATTCCCTGCATCCCGCGTGACGGCACCTTCACTTTAACGTGAACAACAGCATGGATGGTGCGCTCGGCAGCAAGAGTAAAATCTGTTTCAAGTCCGCTGCGCGCTGTCTGAAAATCGGCAAACGAAAACGGCGAATTGCCGCTCTTGGTTTCCGTCAAGTTGTTGTTTGTCAAACGATTAACCGTGAAAGTAGTTGCTGCGCTAACGCCAACTACCGCTAAAAACAAGCATAAAATTCTAAAAAAATTTTTTTTGTTCATATTTTTTTCAGTTATTAAATTATAACATTATTTTTGCAAAAATTTAAGTCCAATTAGTGTTAAATAATTTCTGATTTTAAACATTTACGGCTGCAAAATTATCAAAAGATGTGCCTAACTGACAATTTTGAAGTAAATATTTTTAAAATTTAACAAAAACATCTTGGAAATTAACACAATTTTGAGAAAGCAAATTGAAAACTGAAAATTTGTCAATATTATCAGGCAAATGAACTTCATTGATTTAAAATTTATTAAAAATAAATATGCAAAAATGTCAGTTGTTTTTATTTAATATCTTGATTTTAAGATAATTAATACTTTAAATACATTTGTTAAAATTAAAAAAAACAGAAATGAAAAATTGTTGTCTGCTGAAAATTAACTATTTTTGTCTTTCCTTTAAATCCACAATCACTTTACGGATACAGTTACAGTTACAGTTACAGTTACAGTTCAAGTTTTTTACAATAATATTTTCTCTGTTGTTCCGTTGAACCTTGTTTATTATAACTTACGGAAGATAAACGAATTGCAAAAATCACTGTGGATTTGAGGTATTTTTTTTAATCAATAAATTTATTCTTTTTTTTTTAATATTTACTGTTTGACTATATGACTGATTTCATGCACAAAATAGAAAGTCGTTCCCGTCTGCTGGGGTCGTTTGGCTCAATGTCGGTTTTCGCTCTGCTGTTTTTGCTGTTGCTTTTCACGTATTTACCCAAGGTTGAACACCATAGCGAAGAGGTTATAATGGTGAGTTTTGGCGATTCGTTTGACGGCGGCGGCACAGGTGGCGACTATGGCGGTTCGGCAGGGGGCGCGATTGACGAAGGCGGCTACGCAACCCAGCCGACTGTTGAACAGCCTGCTGTTCAAGCAGTTACACAGCCGGTCGCCGTTTCTGTCAATGCAGTAGCAACGCAGTACGACAATCAGGGCGCGTATGCAGCGCAGCAGGCAGCCGATGAAGCGGCGCGAATTGCCGAGGAGCAGCGACAAAAGCAAGCGGCTATTGACCGTGCCTCCCGCATTGGCAGCGCATTGGCAGGCAGCGAGCAGGCAGCCAAAGGCGGCGGCACGGGTTATGGTGCAGGTGCAGGCGCGGGAAATGCTTCGGGCGACGGGGCTGGCAACGGAACAGGTAACGGCGGCGGTACAGGCGGCGGTGCCGGCAACGGGCGACAGGGCAATTACGCCGGACGCGGAAATGCAAATGTGCAGGGAAGAACCCTGATTGGCGCTTTGGAAGAACCGCCTGCGAGAAATATTGAGGGAAAAATTACCGTTTCGATAGATGTAGATGCAAGAGGCGTTGTGGCTGCGGCTACAATAGGCGCTCCTACCACTGTTTCCGACCCAGCAACACGCAATGCTGCGCTCGCTACTGCAAAAAAGGCGCGATTTTCGGGCGGGGCAGGGATTGTTAGAGGCACAATTACTTACGAATTTAAGTTAAATTAGCACGAAGGCACGGGACAGAGCATAGAACATAGAACATAGAGTATAGAACATCGACATAAGGCGTTGTAGGGGGCTGTCTCAAAAACCCTTTGCGCACTTTGCGAAACCTTTGCGTCCCTTGCGGTTAAATATTTTTTACCGCAAAGAACCGCAAAGGATTACGCAAGGAACGCAAAGATGTCCCGCCAAAGTGGGAGAGTAATATCAAATAATCAATTTTCAGGAGTTCCCGTTTATAAAAAATACTTTTGAGACAGCCCTTGTGTTGGGTGTCTTTACGTTGGGCGAGTATAGAGTATAGAGTATAGACAAAATACAGTTTTTTATTAGTGAATAGTGAATAGTGAATAGTGAAATACAGAATACGCAGCAATTAATAATTAAGGAATGAAGAAATGAAGAAATGAATAATGGAAAATCTAATAATCGCAACAGTAGGGGCGCGATTAATCGCGCCCCTACGGATTATTCACTATTCACTATTAATTATTCACTAATAAAAGTACGCAAGCCTCTACTTTGTGCCCCTCTGTGTGAACTCCGTGTCTCTCTGTGAAACTTTACAAATAGTAAATAGTAAAGGCAAAGACTTTTCCCGCCAAAGCGGGGGAGTAAAGATTCTTTCTGACAACTGAAAACTAAAAAAGAAAAGTTTTGCAGCGTTTTATTTTATTTTGAAAAGAAATTTGCAAATATCTGATTTTTTTTTTATATCTTTGCAAAACGAAATTTTACACACATAAATAATGAAGAAAAAAGTTAGACGAGTTCTGTACATTTCACAAGAAATTTCCCCTTATTTACCCGAGACAGAGTTATCACTTATTGCACGCCAATTGCCCGAAGACATTCAGCAGTTTGGCTGGGAAACGCGCATCTTTATGCCCAAATACGGCAGTGTCAACGAAAGGCGCAATCAACTTCACGAGGTCATTCGGCTTTCAGGAATGAACTTAATCATTGACGACACAGACCATCCGCTTATCCTAAAAGTAGCGTCTATACAGGCAGCACGAATGCAAATTTATTTTATTGACAACGACGAGTTTTTTCACAGAAAATCTATTGCATGCGACGAAGACGGCAAAGAGTTTCGCGACAATGATGAACGTGCTATCTTTTTTGCACGCAGCGTGATGGAGACCGTTAAAAAACTGCGATGGACGCCCGATATAATACATTGCCACGGCTGGATTTCGTCATTAATTCCGATATATGTAAAAAAAGCCTACAACGACGACCCCTTTTTCAAACATTCAAAAGTGATATGGTCGCTGCTCAACGATGATTTTCAACAGCCTTTTCGCAAAGAATTTGCAAAAAAAATGAAAACAGGCGGAATGCGCGAAAAAGATATAGCCCCATACAAAGGCAAAGAACTTGATTATTTGGCGCTGTCAAAACTTGCTATTGATTTTTCTGACGGAATCTCGCAAATAACAGAAAATGCAAATCAACAACTGATTGATTATGTGGAAGATACGGAAAAACCTTTTTTGCATTTCAAAGGGAAAGAAAATTACATAACACATTTTGCAGAATTTTATGATAATTTAATGCAATAAACTTACAAAATTTAATTTATCTTTGCAAAAAAATTTAACAACTCCCGTCAGCCTCTCTGATTGGGAATTTGAATTATTGATTATTAGGAATTTAACAAAAAAAATGAAAAAAATCAATCAGTTTGCAATAATTTTATTGTCGTTTGTTGGCGTTGCGTTTGGTGCATGCAAAGACGATGTGGCAACAGATGTAGGCGCCGCAATACAACCGCCGGCAGATAAAATCGTAGTTGCAACGCACGTTCAAAATCTCACTTCACAAACGCAAGTGATTGATTCTATTTATCTTAACCAAGACTCCCTGCAACTTGGCGCCTTTGCCGACAACACCTTTGGTACCGCCGTTGCCGATATTTTGACACAACTTATGTGTCCGCTCAACTTTGAATTTCCTAAAATAGGCACAGGCGAACCCGCTTTTGCAGAATTTGACATCGACAGTGCGAAAATAGAAATCACTTACACCTCGTGGGTTGGCAATGGCAACAGTTTGATGAACATTCGCGCATACGAACTGACAGGTAAAGACTTGATTAACAACGGCAAATACTCGTCAAATATTGATGTAAGCGAGTATTGCGACTTGTCGCAGCCGATTGCCGAAGCCGTTCTTACCCCAAACAAAGGAAACCTTGGCACGAAAAATATTATTGTTATGCCGCTTTCGCAGGAGTTTGTGCGGCGATTTGACCCGCGAAATGCAGCAGGCGACAAAGTGATTTACAGCAATATTGAAAACTTCCTGCAATTTTTCAAAGGTTTGTATATTACTACAGATTTCGGCAGTTCGGCAATGCTTAATGTTTCAGGAATTAGTATCAATTATTACTATCACTACAAGCGCACAGGTGGCGAAACAGTTAATCTGGCGCTCTCGTTTCCGTCCAACCGCGAAGTAGTGCGCGTTAATCGCGTAGAACATCCTGACCGTCAAACAATTACAATACCCGATACGGTTACTTACGTCTCTTCGCCTGCCAATTTTTATACGCAAATAAATATCCCTTTAAGAGATATTTATGAGCAAATGCAGAGAAAAGTTGACGGGAAAAAGATGCAAATAAGCGCTGCCGTCCTCGAAATGCAAGCCAAAAACAGCGCCGACAGTTATCTGAAAATGCCTTCGTATATGCTTGCAATCAAGTCGGATGCAATGCAACCATTTTTCGACAAAAAGCGTTTGCCGTCCGGTAACGATACCTGTGCAACCTATACAACGGCGCAACGGCAAATATTAGCAACAAACGACACTACTTACCTGTTTCAGTTTGAACTCTCGCGCCTGTTTGCAACAGAATTTCACCGATACGAAACTTTGCATACTCCGCTCCCTGAAACTCTGGAAATCACTGTTTTACCAATAACACTCGCGCTTACAAGCACCACTTACGGCACAACAATAACAGGTACGGCGCACTATTTGCCGGTGAGCGGACTCGCGCTGCGCAACCACAATTCGAGCAAACCCGTGAAAATGAGAATCTTATATAACGGATATTGAATATTACAAGTTGTCAGTTAGTTGTCAGTTATTAGAGTTTAGAGTTTAGAGTTTAGTGAAATACAAATTACAAAGTAGTTTTCAGTTTTCAGTTATTAGAGTTTAGTTATAGGAATAGTTAGAAACTTTAATCAATTAGCAATTAGCAATTAGCAATTCAAAGACATTCCTTCCTTCCTTCATTAACCACTAACAATTAACCACTAACATTGTTTTTTATTTTAAAAAAAATAAACGATGACAATGTGATTATGTAACCATTATTCTTGAAAACGGTTATAATCTACATTATATTATTGTAAAAAATAATCAAAATGTAAATTTAGAATTTAATTGCAAATTTTACAAAAAAAAAACCCATATTTATTTTTTTATACCAAAAATTTTCTTTAAAATTGCGTGCCTTAATTTTGATAAAATAAAATAAAAATAAAATATTGAAAATTAACAGATTAAATTTTTTAATGCTATGAATTTGAACAAGTTAATGCTTCAGGTAGAAGCAAAACATCCTAACGAAAAGGAGTACTTGCAGGCAGTGCGCGAAGTGTTGAGCACAATAGAAGATGTGTACAATGAGCATCCCGAATTTGAGAAGGCAAAAATAGCCGAACGCCTCGTGGAGCCTGACCGTATTTTCACCTTTAAAGTGGTGTGGACAGACGACCGCGGCGAGGTGCAAACCAATCTCGGATACCGTATTCAATTCAACAACATCATCGGACCTTACAAAGGCGGATTGCGCTTCCACCCGTCCGTAAATCCATCTATTCTGAAATTCCTGGGATTTGAGCAGATTTTTAAAAACGCACTCACCACGCTGCCAATGGGCGGCGCAAAAGGCGGCTCTGACTTCGACCCAAAAGGAAAATCGGACTCCGAAGTGATGAGATTCTGCCAAGCGTTTATGATGGAACTCTGGCGTTATATAGGACCGGATACGGATGTTCCTGCCGGCGATATTGGCGTAGGCGGACGCGAAATTGGCTACCTGTACGGAATGTATCGCAAACTGGCACGCGAAAATACCGGCGTGCTCACAGGCAAAAACCTCGAATTTGGAGGCTCGCTAATTCGCCCCGAAGCCACAGGATTTGGCGGCTTGTATTTCACAAAACAGATGCTCGAAACCGCAGGAATGGACATTAAAGGCAAAACGATTGCAATTTCGGGCTTTGGAAACGTGGCATGGGGCGCCGCCCTAAAAGCAACCGAAATGGGAGCCAAAGTTGTAACTATTTCAGGACCAGACGGATACATTTATGACGAAAACGGGATAGAAGGAGAAAAAATTGACTATATGCTCGAACTCAGAGCAACCTGCAACGATATTGTGTCGCCATACGCCGAAAAATTTGGCGCCAAATTTATTGCCGGCAAAAAGCCCTGGGAGGTTAAAGCAGACATTGCACTGCCTTGCGCTACACAAAACGAACTCAATGAAAACGATGCTAAATTGTTGATAGCAAACGGAGTAAAGTGCGTTGCCGAAATCTCAAATATGGGTTGCACCCCAGAGGCAATTGAGCAGTTTATCAATAATAAAATAATGTACGGACCGGGCAAAGCCGTCAATGCAGGCGGAGTGGCTACTTCGGGCTTGGAAATGACACAAAACGCGATGCACATCTCGTGGACAGCCGAAGAAGTTGATGCCAAACTGCAACAGATTATGAACGATATCCACACCGCATGCGTAAAATACGGAAAACAGCCGGACGGATACATCAATTATATGAAAGGTGCAAACGTGGCAGGATTCCTAAAAGTAGCAAAAGCAATGCTGGCACAGGGAATTGTTTAAATGTAATTGAACATTTTGAACAGCAACAAAAAAGGTGCAGGTGATTTTCTCACTTGCACCTTTTTTATTATTTTTGCAAAAAAAAAGAAGAATGAATTATTCACAAATTCCGTCTCCCTCGTATGTAATTGATGAGCAATTACTTATGCAAAATCTTGCGTTGCTCAAATCGGTGAGCGAGCGTGCTGACGTGCAAATTATCATGGCTTTCAAAGCATTTGCAGTGTGGGGCGCGTTCCCTATGATAAAAAGATTTTTCAACCTTACAACCGCAAGTTCGCTGGCAGAAGCGCTACTCGCGAGCGAAAAAATGGGGACATTGGCACACACATACGCGCCCGTTTATACCGAACATGAGTTTGGCAGGATTGCCGAGTGCAGCAGCCATATTACGTTCAATTCGCTGGCGCAATTCACAAAGTTCTACCCGCAAACTGTTGAAAATCAGCGTAAAATTTCGTGCGGCTTGCGTATCAACCCCGAAGTTTCGGTGGTAGAAACCGACCTCTACAATCCTGCGGTGGCAGGCTCGCGGCTGGGCGCTGTTGCCGATTTATTGCCCGACACATTACCTGAAGGCATTGAAGGGCTGCATTTTCACGTTCTTTGCGAAAGTTCATCTTACGATTTGGAAAAAGCGCTCGCTGTGGTAGACGAAAAATTTGGCAAATATTTTTCCCAACTAAAATGGCTCAATATGGGCGGCGGACATCTCATTACACGAAAAGATTACGATATAGAACATTTAATTGCGCTTTTAAAGCAATTTAAAACAAAATATCCACATCTGCAAATAATTTTAGAGCCGGGCGCAGCATTTGTGTGGCAAACGGGCGTGCTCGTTGCTACGGTTGAGGATATTGTTGAAAATCACGGAATTAAGACCGCAATGCTCAACATCTCATTTGCCTGCCACCTGCCCGACTGCCTCGAAATGCCTTATCAGCCCGACATTGAAGGTGCAGAAAAACAGGACACGACAGATGAAAAAACGGTTAAACATTGTTATAGAATGCGCGGAAATTCCTGTCTTGCAGGAGATTACATCGGAAACTGGATTTTTGAAAAACCTTTGCTGACCGGCGACAAAATTGTGTTCAAAGATATGGTACATTATACGATGGTCAAAACAACAATGTTCAACGGAGTGGCACACCCAAATATCGGAATGTGGACACAAAACAATGAATTTCAACTGATTAGACAATTTGGATACGAAGATTACAAAAACAGAATGAGTTAATTAGCAGATAGCAATTAGCAGATAGCAGATAGCAGATAGCAGATAGCAGATAGCAGATAGCAATTAGCAGATAGCAATTAGCAATGAGCAATTGAATACAGTTAGGTATAGTTAGAAATAGTTAGGTATTGTTTTAATTCTCAATTCTCAATTCTCAATTCTCAATTCAAAAACATTCCTTCATTAACCACTAACCACTAATCTCGCTTTTGTTCTTTAATATTTTATATTAACTTTGCAAGCTGAAAAAACGACTAAATTTTAATTGAACATATAAAATCAACAGGATTACAGGATTTACAAGAAGAACAAAATAAAAACCTGTTAATCCTGCAATCCTGTAAAACAAACAAAACCTTTGTTGTTGATTCTTTTACAACAAATTTATTGAACGAAAAAATGCTACTTTCCATTGGAAATTATATGCTAACTTGCCCAAGCAAGTACCTGACGGGTATTGATTGCCCCGGTTGCGGCTTTCAACGCAGTATAGTAGCGTTGTTTGAAGGCAGGTTGTGGGAAAGTTTGACACTTTATCCGGCAACGATACCTTTCTTTGTTTGCCTGATTTTCACGTTGTTGCATCTAAAATTCGATTTCAAAAATGGAGCAGCCGCAGTAAAATTCCTGTTCATTTTTTACGTTTCTGTTGTAACTATATTTTACATTTATAAAATCATAACTCATAAAATTTTTTAATTCATGGAAAATCAAAATTTTGACCAGTTTACGCAAAAAATGGAATTGCCCAATTCAAAAGCAATTCTGATTTTAGGCATTGTATCAATTCCAACGTGCTGCTGCTATGGAATAGTGGGCATTGTTTGCGCTATTATTGCTTTGGTAATGGCAAAAACTGCCAACAACCTTTATCAGGCAAATCCTCAGGATTACTTGCCAAGTTCGTACAATAATATGAACGCGGGGAAAATTTGCGCTATTATCGGGTTGGCGCTGGGCGCTATCTTCCTGATTATGTATGTTGTAATAATTGCAACCTACGGTTGGGCAATACTTTCTGACCCGGAGGCGTTGCGGGATATTTTGCAGCAGTAATATTGAACAGTTGTCAGTCTTCAGTTATCAGTTATCAGTTATCAGAAAGAGTAAAGACTGCTAATTTTTAATTATATTTAATTGAATAGTGGAAAAAGATAGTTATCAGAGTTTTGACTTTGCAGAATCAAGTCTTTGTCTTTATTCTTTACACTAAAAAAAATTCGTGCATTTGTGGCTAAAACCGGTAACTGACAACTGAAGATTGACAGCCAATTTTATCTCAACTCGCCGATTCTGATTCTTAATCCTGCGTAAATTCTTCGTCCCATCAGTGGTCCCCAAATCATTGACGAGTCAAAGTTCTGGCTGAAAGGCGAACCGGCTTCAATTATCGGCTCTTTTTGGCGATAGTCAAGTATGTTTTCTGCGCCAACATACAGGTCGAAGCGTTTTGTGTTGCGTGTTACTTGCGCAAACAGGGCAGGATAAGTTGGTGAGTATAAAGGTTTTTCGGTGTAACCGTTCAGGTTAGGCAGTCGCACAGGTCCGTTCAACTGCGCGGTGAAATCGAACACCCATTTGCGTAAATTCGTTGCATAGGCAAGATTTATAAGCCCGCGAAAACGCGATGTCAGAGGCTTCTCGCTCTGAAATAGTGCTCTGTGTTCATCTTTGTAAGTTATTTGCGTGTTGTTGTAGCGAAACGCGGCATAAACATCGAACCCTTTGAAAGGCGTCAATGTCAAATCTGCCTGAAAAACATCGGCATACGACCGCCCCTGCAAGTTGTAAAAACTCACACTATTACGATTGCGCTCAATATCAACGACCACCTGATTCTGAAACTCGGTATGAAAAAAATCAAACCCTATAGACATAATCTCTTCGTTCCAAACAGGAATTGAAAATTGGAGATTTGCGCCGTAATTCCACGCACTTTCCATATCAATATCTCCGATGTCAGCCACATTGATGCTGCGAGACGAGCCAAGCAAGCCGATATTGTCCGAAATCAGATTTGCCGACCTGAAGCCGCGCCCTACCGATGCCCGCGCCACGAAATAATCGTTCATTGTATATTTCAGGTTTGCGCGGGGCGAAAAAAGCCATTTTTTGTAAAAACTGTTATAATCGAGGCGCGCGCCGGCAACTATAAGCAGTTTATTTACAGGTGAAATTGTATATTCGCCAAACAGCCCCGGTACTATTTCGTTGCGATTGATTGGCGTTAGTGGAGTTTGAACCTGCCCGGACGATGGCAGTAGCATAAGCGTATCCAAAAATGCAGTCCTGTAAAAATCGGCAACAAAACTTCCGCCTGCCGAAAATTTATTGCTCTTATTGTCGCCCGTTTGCTGCGTGTATATAACGTTGGCATACAGCGAGTTTTGCTTCCCGTCAAAGGACTTTTTGCCCAACTGCGCACTCTGTTCGTAATGCGTGAAGTGGGTGATAATTCCGACAGATGTACCTTCTTTTGTAGTAAAAGGAATGCCGGTTTTATTTTCTACCGTAAAACTTCGGTTAGTGAAACTCGTTGAGTATAAATGATTTATATGTTCAGGTGCAAGTTTATGTCTCGTCTGCCCGCCGTTTCGCGTTTCGTTCAAAAATTTGATTCCCGTTTGGCTGAGCAGCCCGCTTGTTGAGGTATAGGTCCATCGGTTATACAGATTTACAAGCGCAGATTTTGGAATGTCCATAAATCCGTCTCCATTGCGGTCGTGTTCCTGTGTTTCTGACGAAACGTGCGTAAGCAAACTTGCGTTCCATTTGTCGCTGATTTTCAGCGCGGAAGTAATATTGGCTTCGTAGCGCCCTTCGAGGTCGGCGTAGAGATTGATAAAAAGCGGTTGCGCTGTTTCGGGCTTGAGCATTTCAAGATTAATCTGTCCTGTAATGCTCTCATAACCATTTACTACCGAAGAGGCGCCCTTTGAAATCTGAATAGATTCAAGCCACGTTCCCGGCACGTAATTCCAGCCAAAAGTAGCCGACAGCCCGCGCATTGCGGGAATGTTTTCAGCCTGCATCTGACTGTACAGCCCCGACAAGCCCAAAAGTTGAACCTGCTTTGCGCCCGAAACCGCGTCCGTAAAGCCCACAGTGATGCTTGCGCTGTTCTCAAAACTTTCGGAGAGGTTGCAGCACGCCAATTTTGTAAGCCCTGTACGTGTGATAATTTCGGTTTTCACCAGCGCACTGCGCGGACTCATCGTGCCCTTCTGATAGCCTGTAACAGAGGTTGCTGCCAGCGCAATCTCCTGCGCGCGCATAGCATGCATTATATGTTGTGATTTGCCTGTAAGCGCCACTGTATCAGTAGCATAGCCCGACAGCGAAAACACAATTTGCAGCGCTTCGTCTTCCTTGCGCATAAGTTCAAAACTGCCGTCCGCAGCGGTGAAAACTCCATTATTACTGTTCGGAATAAAAACGCTAACGCCTTCGAGCGCCATTGTGCGCCCATTTTCAGTGGTAAATACGTGCCCGTTAATATGCTGGGCAATAATTGCACTCGCAAAAAGCGTCAGTGCAGCAAATATAAATATTATTTTTTTATACATAATTTAAAAGCCCCTTTTTATTCTCCAACTTATTATGAAGAAACGGCAGAGCAGAATCCGTTTTTTTTAATTTAAAAATAAAATTAATTGATGGTAAAAGTGAATAGCCAGTAGTGAATAAACACTAAACGATGAGGTTTTGGGGCTTCAATTTCTTAATTTCCGATATTGATAAATAAGCGCAGTATGCCCTATGAGGGCAGTAGGGGAGGGTTTTTGAGAAAAAACAATATTATTTTCCAAAGGAATAAAATCGACATTGGCAGTGATTGCACAAGGGTAAAACAAGATTTTATAATCTGTTGAATTATAATGATTTGCTTTTTCCGGATGTGTCGTTTGCACATCAAGTTTAAGAAAACTCAATGCACAGCATGCTTCATCTTCGGAACTATCTTGAACTGTTTTGTAATTATCTGATAATGAGTTGTTTACAGCGTCTTCGTGCGAATGACAATCGTCCATTTGCGGGCTTGGCTTTTGTGCTTTGCAAATGCAAATATCCGTTTTTTCGTCAGGGAAAATCACTTTCAGTTGCCCCAAGTGATTGCAGCGGACAACGCCAAAGCCCGTTGTTGTGCCAAAGTACAGCAACGCCAATATAATTGATAATATTTTTCCGAACGGTTTATTCATACTTTGAGCGCAAAAATACAACAATTTTTTTGAAATATTAAAATAAACTTGCATTAAGATTTGGAATATTAAATAATTTTTGCAGGAGAACAAAATATTTTCGCCCCGTATTTTATCTGTAATATATTCAATATCAATAATATATAGTCAATAATTACCCAAAAATCCCGTGCCAGCCGTCAAAGATTACCAATTTTTTTTCGCCAAATTTTCTCAAATGTTTTCTGACTTCGGCGAGCGACAGTTCGCGGTCGGGCTGCGTTTTTGAAAAAAACTTGTCGGCGTAGCACACAATTTTTTCCTCTATCGTTTGCGGGCAAAAGTCGCGGTGGGGCAATGGCAGGTTGCGTTCTTCGATTTCGGCGAGCGAAATTCCCGTTCCTGTATGCCTTTCGGCTACGCGGGCGTGCTGTGGAAACCCTTCGCGTTCAAGTATTTGCGCACCAAGATAGCCGTGTTCGATGTATTTATGACTGCCAAAGCAAAAAATTGACGGCGCGTAGCAACGGAAAATGCCGATGTCGTGCAAAAACGCCGCCTCAATAACAAACTGCATGTCGGCATTCAGTTCGGGATGTCTGTAGCAAACAGACACCGACTTCAACGCCACCCTGCCACTATGCTCAAGCAGTAAATTGTACAAATTGCTGCCCCTGACGTAATATTTATCAATAACAGGAAATGGGTTCATATTTTTTTTCGGCAAATATAGATGAAATTTACGAGATTATAAAAGTTTTCAGTTTTAAGTTATCAGAATTTAGAGTTTAGTTAGAAACTTTAATCAATTAGCAATTAGCAATTAGCAATTAGCAATTAGCAATTAGCAATTAGCAAATCGTAATTCGTAATTGAATATAATTCTCAATTCAAAAACATTTCTTAATTTCTTAATTTCTTCATTCCTTCATTCCTTCATTCCTTCATTTCTTCATTTCTTCATTTCTTCATTTCTTCATTTCTTCATTTCTTCATTCCTTAATTTCTTCATTCTCAATTCTCATTTCTCAATTCTCAATTCTCAATTCTCAATTCTCAATTGCTAACGGGTTTAAGAGGCAAAATTTTTCACCAGAAAAGCAATAAACTGCGCAAATTTTTGTACTTTTGCAGAAGTTTTGCTTTTCTGTCAAAGCGCTAACCACTAAAATCGTTTGTGGCTAAAACTGAAAATTGAATAAAACCAATCATTAAAATAAATACATATAAAAAAATCTTAATTTATAATGAAAAAAATTTGTTTTAGCGTTTTAGCGGCATTGTGCGTGATGCCGGCAATGGCAGACGAAGGAATGTGGATGCTGCCTCTGATTGAGAAATTAAACATTAAAAAGATGCAGGGGCTGGGGTGCGTGCTAACGGCGGCAGAAATTTACAGCGCCGACAGCGTGAGTTTGAAAGATGCGGTCGTTATTTTCGGCAACGGCTGTACAGGCGTTATGGTGTCGCAAGAAGGGCTGGTTTTTACCAATCATCATTGCGGATACGATGCCATTCAGGAACTGAGCAGTCTGGAGCACAACTATCTGAAAGATGGTTACACCGCGAAGCAACTTGCAGACGAAATTCCCGCGCCGGGACTGACGGTTAACTTCTTACATTGTATTGAAGATGTTACAGAGCGGGTTTTGGCAGAAATACCCGCCGATTTGAACGGCGAAAAACGCGCCATGATGCAGGATTCCATTTGCTCGCTGATTGCAGCGAGCGAGAAAAACGACTCGCTGAAACTCACTGCGCAGGTGAAATCGTTTTTTGCAAACAATCAATTCTATCTGCTTGTGTATCAGGAATTTGAAGATGTACGCTTTGCATTTGCGCCGGCAGAGGCAATCGGCAAATTCGGCGGCGACACAGATAATTGGATGTGGCCGCGACACACAGGGGACTTCTCGGTTTTCCGCGTATATGCCGACAAGAACGGACTGCCGGCAGCATATTCTGAAGATAATGTGCCGTATTCGCCTAAAAGATTTGCGAAAATATCAATGGCAGGTTACAAACCCGGCGACTTTGCAATGATTTTGGGAAACCCCGGCAGCACCGAGCGCTACGCCACTTCGTGGCAAATTGAAAATATGATGAACGGCGAAAATCAGGCGAAAATTGACGTGAGAGGCGTCAAGCAGGAAGTGTGGCAATCATTTATGGAAAAAGATGACGCTATAAAACTGGCATACGCCTCAAAACATGCCCAAAGTGCAAACTACTGGAAAAACAGCATCGGAATGAACAAAGCGATTCGTAAGTTGAAAATTATACAAGTGAAAGAAGATGAGCAGCGCATGTTTGAAAAATGGGTGAACCTGAAACCTGAGCGCAAACAAAAATACGGAAAAGTCCTTACAAATCTCGAAAATGCAACAAAAAACAACTTTGAATCAGATAAAACAACGATGTATTTATACGAGTCGCTGTTTTCAGGCGTGGAAATTTCGCGTTTAGCATCAACCACTTTTGCAGGGTTGACAAGGAAAATACCCCAAGAACAAATTTTGGAACGAATGAAAAATCTGTACAAAGATTATTTTGCAGAAGTAGATAAAGCAACCATGCTTCAAATGCTGAAAACTGCCAAACAATATGTAGGAACAAATGATTTGCCCGATATTTACCAAACTATCGACAAGAAATATAAGGGAAATTACCAAAAATATGTTGATTTTGTATTTGAAAAATCGGCGTTTTCTACTTACGAAAAATTGGCTAACGCTCTGAACAATAAAAAGTTTGATATAACAAAAGACCCTGCATACCAATTTATTGGAAGCGTGCGTTCAAAAATTATGGAAATTATCGGTAGCGGCGAGGAATTTTCTGCGCAAATAGATGATAATCAGCGGCTTTACGAAGCAGGATTGATAGAAATGACGCAGGAAACAGGCAAAGCCCTGTATCCGGATGCTAACTTCACAATGCGCCTCACATACGGAACTGTTGGCGGTTACAACCCCGCCGATGCTACATCGTACAAATATTACACAACAATAAAAGGAATTGCAGAAAAGGAAATTCCGGGCGACTACGAATTTGATGTCCCCGAAAAACTGACAAAAGCCCTGAAAAACAAGGAATATAGCAGATACGCCGACCCCATAACGGGCGAAATGCACGTCTGTTTTCTCTCCAACAATGACATCACAGGCGGAAATAGCGGCAGTCCTGTGTTCAATGCAAAAGGCGAACTCATCGGGCTGGCTTTTGACGGCAACTGGGAAGCAATGAGTGGAGACATAGTCTTCGACCGAGACTTGCAACGATGTATAAACGTTGATATTAGATACGTCATGTTCGTTATGGACAAAATTGGAGATGCACAAAGGCTGATTAATGAGTTGGAAATAGCAGAATAATAACATTTTACAAAAAAAAAGAAGCACGAAAATATTTTTTGTGCTTCCTTTTTTTATTTAAGTAAAATATTTTTCAAAAAAAATCACTACTTTTGCAACTCAAAAAAAAAACATACACTTTCAGTTTTTTGAATGCCTGAATTTCAAATTTTGGATTTCACAATTCTGAATCCGAAATTTTCAAAAAAAATCTGTAATGGAAAATATTAAAGATTTGATAATCAGACTGTTGCCGGATGCAACAATAGAATCTCAACAAATGTTGACGGCAACCGTTGCGCCCAAGCAATTGCCCGAACTTGCAAAATCGTTGAACGCACACGGGTGGGATTACCTCGTGGCGATGATTGGTAGCGACAACGGGGCGCAGTTGGGCGTGTCATACGTTTTGTCCAAATCAGAAAATGTGGCAGAACAAATTATGCTCAAAACTGTAACCGACAACCGCGAGAAGCCGCTACTGTATTCTGTTACAGACATTTACGGCACGGCGCACCTCAACGAGCGCGAAATCTACGCAATGTTCGGAATCCGTTTCATAAACAACCCCGACATGCGAAAATTCCTGCTCAACGAAGACTGGCTCGGATTCCCGTTGCGCAAAGATTATGACGATGCGCCGATTTTAAACCCCGTTTCTACCGAAAGCCGCGAAATGGTTGATGTTACGCATTTTATCAAAGAAGATAAAGACGGGAAACTCATTGAAGGCAAGTCGGAAATTTTTGAAAAAGACGATTATGTTATCAATATCGGTCCGCAACATCCATCTACACACGGAGTTATGCACTTTCGCACTTCGCTTGACGGAGAAATAATAAAACACATTGACGTACATAGCGGATATATTCACAGAGGAATTGAAAAACTCAGTGAATCAATGACTTATCCGCAAATTTTGCATTTCACAGACCGCCTTGACTACCTCTCGGCAAACATCAACCGACACGCGCTCTGTATGTGTGTGGAAAAAGCAGCAGAAATAGAAGTGCCCCCGCGAGCATTGTATATTCGCACAATAATGGACGAACTGCAGCGTATAAGTTCGCACCTCCTCGCTTTTGCAGCGCAAACCAACGACCTGGGAGCAACAACCGCGTTTATCTACGGAATGCGCGAGCGAGAAGATATTCTAAGTATCTTTGAAAAAACCTGCGGCGGACGACTGATTATTAATCAAAATGTTATAGGCGGCTGTATGTTCGATATTTACCCCGATTTTCAGCGAGATGTGAAAAAATTCATTCCCTATATGCGCAAAATGCTAAAAGAATACGACACTTTCTTTTCGCACAACGTTATTGCACTCGGACGAATGATAAAAATAGGAACGCTCTTGAAGGAAGACGCTATAAGTTACGGCGTTAGCGGTGTAGCAGGACGCGCATCGGGTTGGAACTGCGACCTGCGAAAATATGCCCCATACGCACTCTAC
The DNA here is from genome assembly GCA_031271005.1 of Prevotellaceae bacterium. Lineage (GTDB taxonomy): Bacteria > Bacteroidota > Bacteroidia > Bacteroidales > Paludibacteraceae > WRGS01. The sequence goes on along the minus strand of JAISWT010000108.1, from coordinate 6,063 downwards.
GATAAGGTTGAATTTAAAGAAATTATTCGCACAGAAGGCGACTCGTATGCAAGATATTTGAATAGGCTTGACGAAATAGAAACTTCGATGCAAATCATTGAGCAACTGATAGATAACATTCCCGAAGGCGAACACTGCGCAAAAACAAAAGCAGTTATCAAACTGCCCGAAGGCGAATTTACCCAGCGAGTAGAAACAGGAAAAGGCGATTTTCTGGTTTATATACAGAGCAAGGGCGACAAAACGCCTTACCGACTGAAATTCCGCTCGCCATCAATGGCGCTCGTATCAGTAATGCCACTGATTTGCAAAGAACAAAAAATTGCCGACTTTATAGGCATAGGAGGCTCAATGGACTACGTTATACCCGATATTGACAGGTAAAATAAAATAAAACAATAAAAAAAAGCACACAATTTTTTTTATTTTATAAAAAAGTGTTACCTTTGCAGCCGCTTTTCGAGAAAAAGCAAAGGTATAAATTAATTAAAAAATATTAAAAAAAATGCCAGTAAAAATCAGATTGCAGCGTCATGGTCGTAAGGGATACGCTTATTACCATATTGTGGCTGCCGACAGTAGAGCGCCGCGCGACGGCAAATTTATTGAACGTATCGGTTCATACAATCCTAATACCAATCCTGCAGCAGTAGATTTGAAGTTCGACCGCGCACTGTATTGGCTGCAAGTTGGCGCACAGCCAACAGACACAGTTCGCAATATTCTTTCAGACGAAGGCGTGTTGCTCAAAAAACACCTCCTGACAGGCGTGAAAAAGGGCGCATTTGACGAAGCAGAAGCCCAAAAACGCTTTCAAGCATGGAAGCAGGACAAGGAAAACAGCATCGTAAAAACAAAAGAACAACTCGCAGCCGAAAAGTTGACAAAAACCAAAGAACGCTTGTCAGCCGAAGAAAAGGTTAAAAAAGTGCGTGCCACCGAACTGGCAAAAAAACGCGCAGACTTGGTAGCCCTTGCCGCCGGCGACACTGCCGAACTCGCTGAAAAAGCCGTAGAGACGGAAGTTGAACCCGCAGCAGTTGCAGAGCCAATGGTTGAACCTACGCCAGTAGCAGAGCCGGTAGCAGTTGCAGAACCAACGGTTGAACCTACGGCAGTGGCAGAGCCTGCAGCAGAAGAAAAGCCCGCCGAATAACATAAAAACATCAAAATTACGAAGGCGGTGCATGTAGCAGGCTGCATCAAAAGTGAAACAGCACACAAAATAGCACGTGTGGAACAGATAAACGCAGATTTTAATATAATTGAGATAATCAATATATTAAAATCTGCGTTGTTTTTGTGTCAAAAAAAATCACAGAAAAAAGACTTAATAGTGGTTAGTGGTTAGCTGTTAGTGGTTAATTCTTTTAATTGAATAAAAATTCTTAATTGTATTTTCTGAAAACTGAAAACTTCCCTCCCATTTGCGCGTAATTGAATATTTAATGCTAACTTTGCGGAAGTTTTTTTAGTATGAAATATGAAACATCCATGACTAAATTGAAGATTTAGACACACAAGGGAATGATTGAATTTCAATCACTTATAAAATTTAAACAGATGAAAAAAGTATTTATAATCTTTTGTATCTCAACAGTTTGCTTTTCGTGTGCGAAGGACCGCATGCAGCGCTCCGCCTCAGGAGTGTTCCACGCAACCGAAATTATCGTTTCGGCAATGGCAACAGGGCAGGTAGAGCAACTGAATATCGTTGAGGGTCAGCAACTTGCAAAGGGCGAGCAGGTCGGTTTTATTGACACGATTCAACTGTTTCTGCAAAAGCGGCAGTTGCAAACGGGCATACGGTTTATCAATACCAGCAAGCCCGACATTGCGCAGCAAATAGCTGTAATTGAGGAGCAAATAAACAAGGCGACAACCGAGAGAATGCGGGTGCAAAACCTGCTCAAAGACGGCGCGGCAACAGAAAAGCAACTTGACGACGTGGAAGCGCAACTCAAAGTGTTGCAAAGAACGCTTGCTGCACAAAAAAACCAGATTAACGCAGGTATCAGCAGTTTGACGGGCGAAAGCAGCGTGCGCGAAATTCAGATTGCGCAGGTAGATGACTTGTTGCGTAAGAGTTACATTGTCAGTCCCATAGATGGAACTGTGCTTGACAAATACGTGGAGCAGTCGGAAGTTGTTGCACCGGGCGTGCCTGTGTTCAAAATAGCCGACACTAAAAACATGTTTTTGCTTGCCTATATCATTGGTACACAGTTAGATAAAATTAAAATTGGCGACACTGTAACCGTTTTTGCCAACAGCGCGGACGAAGCCACGCAGCGCAAATACAAAGGACATATAGCGTGGATTGCAGACAAGGCTGAATTTACCCCAAAAACAATTCAGACGCAAAATGAGCGTCAAAATCTGGTATATGCAGTTAAAATTGCGGTTGAAAACACAGACGGGCTGCTGAAAATTGGAATGTATGGCGACGTGGATTTTAAAAAATAAAAAAAACAGGGCGACAATTGTTATACCAAATGCTTTTGCGGCAAAAAAAAAACATTTAAGAATCAGATAATTGTCTGATTTTTAAATGTTTAGTTAGCGGAAAGAACAGGATTCGAACCTGCGAAACCCTTTAGAGGTTTACACGCTTTCCAGGCGTGCCTCTTCAACCACTCGAGCACCTTTCCCCAAAAAATTGCACCTTTTGAAAGTGCAAAGGTAAAACATTTTTTTTTAACAGGCAAGTATAGTTATCAGTTTTCAGAGTTTTGATTTTGCAGAATTGCATTTTGTTTTCATGTCTTTATTCTTTACTCTTTTTTCTTTTTTTATTACACAGAGAGACACAGAACTTGTCCCGCCAAAGCGGGAGGTTCACAGAGAGTCACAGAGATTTTTTTGCGAAAAAAAATTGCTTTCTTTGCGGTTAAATTTTTTTGCCGCAAAGAACGCAACTGAATTATCTGAAAACTGATAACTGAAAACTGATTTGCCCGCTTTTTTTTGCAAATTATATGCAAAACAATTTGGAATACAGAAAATTTATGTAATTTTGTCGGTTGCAAGTTAACTCATAATATTTTAATTTACTTAATTTACTGCCATAAATTTGCTAAAATATATGAGACTTGCAACTTTTTTGGCACAAAATTACACAGAGAATTTTTCTGATAACTGAAAACTGATTTTGTACATTGTCTCCCGCTTTGGCGGGACAAGTCTTTATTCTATATTCTTTACTCTATATCTATAACAAATATTTTTCGATGAAAAAAATATTAATTTTTCTTTTAACTTTTAGTTTTTCTGTTCCTTCTGCTTTCTCGCAAAGCAATCAGCCCGACACAAACTTGACCGTTATCCAAAAAATAGAACGCTGGTACGAAAACAACATCAACTACGGCACTATCACTGTGCTTATGGCTGCCGAGAGTTCAATTTTGCCGGTGCCTTCGGAACTGGTAATCCCGCCTGCTGCCTACATCGCCTCAAAAAAAGAGAGCAATATGAACATATTTTTGGTAATCCTTTTCGGCACAATCGGGGCATTGGCAGGTGCAACGCTCAATTATTATATACTCGGAATGTGGATAGGGCGACCTCTGCTCTACAAATTTGCCGACAGCAAAGCAGGGCATTTCCTGTTGCTTAGCAGCGAAAAACTGCAACGCGCCGAAAATTATTTCAATGCGCACGGAAAAATTTCAACATTTGCAGGCAGATTTATCCCCGTAGTGAGGCACCTGATTTCTATCCCCGCAGGGTTTGCAAAAATGAACTACCCCGCATTTGCGCTGTTCACTTTTGCAGGAGCGGGATTGTGGAACGTCATTCTCGCAGGCTTGGGCTATATTGCTCACGGACAGGCTGATGTGATTAACAAATATTCGCACGAACTCAGCATCGCCTTTGCAATCATCGTATTAGCAATAATTGGGGTACTAATTGTGAAACATTTTTTGAAAAAAAGAAAAAACAAAACAATTAATAATTGATAATTGTTAACTGTTAAAAACCTTATTTTCAACCTTCTAAACCTTAGTAGGGAATATATTTTTTTTAGAATTTGAAAAATAATTTTTACCTTTGCACAATAAATTTATTAAAAGCGGAAAGATTTTTTTTTTGACAGAATGAAACTTGAAATACTGACACCTGAGCAGCAGTTTTTTCGCGGCGAAGTGCGTAGCGTAACCTTACCCGGCGCTATGGGTTCTTTTGAAGCGCTCGAAAATCACGCGCCTATTATTTCGGCGTTGGCGAGCGGCGTTGTGAAATATGTAACCGCAGAAGGAGCGCAAACCGTTGTGGAAGTCGGCAGCGGCTTTGTTGAAGTGAGCAACAATGTGGTAAATGTGTGTGTAGAAGAGATTAAGCGATGAAATTTAGCATAAAAATACTGATTGAAGTTGCCGTTTGCCTGCTTGCCATTGCGTTGTCGGCGTATTTTCTTATACGTTTGATTGACAGCGACTTTACGTTCTCCCGGGCGTTTTGGTTCGTTACTGCCTTCTTCTTTGCAGACGGATTTGTGCTGGCTTATTTTGCCGAAAAATATAAAAATACGCCGCCGAAAATTGCCGCGTTGCTTTTGGTTAAAACGCTGAAATTCATCGGGTTAATTGCCTTCGCTGTAATAGCGGTTTGGGGGAGAGTGCACCTGCCGATTGTGGCGTTCATAGTTTTTTTCGCAGTCAATTATATTTTTTATTTGATATACGAATCAATTATTTTGATAAAATTAAATAAAAATAACGCAAAATAGATGTTTTATTTTAAAAATAAAAATATTAAAAAGAAAATCCTGTTTTTTCTGACAGTTTGTTTGTCCGTGCAAATTTCTCAGGTTGCCGCTGCCGAAAATCCGGCAGCAGAGCATTCGCAAACGGACTCGGCAGAGAGTTTCAACCTCAAAGAGATGATTTTTGAGCATATCGGCGATGCTTACGAGTGGCACCTGTTCAGCATCGGGCAAAAGCACGTGTCAATACCGCTACCTGTAATCGTAATGAGCAGTAACACAGGCAGTTGGCACGTTTTCAGTTCATCAAGGCTGGCTCATGGTGAGCGTTACGAAGGCTTCTACATTTCGGCAAGCGAACAGCACAAAGGCAAAATAGTGGAAAACATAGGCGGCGCAGAAAAACGCCCGCTCGACCTCTCGCTGACCAAAAATGCACTCGCAATATGTTTTGCGTGCATAATTTTACTCGCAGTTTTCCTTACTTTGGCAAAAAGTTATCGCAAAGAGCCGCTCATGTCGCGCAAAGGGTTTGCCGGCTCGCTCGAAATGCTCACTATGTCCGTTCACGAAGATGTGATAAAGCCCTGTGTAGGACACGATTACGCACGGTTTGCGCCCTATTTGCTCACCGCGTTCTATTTTATATTTGTTTGCAATTTGATGGGATTGATTCCGTTTTTCCCTTTCGGAGCAAACATAACAGGCAATATATCAGTCACTTTCGTATTGGCAATGTTCACGTTCGTAATAACAAACCTGTTCGGACGCAAAGCCTACTGGAAGGAGATTTTTTGGCCCGATGTACCTGTGTTACTCAAAGCGCCGGTTCCAATAATGCCACTGGTTGAACTCTTGGGGATATTCACCAAGCCCTTTGCACTGATGATTCGTCTGTTTGCAAACATGATGTCGGGGCATATGATTATCCTCGTGTTTGTTGGGCTGATATTCCTTTTCAAAGGGATGATGGGCACGGGCGTTGCCGGCGGCGTGTCACTGCTGGCGGCGCTGTTTTCGGTATTTATGCTGACACTTGATGTCCTGATTTCGTTTATTCAGGCTTATGTTTTCACCATACTATCGGCAATTTTTATCGGGTTGGCGCGTGCCGAACATCATTGAAAACTATTTTTTATCCGTTAAAAAAACACAAAAAACAGGCGCAACGTTGTGAGGTTGCGCCTGTTTATTTAAAAAAAAATACTATCTTTGTACTTATTTTAATTAGCAATTAGTTGTAAAGTTTCACAACGTTGTTGATAACAGCAGCCCTTCGGACGAAGCGAAGGCGTAGCCGAAGCGAAGTCCGAAGGGCTGGGGCGGAATGAAAATTTTTGAGTAATTTTGTAAATTAA
>JAISWT010000206.1 GCA_031271005.1 Prevotellaceae bacterium | reverse complement strand
TAATTATTTATAAGAAATAAATTATGACTAAAAATGAAAGAATAAAGAAAATCAGAGAATATTATTGCTCTGATGTTAATAAGGAATTTGCAGAAAAAATGCAAACAAATCCGAATGCTACAACGAATTGGGTTAGAAATGGTTATAGCGTTGGCGACGGAGTGTTATATAAAATACTTGAGAAATTTCCTCAAATTAACAAAGATTGGCTATTTGAAGATAAGGGCGAGATGCTGAAAAACAATCAGCAAGTCGGGAATATCGAAAATTCTACGGCTGTGGGGGTAAATGTTTTTGGTAACAATAATTCTTTCAAAATTCCCGAAGAGGATATTAAAAAGTCGATAAGACAGTATCAGGATACTATAAAAAAACAGCAGGAGCAAATGGAAAAATGTCAGGAGCAGATAGATAAACTATTAGTAATCATTCAAAATTTGAGCAGCAATGGAAAATAATCAAAACATTGGAGATGTCATAAACAGTACCGCAAGTAATTTTAATATCTTTAACAAGCAATTGGAAAATTATTTCACCAAACAGGAAATAAATGCCGAAATTAAAAAATTAGAAAAACGTAAATTGCCCAAATGTATTTATTACGTGTGGGGAATTTCTGTTTTTTCTGTAATAATATCTTTACTTACGATAATATTTTTGCACGACAGTTCAAATAACTTAATAGCGCTTGCAACTACATTAATAATTACGTTTGTTGGAACACTTGTAACATTCATTGTTGTAAGTAACTATGCACAGGTAAAGGATATTAAAGATGACAGTAACCAGAAAATAGAAAAATTTGACCAAAAATTAGAAGACTTACAAAAAAATTTAGACAAGAAAATAGAAAAATTTGACCAAAAAATAGAAGACTTACAAAAAAATTTAGACAAGAAAACAGAAAAATTTAATGATTTTCAAAGAATTTTAGATATAAATCATTCAGAGAGTAAAGGGAATTTTTACGAGATTACAGGGAACGCGCCTTTGGCGGTTGAATTTTATTTGTCCGCTATCCTGCAAACATTAAACTTGAATGATAAAGACGGAATTTACTTTGACGTTAGACTATTACAAAGTAATATTTATAGAATGCGCCATAAGAATAATTTATCGGATATTTTTAGAACCGATAAAATACAAAATCAAATTAATCTTATTCAAAATCATCATAACTACAGGGAATTACCCAATGTTAAAAGTGCAATCAATGATATGATTGACGAAATTCACAATGAAAACTTCACAGCCTCCAACCACAATTAGCGACGGCACAAATCGCCGCTTCTTTAAGGCGATAGACGCGCTGATTGAAAGAGATAAAATATATTCCCTGCAATCGTTCTGCGACGAGTGCAATTTACACGCGCCACGTTACCGAGAAATGAGACTTACATACGGCAGAACCCCGAACCCGCTCGTAAATTCGCGCTACAAAACAATAGAAATTGAGGCATTACATAAACTTGTAGATAAATACAACATCTCTGCCTATTGGCTGATAACAGGAAAAGGCAACATTTTCACTCAATCATAGTTACGAGTTCTTTTTTTATCTCGTCGTCAATTTCACGGTAACGCGCAAATGCCTTGCTTCCCTCTACGTGTCCGCTCAAACTGCCAACTAAATTCGGGTCTTTGACTTTTTTATACAAATTGCCACAAAAAGTTCTTCGGGCAAGGTGGCTGCTTGCTATTTCGTTCAGGGGACGGATTTCGCTCTGTCGTGTCAGAGGATTTAAAACAGTTACATTTCGGGTAATCCCCGCTGCCAAAAACGCCTTTTTGATTGCCACGTTGTACTTTTGCTCAGAAATAAAGGGCAATAACCGTTCCCCCTCTAAACTCGCATATTTCGCCAAAATTTCGGTAGCAATAGAATTGAGCGGCACGCGCAGAGTTTTAGGTTTCTCCTCGCGTGTCTTCCCTGCTACATATTCAATCGCGCCATTAATGATATTGCGTTTTGTAAACCGGTACAAATCACCAATGCGGCAGCCAATTACACATTGAAATATGAAAATATCACGTTGCTTTTCAAGTCCCGCATTTGCCGTCAAATCGAAGTTATACAGCGCGTTGCGCTCGTCAATAGTGATGTAATAAGGCGTTCCGTAAATTTCCGTTGGCAAATGGTAATTGTCAAATGGTCGGTTGGCGCTATAACCATTTTTATTACACCATATAAAAAACGCGCGAAGTTTGGAAAATATCGCCACAAGCGTATTTGTGCCGCGCGGTTCATTTGGGCGATGCCCGGAGAATTGCTGATACAGTTCGGGGAACTCATTGTAATACTTATGTTCTTCGCGTAGAAAATCCTCAAAGCGTTTTAACGCATCACTACCCATTGAATCAACATCAAGTATGAAATCTGTTTGACCGCTTGCCTGTGTGTTAGTGTAAAGTTCAAACCGCTGCAACGCACGCAAAACGCTACGATAGTTTTTCCTGCGCACATCTGAAAGCGGGTGCGTATTCAAAAAATGCTCAAAAAGTTCAAAAAAACTTTTTTTTTGTATTTCGTATTTTTCAGGGTGTATTTCCTTGTCAATCGCCTCGTCAAGTAATTCAGATGTAAGATTTTTGCCCTGTCGTAGATAAATTTGCCGAATAATTTTTTTGCGTTCCGAAATATTATTATTAAACTTTGCGCGTTCTGTTGCGTCAAATATGCTACGAGCCTTGATACATTGTTGCTGCGCGTCCCATTTGTCAGGCAAAACAGAAAATTCGCTTTTGTGAAACAGTTGAAAATCCCTGCCATCCGACAATCTAAAACGCACATTTACTAATTTATTTTTGTCAGCAATCGAAGTTCTGATAAACGCTTTTAAAGTTGCCATAAAATTAAATTTTGGTTGTGCAAATATAGTATTTTTGCACAACACGAACAACATATTAAGAAACTTTTTTAAAATAAAATAAAACTTGCTTTTTCGTAAAACCCTGAAAATGTATATCTTTGCAACAAATATTATTTCACACAATTTTAGCAAGTTTTATATTTTAAGTCCGGGTCTGGGTACAATACAAAGCCCTAATAACCTGTTAATTGGATTGTCGGGGCTTGTTGTTTTGCTAACCTAACCACAGCATTGAAAATAAAAAACACTTTCTAAATTCCGGCACATGACTTTTGCAATAATAATAAACATTTTTTTAGCATGAACAAACTTTTAAATTATACTAAATGTCAACTGTTTTACCTTGTTTTTCCTGTTTTTTTGGCGCTTTGTCTGATAATTTTATTGTTTTTTACAAATTTATCGTTCGATTTTTTTGCATTTAAAATACACAGAAAAGCAATTTTTAAAACGATATTCGTAGCAATTACGTTAATTCCTGTATTTCAATTGCTTACGTTTGAGACGTGGAAAAAAGCCGACATCTTCCGCAAAGTTCTGCTCTTTGGCATTGCACTGTTCACGTTCTGCATAAATTTTCACACCAGTTACAGTTTTCAGATTTTTGGCGTTTTTGCGCTTTGCTGTCTGTTCTATTTTTTCAAAAAAAGAGAATTTTTCAGCCCGCCATTTTTCTACATTTTAATGGCTATATATTTTATTTACAACGCAATAAGTATTTTTTGGTCGAGCGATACGGGTTTTGGGTTGCAAAAAATGGGGGTATATGCGCTGTATTTACTTATTCCGTTAATTTTCAGCGCTTTCAGACTGACAAAACAGGAAATAGACATGATTTTGCTCATTTTTATTCGGGCAATGTTCTTTTTTCTTTTCGTGTCTTTGTGCAGTTGCATCCTGCAAAGCAGGTTTATGCAAATTTCATCTGCCCAATGGTTTAATATGCATGGAATTGCATTTTTCAATTATGATGATGTACATAAAGTAATTACCAACAGAGACATTCTGTTTGCATGGCTTTTCAGACAGCACGAAACTTATTACTCTTTTGCATATATTTTTGCCTTTTTTCTTTCAATTTATTATTTTTTAAGGCGCAAAACAGAAAACAGAATTAATATTGTAGATTTTATTTTTGGTTTAATACTTGTAATTTTATATTCGGTTTTCTCGCACGCACGCATTGCGCTTGTGTTTATTATCTTGGCAATGGCGCTTGGTTTTGGCTATAAACTGTTGAATCACAAAAAGTTGCTCGTTGTACTCAGCGTTGCGTGCGCTGTAGCAGGAACAGTTTGCGTAATAATTTTTTGGGACAAGTTCATTTTTTTTATCAGCGACGGCACTCGCCCCACACTGTTCCAAATAGCGTGGGAAAATATTTGTCAGCGCCCGTTTTTTGGCGCCGGCTTGGGCGGATTGAAACAGATTTTTACAACCGCGCATAGCAGTGCAGGCATAGATATTAATTTTACAACTATTTTTCACCCGCACAATCAATTTCTTGCCGACTGGATGCAAACCGGAATTTTCGGACTCGCAATTATGTTATTTATAGTGATTTACACATTTTATTATGCAATAAAGCAGCGCGATTTTCTGATTTTTGTGTTCATGTTAATGTGGTTGCAAATGCTGCTTATTGAGTCGCCAATGATTTCGGAACGCGGAGTATTCTATTTTGTGCTGCCAATGTGTATTCTCATGCAAAGGAAATAAAGTTTTCAGTTTTCAGAAAAACAAGTCTTGTTCTTTGCTCTCTTTTATTTCACAGAGAGACACAAAACTTGTCCCGCCAAAGCGGAAGGTTTCACAGAGGGACACAGAGAAAAAAAAACTTGCGCATTTTGCGGACGCAGCAAAACCCCGCAACCCCCTGTCAAGTTTTCAGTTATCAGAATTTTGATTTTACAGAATCACATATTGTCTCCCGCTTTGGCGGAACAAGTCTTGCTCTCTTACAGAACAGCCTTATACCACAATATTCACAATTTTTTTCGGCACAACAATAATTTTCTTTATTGCTTTTCCGTCCAAAAATTTTTCGGTTTGTGCGTTTTCCAAAGCCGTTTTTTCAACATCTGCGGGCAGCATGTCAGCAGGCAGTTCCAGGGTGAAACGCACTTTGCCGTTGAAAGAAATCGGATATTTTACCGAGTTCTCTTTCAAAAACTCTTCGTTCCAAGTCGGGAATTTAGCATCGCACACTGTGCCGTCATTGCCCAGAGCGTGCCAAAGGTCTTCGGCAATATGCGGAGCAAAAGGCGACAAAATCACAATCAAAGGCTCTAACACAGCGCGTTTTGAGCACTTTAACGCCGAAAGTTCATTGACACAAATCATAAAAGCCGCAACCGATGTGTTGAACGAAAAATTATCTATATCATATTCAATCTTTTTAATGGTTTTGTGCAGCGTTTTCAACTCGTCCGTTGACGGTTCGCCATCAGTAACAACAAAATTTCCGCTTTTGTAAAAAAGCCCCCACAAGCGTTTGAGAAAGCGATGAACGCCGTCAATGCCATTTGTATCCCAAGGTTTGGACTGCTCAAGAGGTCCTAAAAACATTTCGTAGAGCCGCAAAGTGTCAGCGCCAAATTTTTGCACAATATCATCGGGATTAACTACATTGTACATTGATTTCGACATCTTTTCCACCGCCCAGCCGCAAATATATTTCCCGTCTTCGAGTATAAATTCCGAGTCGGCAAATTCGGGACGCCAGTTCTTGAATTTTTCTATATCGAGAATATCGTTGGAAACAATATTTACATCAACATGAATTTCGGTCGTATCGTATTGATTTTTAAGATTATATGACACGAAAAGAGGCTTGCTCTGTCCGTCTTCGCGCTGGTCGGAGGGGTTTTTTACACGATAAACAAAATTGCTGCGCCCCTGAATCATTCCCTGATTTATCAGTTTTTGAAAGGGCTCATCGTCTTTTATCAAGCCGTAATCGTATAGAAATTTGTTCCAAAAGCGGCTGTAAATAAGGTGTCCTGTGGCGTGTTCCGAGCCGCCAAGATACAAGTCAACATTGCGCCAATAGTCGTTTGCCTCTTTGGAAACAAGGGCTTTGTCGTTTCCGGGGTCTTCGTATCGCAGATAATAAGCCGAACTGCCCGCAAAGCCGGGCATTGTGTTCAGTTCAAGAGGATATTTATGTGTATGGTCTTCCATTTTTGCCTGATTTTTTTTGCAAAATTAACATTAAATTATCAATTACACACAAATACATAAAAATATATTACAAAATTCACAGGAACGAAATATAAATATATTTTTTTTTAATATAAATTTATTAATTTTTTTTAATAATTCTTTGGCTGCAAATAAATATTTTTTTTAAATTTGCAGTCGGAAATTTTGACAGCGCTTATTTTTGCTGTGTTGCGGCACAAATAACTGTAGGTCAGCAATAAAACGAAGTTATTCTTATGAAGGATGTTCTTGCGCCTGTAGAGGTCAGATTGTTGAAAAAAGAACTTACAAAGAAACATTTTCTGCGCCCTACCAATAAGGCTCACAACGAAATTTATATTGTAGATGCGCACAATGCGCCTAATGTGATGCGCGAAATAGGGCGATTGCGCGAACTCTCGTTTCGCGCGTGGGGCGGCGGTTCGGGCAACGAAATTGACATTGACGAATACGATTTTTTGCCGAAACCCTACAAGCAACTTATCGTGTGGAACGCTGATAATGAGGAAATTATAGGCGGTTACCGCTTCTTGTCGGGCAAAGATACCGTAATTGAGGCAAACGGACAGCCGCGCCTCACAATGAGTCACCTGTTCCATTTCAGCCAGCGTTTTATCAGCGATTTTTTGCCTTACACCATCGAACTCGGACGGGCGTTTGTGCAACCTAAATATCAGAGTTCGGCAATGGGTATGAAAAGCCTGTTTGCACTCGATAACCTCTGGGACGGACTCGGTGCGCTGATACATATAACTGACGGTGCAAAATATTTTATAGGAAAAGTTACAATGTACAATGATTATTTGCCGCAGTTGCGCGAACTGATTTTTGCCTATCTGCGCCGATATTGTCCTGACCCCGACAGACTTATATACCCCAAAATACAGACGGAAATTTCGGACGAGATACGGCGGAAAGCCGGAACGCTTTTTTTCAGGAAAAACTCGCACGAGGCGTACAAAATTTTGCAAAAATCTATTCGCGCAGGCAACCACACAATTCCCCCGCTTATTAACGCATACATTGGCTTAACTGAGACTATGCGCTCGTTTGGCACAATGTACGACCCCGATTTTGGCTCGGTGTTTGAAACAGGAATTATGATTACAATACCCGACTTGATAGAAAGCAAGCGACAGCGATATATTGAGCCGTATATAAATTATTTGCGTATTATTTTAGACGAAAAACGGCAGGCAATTATCAACAAACACGCTCGCCAGAATGAAGCATTCGAGCGGCTGGAACGTAAAAACAAGTGAGGCTGTCTCAAAATCCCTTTGTGTTCCTTGTGAATTTCTCCCGCTTTGGCGGGACAAGTCTTGTGCGCTTTGCGGTAAAAAAAATTAACCACAAAGGACACGAAGGTTACACAAAGTTCACAAAGCGCGGGAGAATAATATCAAATAATCAATTTTCAGGAGCCCCCTTCTATAAAAAAAAGAGGCTGTCTCAAAAAAATACTTTTGAGACAGCCCCAGTCGGTTAATGTTGTAAATTCAATTTTTTATGTTAAAACAGGCGATGTTTTTTGATTATTGTTTAATCAATGTTTTAGTATCAACACTTTGGTTACGGGCATTTCTTTCGTGCTAAT
>JAISWT010000205.1 GCA_031271005.1 Prevotellaceae bacterium | reverse complement strand
TCAAATCGGATGTATGAGCCGTCGGCGCGGCGAATTTCTTTTTTCGTGCGTACTATAACGGCTTTTGAAACCACTCCTTTTTTGAGTTCTCCTGCTGGGATAACGTTCTTAATTGCTACTACGATTATGTCGCCTACTGAGGCGTATCGTCTTCCTGTTCCACCGAGTACTCTGATACATAGGGCTTCTTTTGCGCCGCTGTTGTCGGCTACTGTTAGTCTTGATTCTTGCTGTATCATAATTATTTGACCCTTTCAATTATTTCTACTAAGCGCCAGCGTTTGGTTTTGCTAAGCGGTCGCGTTTCCATTATGCGTACGGTGTCGCCGATATTGCAATCGTTCTTTTCGTCGTGCGCGTGGAATTTTTTCGTTTTGTTCACGAATTTACCATAAATCGGGTGTTTTTCCTTCCATTTGACGGCAACAGTTATGGTTTTGTCCATCTTATTGCTGAAAACTACACCTGTTCTTTCTTTTCTTAAATTTCTTACTTTTTCCATCAGAACTTTGTGTGTATTTATTTGTTATTCAATTGGCGCAGGCGCAGTTCGGTAGCGAAGCGTGCGATGTCGCGTCTTGTTTTTTTTATCTGCGAATAATCGTCAAGTGGCGATATCGCGTGATTTATTTTCAGATTTGACAGGCGCGTTTCTTCGGCATCCATTCTTTCGCGGATTTCGGAAGTTGTCAACTCTCTTACTTCTTTTATTTTCATTTTACTGTTAAAATTATTCTTAAAGGTTATACATTTTGAGTTGCATCATAGTCTCGGCGTATAATGAATTTTGTAGTTACGGGCAATTTTTGTGCTGCCAGTCGGAGCGCTTCTTTTGCGATTTCGAAAGATACTCCTTCTACCTCTATCAATATGCGTCCGGGAGTTACCGGTGCCACAAAACCTTCGGGTGCGCCTTTCCCTTTACCCATACGCACTTCGGCTGGTTTTTTGGTGATGGGTTTGTCGGGGAAAATGCGTATCCATATCTGTCCCTGTCTTTGCATGTGTCGGGTTACGGCTACACGCGCTGCTTCAATCTGACGACCTGTTAACCACTTAGATTCTAATGATTTAATCCCAAAAGAACCGAATGCCAATTGGTTGCCTCTTTGGGCGTTTCCTTTCATGCGCCCTTTCTGCTGTCTTCTGAACTTTGTCTTTTTCGGCTGTAACATATAAATATTTCTTTTAAATCTATTATGAAGATTAAATGGTTACTTTATCTTTTTTCTCTGTAATTACGGCGTTCTGTGTTTCCTTCGCTGCGGTCTCGGCGTTTGCGAAAACCTCCTCTGTCTCTGTCGCGGCGGTCGGCTACTTTTTCCTGCGGCGCGAAATTTGGGGAGAGGTCTTTTTTGCCATATACTTCGCCTCTGCATATCCACACTTTGATGCCTATAAGTCCTACTTTTGTCAGCGCTTCGGAGTGTGCGTAGTCAATGTCGGCTCGGAATGTATGCAGTGGGGTTCTTCCTTCTTTGTACATTTCCGAACGTGCAATTTCTGCACCGTTCAAACGCCCTGACACTTGGATTTTGATTCCTTCGGCGCCTGTACGCATTGTTGCTGCAATTGCCATTTTCACGGCGCGGCGGTATGCTACTTTGCTTTCTATCTGTCGGGCAATATTGTTGCCTACTATTACTGCATCTATTTCCGGTCGTTTTACCTCAAATATATTGATTTGAATTTCCTTGTCGGTAATTTTTTTCAATTCTTCTTTGAGTGTGTCTACGTCTTTACCTCCTTTTCCGATTATCAGTCCCGGTCGTGCTGAGCAGACGGTGATTGTAATCAGTTTGAGAGTACGTTCGATAACGATACGTGAGAGGCTTGCTTTTGCAAGGCGTACATTTAGATATTTACGAATTTTGCTGTCCTCAAGAATTGTATCGCCGTAGTTTTTTCCGCCATACCAGTTTGAGTCCCACCCGCGAATGATGCCTAAACGATTACTTATCGGATTAGTTTTCTGTCCCATTTATTATTGTTTTTTGTTCGTTATCGTTAGTATTCTGAGTTCTTTCGTTTACGTACAAAGTTACGTGGTTTGAGCGTTTTCGGATTCTATATCCTCTTCCTTGCGGCGCTGTGCGCAGTCTTTTCAGCATCGTAGCCGAATCTACATACACTTCACTTACATACAGGTTTACGTTGTCGGCTCTGCGTTCTGATTTTTGTTCCCAGTTGGAGATTGCAGATTTCAGCAGTTTTTCCATTTTAGCCGATGCTTCTTTGTTGGAGAATTTCAGGACTCCCAGCGCTCTGTTTACGTCCAATCCGCGTATCATGTCTGCTACGTATCGCATTTTGCGTGGCGAGGTAGGCACGTCCTTGAGTCTGGCGAAAAAAAGCGTTCGCTTGGCTTCCTTTCTTGTTGTGGCTGATATGTGTTTTCTTTGACCCATATTTTTCTATTTTTTTTTATGATCAGTTAAAAAATCGATGGAATAATTTATCTTTTCTTATTTCCTGCGTGTCCTCTAAAAATGCGTGTGGGGGAGAACTCGCCGAGTTTGTGTCCCACCATATTTTCGGTAATATACACGGGAATAAATTTGTTTCCATTGTGAACTGCTATTGTATGTCCTACAAAATCAGGCGAAATCATGGATGCTCTTGCCCATGTTTTTATAACCGACTTTTTCCCATTTTCGTTCATGCCCAAAACTTTCTTTTCGAGTTTGAGGTTGATATACGGTCCTTTTTTTAATGAACGGCTCATATTATTTACTTCTTTTTATTCAAAAATTATTTTTTACGTTTTTCAATAATATATTGATTTGATTGGCGTTTTGGGGCTCTTGTTTTGTATCCCTTTGCCAACAATCCTTTACGTGAGCGTGGGTGTCCTCCAGATGCTCGTCCTTCTCCTCCTCCCATAGGATGGTCTACGGGGTTCATCACTACTCCTCTTACTCGCGGTCTTCGTCCGAGCCATCGTGAGCGTCCTGCTTTACCTGAGCGTTCTAATGCGTGGTCAGAGTTGCCTACACTGCCTATTGTAGCCTTGCATGTTGCAAGTATTTTTCGGATTTCGCCCGAAGGGAGTTTAATGATTGCATACTTGTCTTCGCGTGAGGTCAGTTGTGCAAAAGTTCCTGCCGAGCGCACCATTGCTGCGCCCTGTCCGGGTCTCAATTCGATGTTGTGAATCACTGTTCCGAGTGGAATAACCGACATCGGAAGGGCATTGCCTGCTTCTGGGGTTGCTTCTGCTCCGGAGAGTACAGTTTGCCCCACTTGCAGTCCGTTTGGTGCAAGGATGTAGCGTTTTTCGCCGTCGGCATAATATAACAGCGCTATGCGTGCTGACCTGTTGGGGTCATATTCGATTGTTTTTACTGTTGCCGGAATCCCGTCTTTGTTACGTTTGAAATCGATAACCCTGTATTTCCGTTTGTGTCCGCCACCTATATATCGCATGGTCATCTTTCCCTGATTGTTGCGACCTCCTGATTTTTTGTGGCTCGCCACTAACGATTTTTCCGGTGTGCTCGCCGTAACTGTCTCGAACGTACCGATAATCTTGTGCCGCTGTCCCGGCGTTGTGGGTTTTAATTTGCGTACAGCCATTTTTCTGTATCTGTTTTTCTTTTTTTTTAAAAAATTATTTATTTATTAATTGACAATTTGAATTAATTATTATTGTCAATTATTAGATATTGCTGTAGAAGTCAATAATGTCGCCTTCTTTGAGTGTTACTATCGCTTTTTTGTAAGCGGATGTTGCTCCTTTTACCATTCCGCTTTTTGTATAGCGGCTACGGCGTTTTGGTGCAACGATGAGTGTGTTGACCTCTTCTACTGTAACTTCGTACATTTCTTCTACTGCTTTTTGTATCTCAATTTTGTTGGCGTTGCGCAATACTCTGAATGCGTAACGTCTTCGGCTACCAAGTTGGTTTTTGGTAGGTTTTGACTTTTCCCGTTCTGCCGCACGATTGACTGCTTCGTCAATCCTGGTCATTTTTTCCGTTATAACTGGTTTAATGATTATTGACATTGATTTATCTCCTTTTTCAGGCTTTAAAATGTTTTTCAAAAATCGCCACTGCATCTTCGGCAATAACCAAAGTTTGTGCGTTCATTATTGTATATGTATTCAAGTCGGTTACTGTTGTTACGTTTACACGTGGCACGTTTCGAGCCGAAAGATATACGTTTGAATTTTGCGCGGGCAAAACGAGCAAAGTCTTTTTTCCTTCTACGTTGAGGTTTCTGGTCAACGCTACGAAATTTTTTGTTTTTGGCGCATCAAAGTTCAGATTTTCGACCACGCAGATAGCATCTTTTTGTGCTTTGTAAGTCAGCGCTGATTTGCGTGCGAGGAGTTTCACTTTTTTGTTGAGTTTGAAGCGGTATGAGCGTGGGACTGGTCCGAATATACGACCTCCTCCAACTCTCACCGGCGATTTGATGTCTCCCGGTCGCGCTCCTCCGCTGCCTTTCTGTCGTCCGAGTTTGCGTGTGGAGCCTGCCACTTCGCTTCTTCCTTTTGTTTTGTGCGTTCCCTGACGCCTGTTTGCCATATATTGTTTTACATCCAAATAAATGGCGTGGTCGTTGGGTTTAATTCCGAACACTTCTTTGTGGAGAGTGATTTTTCGTCCTGTGCTTTTTCCTTCGATGTTTAATACTTCCAATTCCATCACCTTTTATTTATTTATTAATTAAAACAATTGAACCTTTTGCTCCCGGCACTGACCCTTTTACTATTAAAAGGTTGTGTTCGGGTATTACTTTTATGACTGTCAGATTTTGAACGGTAACGCGGTCTCCGCCCATCCGTCCTGCCATTCTCATTCCTTTGAATACTCTCGCGGGGAACGAACTTGCGCCCAAGGAGCCGGGCGCGCGCAGTCGGTTGTGCTGTCCATGTGTTTTCTGTCCAACGCCAGAGAATCCGTGGCGTTTTACTACGCCCTGAAATCCTTTACCTTTCGATGTTCCGATAACGTCTACAAACGAGCCGTCTGTAAAAATGTCGGCTACGGTGATTGCTTCACCTGCTTTGTAGTCTTTTTCAAATTCATTGAACTCAACCAAGTGTCGTTGTGGTTTAACTCCTGCGGCTTTAAAATGACCTGCTTCGGCTTTGCTGGTGTGCTTTTCGGTTTTTTCCTCGAAGCCCAACTGTAATGCTGCGTAGCCGTCTTTTTCCACCGTTTTGATATGAGTAACAACACAAGGACCTGCTTCGATAACAGTGCACGGGGTGTTTTTCCCGTCGGCGCTGAAAACGGATGTCATTCCGATTTTTTTTCCTATTAATCCCGGCATTTCAATTTTTATTAAACTTCCCAAATCTCTGATAATGTTGAGTTTTTGGGGGAAGTACAATTTTTGTTACTTATTATAATATATTTGTAAGTTTTCTTTTTCGCCTTCCGTAGTGATTGGAAGGCAGAATATTATACTTTAATTTCTACTTCTACCCCGCTGGGCAGTTCGAGTTTCATTAACGAATCTACGGTTTTCGGTGTAGAACCGAAGATGTCGATAAGTCGTTTGTACGATGCGAGTTCAAACTGTTCGCGTGCTTTTTTGTTAACAAAAGTTGCACGATTGACAGTGAAGATACGTTTATGAGTGGGCAATGGAATGGGTCCGCTTACTGCCGCACCTGTTGCTTTTACGGTTTTTACAATCCGTTCTGCTGATTTGTCGACCAAGTTATGGTCGTAGGATTTGAGTTTGATTCTGATTTTTTGACTCATATTTGTTTTATTTATTATTAATTGTTCGGGTTTTTGAGAGAAGAGTCATTCGCTCGCTCAAAAACGTTTTCTTTCCACAAAGTTCTTCGCATTGAAATCTGTAAAAAGGGCTGCAAAGGTAGTGAATGTTTTTGTATTGACAAAATATTTTTGAAAAAAAAAGTGAAAAAAATGAAAATAAAAGTTTTCAGTTATCAGTTGTCGGTTTTCAGAGTTGGCATGCTACTTTGTTTGATTATTAATAATCTGTAAAATAAATATTTTTATAAATTATTGATTTGCTTATGTTTGCAAAATTATTGCCTTGATTTATTGACTATCTTTTCAATTAATATTGACTTTGATGTGATATTTTTTTGTACAATAACAGAAAAAACACTACTTTTGCAGTCCGTTTTTGAGGCTTTTTTATAAGTCGTTGAAATTCAGTACCGGTTCCGTAGCTCAGTTGAATAGAGCAACAGCCTTCTAAGCTGTGGGTCTTGGGTTTGAATCCCAACGGAATCACCACCAAACTCGTTGATAATCGAATACATACATTGATTGTCAGCGTTTTTAGGTTACATATTTTTGCACATTATTGACACGTTTTTACACCGTTTTGCACCACTAATAAGGGTTTTATCGCTTTCTTTATTTGCATTAAAGAAAATCAACGCCTCTTGTCCATCAGGGTCGATAAACATTATAGGATTATTCCCACAATACGCATAACTACTGATATTCGAGTACTTCTCCTGCATCGTATCTGCCGAAATCCACAGCGAAACCCTCGTTACATAGTATCTCGCCCCATAATAATACAGCCCCGTTTCTTCGTCTAACTCTTTGGCGTTAAACAGGTACGGAGTGTTCTATTTGTTGTTGCGTTTTTCAATTGTCATCTGATATTTGTTTCTACCCGCAAAAAAGTTTTTTTACAGAGAAAGGGGCTGTCTCAAAAACCCTTTGCGCACTCCCGCTTTGGCGGGACAAGTCTTGCGAAACCTACCGCTTTGGCGGTATAAATATTGTGTCCGTTGTGGTTAATTTTTTTACCACAACGGACACAATATTTATACCGCCAAAGCGGTAGGTTTCGCAAGACTTGTCCCGCCAAAGCGGGAGAGCACAAAGACTTGTCCCGCCAAAGCAGGAGAATAAGATTGAATATTAACCGCCCCGAAAATAGCGCCTCAAAAAAAGATTTAGCCTTTTAATTTTTAATTTTGAATTTAGTTAGATATAGTTAGAAATAGTTTTAATTCTCAATTCTCAATTCTCAATTCTCATTTGGTTTTTTCCAAAATCTTTCCAAAATTGCCTCATAATTTTGCAGAAAAATTTATTTGTTTAATTAAAAAAAATTAAAAGACAATGAAAACCTTATTGAAAATTTCGATTTTGACGGTTATTGCAGCGGTTGTGTGGGGCTGCGAAAGTCAAAGGGTTATTACCGAATCGCAATTGCCCGCAACTGCCCGCACATTTATCAAAACGCATTTTCCTACCGCTACAATTACCACGGCGATGAAGGAAAAAGACGACCTGCGCACTTATTACAAGGCGTGGCTTGACAACGGTTTTGAACTCGAATTTACAAAATCGGGCGACTGGGACGACGTGGAAGGGTATTTGCAGGCAGTACCGGAGTCTGTGCTGGCGCTAATTCCTGCAAAAATTGTGCAATATTGCCAAATAAGTTTCCCCGCTGCTACAATTACGGAGGTGAACAAGGAAAATTACGGCTACGAAATCGGGTTGTCTAACGACATCGACATTGAGTTTAATAAAAATGGAGACATCAGGGAAATTGATTGATTTTTGTTCATTAAAATTTAAAATCTTATGAAACCCCCATGAGCATAAAAAAGGATTAGGCACACAGGGGATGATTATTTTGTAAAATATTAAATATCAAATAATTAAAAAATATAAACAGATGAATAAGTTAAAAAAAATTTTGATAGCGGCATTTGTTGCCGTTTCAGCGTCGGCAATGGCAGACAACGACCGTATCATAACTTTCGAGCAGTTGCCAAAGGCAGCGCAGGAGTTTCTTAATCAGCATTTTGCGGGTGTAAAAATTTCATACGCCGTGCAGGACGATGATCGGGATTACGAGGTTTATCTCGAAAACGGAATTGCCGTTGATTTTTACCCTGACGGCGAGTGGGACAGCGTTGACGGGCATCGGCAGGCGATTCCGACAACGTTTATCAACCCCAAAATTGTGGATTATGTGAAAACAAAGTATCCCGGCACGCAGATTGTGGAAATTGACCGCAACCGCCGCAAATTTGAGGTGCAACTGTCTAACGGACTGGAACTTGACTTCGGACGAGACGGCACGTTTTGGCGCGTGGATTATGACGATTAATTTTTAGATTAAAGATTAAAAACATTTTTATAACATGGGAACTCTTAAAAATTGCTTATTTGTCGTTGGACTTCATTTTCAAAATGCTCATTTACATTAGTAAACTGCGCTTTTGAAAACTTGCCCGCCTAAAATAATCTAATTTTTAAAAGTCCCCACATCTTAATAATAAAAAATTTTATGAAAAGTATCAGTTTTTTAGCGGCAATTTTTGCCATCACTCTGTTCGTTGCGTGCAACGCAGACGAACCCGCATCTGTTGAACAGCCGTTGGCAATCGACGAGTTTTTCAACTCAGAGCCAAGGTCTGTTGCGAACCCTGTACATGCAGTTCTCACGGCTTTTGAACGCGATTATCCAAATGCTATTGATGTAAACTGGGAATTGTCGAATACTATTTATCACGCAACATTCAATGTTTCAGGCGCTTTGGCAAGCGGAACGATGAACGCGCCATCGGCGGCAGGCACACATACCAACGAGGCGTATTACAACACAAACGGCGCTCAGGTACAGTCGGAACGCGACATTAACCCTGCCGACCTGCCGCAAGCGGTAAAAGATGCCCTGTCGCGCGATTACCCCGACTATCGCATTGACGATGCCGAGATTATCACGCGCGGCGCCGAAACGTTTTACGAAGTGGAACTCGAAAAAGCAAATCAGGAAATCGAACTCTGCATTAACCCCGACGGCACATACCGCACCGAAGACCCCGCACGCGGTAATGCCGATGGTTTACAGGCAGCAAAAACGCATTTTGCGGCTAACTACCCCAACGCCCGCGATGCAGAATGGAAAGTGTTCAATGCGTTCATTCGCGTTGAGTTTGAGCAGGTTGAGAACAACCGCGAAACCGATTACGAAATTATTTACACTTCGGCAGGCGAATTTCAAAAAATCAAAACCGAAATCAGCGTTCAGCAACTTCCGCAAGCAGTGCAAACAGCAATAAATCAATATATTGCAGGCAAGGCAGGCGCAAATGCCGAAATCGAAATTGACGATGTGTGGGAAGTTACCGCAGCCAACGGCACAAAGTCGTACGCAGCGCTAGTGGAAGTGGAAAGCGGTAACAGCGAAATGGAATACTATCTCGAACTGAACGCCGATGGTACAATAACCAAAGAAACTGCTCACGAAGATAATTGATTAACAGGAACTCCTAAAAGTTTTCCGAAATAAAAACAGAGCGCGATAAGCGGCTCTGTTTTTTCTGTTTTTTAAAAAGAATTACTTTTGCCGCCTGTAACAAAATCAGGTTTGAAAAGACCAAGTAGTTACATACCTTAGCAGCACATCGCCACTAACGTATGTAAGCATCGTTTACTAACGTATGTAAGCATCGCTTACTAACGTATGTAAGCATCGCTTACTAAGGTATGCAGACATCGCTTGCATACCTTAGAAAACTCCTAAAAACTGCTTATTTGTCGTTGGGCAAGTTTTCAAAAAATGCTCATTTAGATTAATAGCGGAAACAGAGTTTAAAATGTTTTTTCGTTAAAACAGAAATAATTTTAGTACTTTTGTCATGTAGCGTCTTGTTTTTTTATTTTGCAACATAAAATTACTAAAAATCAGTAATTTAATAAAATAAAATACAACTGTTTTTATTATAAATCAGCAAGTTTTGGAACTTGCGAAAGTGGAATAAATAATAAAAT
>JAISWT010000155.1 GCA_031271005.1 Prevotellaceae bacterium | reverse complement strand
ATCAACGCAATGTACGAACAATATCACACCGAGCGGCTCGAAAACGCTTTTGAAGACATTGACCGTAAAATGAACGAAATGTAATGCAATTTTTTTGTAAAAAATAAATTCAAAAATTTCACCCCCATTGCAGCCCGTCACATCATAACTTTCCTAAAATCAGCAACATCCATTTTTTCAAATTCCGATTTGTGTACTACAAATTTTCGTTTGGAGTATTTTGAAAAATCAACCCGCTGATTTCCAACAACTTACAATTTTAACATAAAAAATTCCAATCAAAAACCCTCTGTTTTTAACTGAAATTTAACGCTTCGAGGCGGAAATGCTGCAATGTGGGTTAAATCCGCAAAACTTGTCCCGTCAAAGCGGGAGATTTTCATAACTCTGTGTCCCTCTGTGTGTTCTCTGTGTTTCTCTGTGAAAAATAAATTTCACAGAGAAACACAGAGGGAGGTTTCACAGAGAGGCACAGAGATTTTTTGCAAAAGAACTCCCGCCAAAGCGGGAGGGCGCAAAGCGAGAGGTTTCAATGGGGTAGGGCGCACACATGCATGCGCCCCCGAATACGCGCGCCCCCATTCTTGAAAATTCTCAATTCTCAATTCTCAATTCTCAATTTTGAATTGATTTTTTTATGCAATCGTTTGCACTGATTTTTATGTTAAATTTGAGGATTAGCGCACACCCAATTATATATTTGCAGTAATTTTGACATACAAAAATAAAAAGAAGAAAAAGAGATTTCTTTTTTTTTAAACCATAACTCTAAAACAACTCTAAAACAACAACTCACTCTAAAAAACCGGTCGGTTTTAATATTGTAGGCATAAACGGAATTATGCATACGGGCAGGCGGGCATTGCGCAAACTCTTTTTTAAGCGCACAGCCCCGCGCACAGAGGCAGGTTAACCCTGCGCCCCGTTGCATAATCCTTCAGGTAGCGTTTGCGCCTTGCCCTTACAGCAGAAATTCCAAAGAAATAATTTTTTACTAAATAATCTTTAATTTTAATTTTAATTTTTTATCTTAAAAATGCTTATGAACAGAAAAATTTTACTTAGAACGGCGCTCCTCATGTGTGCTGCCATAGTGATGTGCGCGCAGGGAGCGAAAGCGCAAGCGACTTGGTTTGGCAATAGTTATATTGTCATAAATGGTAATCAATGGTACAATGGTTCAGGTAGTGGCAATGGTAACTTTAACAACCTGAAATTCACAAACGATCATTTTACTCTTAATGGACAAGTGCGGTGCTACCCAGACTATTTCGCGGCGATGAATCCCAAACCTGTAATGCACTGGCAGATTGATAATGCTGATGCCGGTTCCCTTACACTTGATACACATACGGGAGTTGGTGGTACTAATAATAATGATGGAATATATGAGGCTGCTGCCCCTGTAGAAGTTTCAGGTTTATCAAAAGGTACTCACTCTATCAAAGTCTGGTTTACTTTAGCAGGAGTGACTAATACAAATGAATTAACATCGGGTTACACTGCTACTTTTACCTATTATCCAAATCCGTCTTTCCAGTTGGTTCTCTATGATAATACGACGGGGACTCCGGGGCATCGCGATGAAGTTGGCAGATATGATTTTGTAGAGAAAGGGTTGCCAAATGAGTATATTTTGCATCCGAATGGTCTTCCTACTGACTTGTTTACATCTTCGGTCCCAGGCGCGAGCAGGTATGGATATTGGGTTGCTTATAGCAATGATGGCTCTGCACCATATCCTCAACTCAACAGTCATGGATACGACGATTTTTATAATGATGTCAATACTCATTACAGCAATGGCACTGAATTTGAACATTTAGATGCAAAGGTAAGTTTTCCTAATCAACCTGATACCCTGATTTTAGGTTATTTCTCGCTGTTTAGCAACAGAAATTATGTACTCTATGACTTTGATTACAACTGGGATTTTCACTATGTTCCTTTTGGTAAACACGATGTTAATTCCGCTCGCGGTGCATGGAAATTGATGTCTGCGCCGCAGGAGACTGCATGGTTGAACGATTTTAAATTTCCTCAAGGTATGGGGGTAGGGTTATATGAGTTATATCATGCCACACCGAGACCGAGATGGCGTTCCATAGGAACTACTCAGTCCACCATTGAAGCAGGCAGAGGCTTTGCATATATAATTAATGCAACGGACCCACTCTCCAATAGAGGCTATGGAGATGGATGGATCAATTTAACGCACTCTTCGTCGCTTGTAACCCACGATGTGGAAGACATTCCGCTTGACGTAAAATATACCCTTCTGGGCAATCCGTTTGTGTTCGGTATTAATATGACTCATCTCGATGGGAATGTGAAAAAAGCAGGATGGTACACCTGTCAGCCCGATGGTCAAACTTTCCCCGTGAAAAACGGTAGCAGTGACTATGTTTCATCATGGGAAGGATTTATTGTTCAAAATGAAGAGGGGGTTGCAAATGGGAATGTTGCAATTCGTTACGACCCAGTACCTGCTCAGTCAAGTGGTGCACCTTCGTCGTACAGCATAAACGGAACGGTTAATTTTACTGCCGCAAACCTGACAGGCGAAAGCAGAACATATATCAACAACAATGCTTATGGTAGCACAACTGTTGGCAACTGGGATTTGTCGTTCCTTAATATGGGCGAAAACGAATATGTTCAAGTGTACACAACCAAGACAGACGCAAACGGACAGATGCAGCAGTTGGCTATAAACACCGTTAATTCCGACAATATCAGCGTTCCTGTTGGAGTTTTCACAAAATATACAGGCACGGCTACATTTACGCTGGAAGGAATGAACACCTGCGACTGCTATGTAACGCTGGTTGACAATTTAACGGGCGATCCTATTGATTTGTCGGGCATGGAACGTTACGCTTTCGATGCTGTTGTTAATGGCAACTCGGCAGAACGGTTTACTCTTATATTTGCCCCAGTACCAGCGGGTACCGAAAAGACCGAAATCAGCAATATTCAAACTTTTGTAAGCAACGGACAGATTGAAGTTGTGGCAACAGAAGGATTGCAGAATGTAACAGTGTTCAATGTAGGCGGCTCGCAGGTTGTGAACCGTAACGCCGAAGGCAGAACATCATACACCATAAGCGACCCCTTGCCCGCAGGCATATATCTGGTACGCATTGCAACCAAAAACGAAGTGAAAACACAAAAAGTTGTGTTGAAATAAAAAAAACCATTAATCTTTAATAAAAATGAACATGAAAGCAGAAAGATATTTTGAAATATACGAGCGTCCTGCTATGGAAGTAGTAGAACTTGAAAAGCCGTTTTCCACTGGAATGGATCCTGAAGCTGACATCAGTGGTCTGCCAAAGTATGACGGGGACGGGGACGATGACATTGAATGGACATAAAGTTGAAAACAGGGCTACGGCATTGTACAGCCTTTGCCCCGACAATAATCATTAATTAAAAAAACCGTCTTGCACCATTTCAAGGTTGCAGGGCGGCTTTTTTTAGTGAATAATCTTTTAAATAGTTATTAGAGTTTAGAGTTTAGTTATTAATTGCTTTGCGTTCTCCCGCTTTGGCGGGACAAGCTTTGCGTATCTTCTCCCGCTTTGGCGGGAGGGCGCAATAATACATTATTAATTAGTCGACAGGGCAAACGGCTGAAAGCCGTACAATCAATAGCGTAGGACAACGTCCTACGGAACAAAACGCGAATAATACACAAGCCCCAACGGGGCGTAATCAATATGGTAACAATATAAATATC
>JAISWT010000056.1 GCA_031271005.1 Prevotellaceae bacterium | reverse complement strand
CTCCCACATCTCAAAAACGTATTGAATGTTTGCGCCGGGTATGCCCACATTAGTCGGCTGCCAGGTGAAAGTAAGCGGCACGCCCGCAATATCGCCAAGTTGCGCGTTGTCATCGGGGTATTTCAAGATGGGCGGCTTGCCCAGCGCAAACCATCCGATAGCCGTTCCGCGATTGGACACCAGTTTGCCTGTGGAAAATTCCCTCACTTCAACGGTAACGCGATAAAAACCTTCGGGCAGTTGCCCCGTGCGGCGATACTGCTCTTTGGAATATCCTTTGAAAACAAGATTGTCAATATTAAAGTACGGCGCAAGGTCTTCGCCAAACAGGACTGCCGTCTGTCCGCCGCCAAGATAAGTCGGCACAACGACAATATTCGGCATCGTTTCCACGCCCCTGCCGTCAAAAGTCTCCATTTTGATATGCAGGCGCACGGGCAGGTTGGTAACGCTAACGTCATTCACCCGCAAGGTTACCACCAGCCGCTGTCCGCCCGGCTGTCCGTAATCCGACAGACGCAGCGAATAGGGCGGTCTGAGAACGGGCTGCACAAATATCGGGTAACTGCCCTGACAGTAAGCAGATACGCCCGCAAGAGAGAGCAAAAACGTGAGAAATATGTGGCGAAGTTTCGACATAATCTTATTGAAGTTATCTGTTTAAACTGAAAATTATAAATCTTATTATATAAAGCAGTCATAAAATTCGTAATTGTTTTTAAGGCTTTGCAAACATAAATATTTTTTTCATAATATTATTAGAAAAAGTCTGAAAATAATATTATTTCTTATGCAAACGTTTGCAAAGAACGCAGTAAAAGTCAGTTTAACTGCAAAGGATTACACAAAATACGCAAAGCATTTTGTGCCCTTTGCGAAAAACTTTGTGTTCCCTGCGGTCAGACCGACTTTTGCTGCAGTCCCTCCACAGAAGGCGTTTTTGCCTTTTTCAATGTTGATTTCGATATATCCGTGTATCCATAATGAATTGAATTTTAGAATTAAACATAAATAAATCAAAAATTTACAGTCATCTTCGCTTCCATTCCGCTCAATTTTTCCG
This sequence comes from Prevotellaceae bacterium, assembly GCA_031271005.1. Taxonomy (GTDB): domain Bacteria; phylum Bacteroidota; class Bacteroidia; order Bacteroidales; family Paludibacteraceae; genus WRGS01. Next base: position 3,118 of record JAISWT010000056.1, on the reverse strand, counting down.
CAAGCATATCCATATCGCTGCCAATCTTGCTGTTAATAACTTTTGCATAGATTTGCGTGGTCTTAATGCCCGTGTGTCCGGGCATTTTGGATACCGTTTCAATGGGTACGCCTCCGGTCAGGGCGACAGTTGTTGCAAAAGTGTGCCTTGCAAGATGCGAACTTATGTTTTTATCTATCCCGCAGGCTTTTGCAACCTTTTTCAGACGCAGATTGTAAGTTACCATACCGGGAACGGGCAACACTTTTTCGGACTGCCGGTTTTTTGAGTATTTGTCCAAAATCAGCTGCGGAATATTCAAAAGCGGGATATTATACTCAATATCAGTTTTTTGCCGCTTGCCCTTAATCCACAGTTTACCGTTAAAGGATTGTTGAATTTGTCGGCTTGTCAAACCGAAAACGTCAGAGTACGAAAGCCCCGTGTAACAGCAAAACAGGAAAATATCCCTTGCCTGTTCAATTTTTTCATTTTCGATATGCGTGGTAATCATTCTCTCAACCTCTTCCTGCGTCAGAAAGGCTCTGTCGGGACATTTGACCTGCAAACGGAAATTGGCAAACGGATTTTTGGTAATGTACTCGGCATCAATGGCTAAATGAATTATATGCCACAAATTTTGCAGGTAATGTGTCAGCGTATTGTGCGCATAGCGGTAATTTTCGGTAAGATACGCCTCGAAATTGCGAATAAACTTGTGGTCGACATCCCGAACCGGAATATCGGAAACATTGTACCATCGGTGCAGAAAATCCGCCAAATGGTTGCGGGCGCGGATATAAGAGCCGTGTTGCCACGCGCAAATACTTACGCCAATCAGCGGTTTGCGCTCGCGGTTGTGCCTGTCGCACAGTTGCAAAAGCGTCTGCTGTCCGGTTGTTGCGCCAAGAAAAACATTGCGCACTGTTTCGGCGGTAACGTAATTGTCGCGCTCCTGCAAATCGCGGTAAATCTTGAAAATCGCCGCTTTGGTGTTTTCAATCAACGAATTGATTTTTACTGCCTCTGTTGTCCGTCCGCCTGCTTTGCCCGCTTTCACGTCCCAAAACTTCGGATTCACGTCGCATTTCATACCGAAACGCACCTCCTGACCGTCAACGGTAATCCGACAAAAAAGCGGAATCATCACCGTTGGATTTTTGTTTGTCCCTTTTCAGAAAAAAGAGAACTTTAAACGTACTTTTCATAAAAACTCATTTTTTTAAGTTACAAAATTACTTGTTTATTTTCAAAATGAGTTCTATGCAAAATAGATAATATCAGACAGTTGCGAGCCAATTTCGGACAGTTTCCACTTGTTTTTGACCCGCTTTTTCAGGGGGTATGATTTGGGTTGCAAACTCTGTCCGAAACAGTCCTTTCTATGTCTTTACCCCTATCCCGAAAACTAAAGATAAACTCCTGTAATTTGCTGAATTTAAGATGTTTGTCCTGTTTGTGTCCTTTGCTGTCCGAAGGGTGGGTTTTGGCTTATAAAACTTTAAGCATTTCAAATTGTCGCGCCATTCGGACGGGAGACGTTGCCGGTTGTGTTTACGGAGGAGAGCATGGCCTCTGTCCCGTGAGGGACAGTATGTTGGTAGAAACCGTCCCGTGCAGGGACGGAATGTATTACCGAAACCCACATTCCGTCCCTGTACGGGACGGGAGCAGGGAACGTGGCATCTGTTTTCTACCAACATGTTATCCCTACGGGATATTTTGTGCGACAATTTGAAAAATGATTTGGAACGGAACATAGAATTCACCCCCCAGCACGTGAGGAAAACTATCATAAAATCAACGTATAACGATTTACGGCAGAAATGCCATTTTTCAAGTTCGCCCTTTACCGGTTAAATTTTTTCATCATAATATTTTATCGGATCAGCAGCCTGCTCATGTCTTCCATCATCTTTTTGCCGACTCTCATGATGTTGACGGGATTGGCGCCTTGTCGGTGAAAACGCAAAAAAAAAACGGCGTGGCGGAAATTCCGACAGTAGCGCCATCAACTTTCTTGTTGTGTCGGCGCTACTTATCTCGTGCAACAGGAGCAGTTTACTGGAGCAATCGCTCGCGGGCGACAACCGCGCAGAGTTGGAAAAGGTGTTGGCACATTACGCTCAAAACCCCGCCGACAGTTTGAAATATCGCGCCGCTGTGTTTTTAATCGGCAATATGGCAGGATATTACTTTTGTGCCCGACAAAGCTGTGCCGGAACAGACAGACTGATATTCGAAAATGGCAGGGGAAAAATATTTTTTGAAAAAAATTGAATTTTTGTTTGCAATATAAAAAAATGCTTTTTGCCTTTACAGTCGAAATTTTTAAGTTTGATAAAAAAAATGAAGGTGTTTCTTGTAAAATTGTTGTCTTTACTCCTCAAAGGCAGGGTTTCTACTTTACCGCGGATGGTGTGTGGTGAAATACCTGCATTTTCCAACCATCAATCATATGGTTATCATCAAGTTATCTTATTCATCAAACATAATTTATGTTTTACTAATACGTATTTCCGTTTGGTTTTTATGCAAAAATGACTTTGACAGTACAGGGGGTTGCTGTGCTTTCCCCGAGTGCAGCCCCCGCGAAAGGACAAAATTTTTTAGCCGCAAAGGTGCAATACGCGAAGTAAAAAACATAAAAAAGTAGCGTATTGGCAACATTGAGGCAACGGAGGGGAAAATCAAACAGAATAAAATAAGTTTTTAATTATCAAAAAAATATAAAAGAATATGAAAAAGAAAATTATAACGGCAGGAATCATAGCCGTAATAGCAATAGTGGCTTTTCTGAATGTAAATGTTGCATTGAAAAGCGAAGTAAACATTCAGCAAGTACTTGTTCAGGACGTAACTGTAGAGGTTCATACTATCAACATTCTTGTTCAAATTGTGGCCATTGATTGTTAAGGTCGCTTGAGAATCAACGACTTTCAATATGGCGGATAATGTGCTGTTACTATTTCCATCTGCAATCTTTCAGCAGGTAATTTAAACTGCTCTTTTACAGCGTAATGACCGCTCTGATGGCTGCCTCCGCCATCACGCGGCAGTAACATCTTTTTTGCATTTGGATAATTTTTTTTGATTGATGTATCCCAATGACAGACAATATTTTCACAGGAAAATTCTG
>JAISWT010000048.1 GCA_031271005.1 Prevotellaceae bacterium | reverse complement strand
GGGACAATCTTTGCGTTCCTTGCGTAATCCTTTGCGTTCTTTGCGGTAAAAAATATTTAACCGCAAGGGACGCAAAGGTTTCGCAAAGTGCGCAAAGGGTTTTTGAGACAGCCCCTTTTTTGTCTCCCGCTTTGGCGGGACAAGTCTTACTCTTTATTCTGATAAAAAATCACCAATATTTTAAAATCGCATTTTTTTCATTGACTTTCAGGTTGCAGTTTGCTCCCAAAATTAAAGGCAAATTGCAATCTGTGTGTCCTGCGGGGAAATTGAAGCACACGGGATAATCGCAGTTGCGGGTGCAGTGGGCAATCATTTCGTAAATTGAGCGGCGCATTTGCGTATCTTCTTCGCAGTCGGTAAATTGCCCGACTAACAGCCCTGATAATGAGGCAAATACGCCGCTTATGCGCAGGTTTTGCAGCATACGGTCGATGTGGTGAGGCTTCTCGCCAATATCTTCTATGAGTAAAATTTTATTCTCAAAATTCAGGTCAAAGGGCGTACCGCGCAGCCCGAAAAGCACCGACAGATTGCCGCCAATGATTTTGCCGTCTGTGTTTCCTGTATGGTTAAGTTGCTGATTTTCAATAATATAATCGGGAATATTTCCGAACAGGATATTTTTCAACATAGCAATTGGTTGCTCTGTTTGTAACTGTTCGCAGAGCATCTGTGCCATTCCGCTATGAATTGTTGCGATGTGCAGATGCGAAATTGCGTTGTGCAACACCGTAATATCGCTAAAACCGACAAGCCATTTCGGATTTCGTTCAAAACGTTCAAAATCAATGCAGTCAATAATCTGCATCAGTCCATAACCTCCTCTGCTGCAAATAATTGCACGAACATTCGGGTCGTCAAGCGCGTTTTGCAAATCGTATATTCGCTGCTGTGGCGTGCCTGCAAATCGCCCGAATTGTTCGCGTGCAAACTCGCCTTCGGAAACATGCAATCCCCACGCCGACAATATGTGTTTCGCATTATCAATCAGCGCATTGTCAATCGCGCTCGAAGGCGAAACAATCCGAACTTCATCTCTTGTTTGCAAAAAAGGAGGCAACATTTTTTCTGATTATTGTTAATTATTTTTCGCCGAAAATGCTAATGCGTACATTTTCAATTGCTTCACCATTGCAAGCAACCCGTTGGAGCGCGTGGGCGACAGATGTTCGCGCAGTCCTATTTTTTCTATAAAATACAAATTTGCAGATAAAATTTCTTGCGGCGTATTGTGAGATAACACTTTGATTAACAGAGCAATAATCCCCTTCACAAGTACCGCATCGCTATCTCCGTTAAACACAATTTTGCCATCGTTCATTTCTGCGTTCAACCAAACGCGGCTCTGACAGCCCTCTATCAAATTTTCGGGCTTTTTGAAACGCTCGTCCAGCGGTTGCAATTCATTTCCATAGTCAATCAGCAAAGAATAACGATCCATCCAGTCGTCGAATTGAGAAAACTGTTCTATAATTTCATCCTGTATATCGTTGATTTTCATCTTATTATAATTTAATATTTACAAAAGCAAAATTAGTATTAAATTTTCAAATTACACACAAACCTGTCAAAATGTATTGCAAAATTTGCAGTGTAAAGTTACTTTTTTTGCCAACGCAATTTTTTTTTGTATTTTTGTATGTTTTATTTACAAAATCTACAAACAATATCGAACCTTTAATCTTAATTTTTTTATATTAAATATGAATAAAATCACACAAACACGGTTGTTAGGCTTACAATCTATCATTGGCAGTACGCCGATGCTGAAAATTGACTACAAATATAACGACCGTAGCCGCGTAGTTTTTGCCAAAGCGGAATATCACAATCTCACGGGCAGCATTAAAGACCGTATGGCTTACTACATTCTGAAACAGGCATACAGGGAGGGTGAGCTGCGTCCGGGTATGCACATTATGGAAGCGACAAGTGGAAATACGGGGATTTCGTTTTCGGCGCTTGGGCGCGTTATGGGGCATCAAGTTACGATTTTTATCCCCGACTGGATGAGCGTTGAGCGCATCAATCTGATGAAAAGTTTTGGCGCAACAATTAGGCTGGTAAGCCCGGAAGAGGGCGGTTTCTTGGGCAGCATTCAGATGACCCACGATGCGAAAAAAGCCGACCATAATGGTGTTTTCCTGCCTCGCCAGTTTGACAACTGCCAGAATTGCGAGGCGCATTTTCAGACCACAGGACCGGAGATTGTGGCGCAATTGTCGCAGTTGGGTTATTTGCCTGATGCTTTTGTGGCGGGTGTGGGTACAGGGGGAACAGTGATGGGCGTGGGCGCGTATCTGCGGACGGTGAACACGGAGGTGAAGATTTTCCCGCTTGAGCCGTCAAACTCGCCGACACTTTCCACAGGCTGCAAAGTGGGGAAGCACCGCATACAGGGAATTTCTGACGAGTTTATTCCTGCAATTGTGAAACTTGATGAACTGGAAAAGCCGATTGCTGTGGACGATGGCGACTCTATTATTATGGCGCAAAAACTTGCGCAAAATATGGGGCTGGGAGTGGGAATTTCGAGCGGAGCAAACTTTTTGGGCGCCGTGAAAATTCAAAACGAGTACGGAGATGACACAATCGTTACCACCGTTTTCCCGGACGACAACAAAAAATACCTCTCCACAGATTATGCAAAAGAAGAGCTGATGAAAAACGATTATTTCTCCAAAAATATTGAATTAGTGAAAGTTACTATGATAAGATAATAAATAACAGGCAAAAATATACAGCAGGTTTTTCTATTTTTGTTTTTTCAAAAATGAATGAAAAAAAGATTTCAAATATTCCTCAATCTGTTATTTGCTGTTGCTGCTTACGGTTTTTTGGCGTATAAACTGCTCAGTTTTGAACATTACGATATATTGTTCGATACGCTTCGTCTATTTGAGGTTCGGCAATTTGCGTGGCTTTTTGCTGTCGTTTTGTTGTTAGTCCCCAATCTTGTTCTGGAGGCATACAAATGGCAACTTTTGGTTCGCAAAACGGAGAAGAAGTCGCTAAAAGAGGCTCTAAAATCCATAACAGCAGGCATTTATACGGGTTTTTTTACGCCCAACCGCATTGGCGACATGGCAGGGCGGTTGCTGTATTTTGCGCCCGAAAATCGCCGACAAGGTATCGTTCTTAGCATTGTAAGCGGGCTGACAACGAACTTGACCGTGCTTGTGGCAGGCATTCCCGCATTGGCAATATTTTTGCTCATCACTTCTAAAACGCTGATTAACAATAAAATAATTTACTTCTCGGCTGCAGGCTGCTTGACGGTACTGTTGTTGATATTTTATTTTTTGATACCAAAAACGGGAAAAAAGATTTCTGAAAGTTCAAAATTCCCGAAAATTAAATTGTTTTTTTCGCATCTGCAAAATTTCGGCACAGCAGATTTGTTCGCAATATTTTGCGTTTCGATGGCGCGTTATTTTGTGTTCTGCATTCAGTTTTATTGCATGCTGCGATTTTTCGGGGTCGATATTTCTATAATCCATTCATTAGCAGGCATTTGCAGCAATTATTTACTGATAACATTCACGCCTTCGTTTTCGTTTTCAGAAGCGGCTGTACGCGGGTCGTATGCGGTAATTGTTTTTGGGTCGTTTGGGGTAGATGAAGTTTTGTGTGCTGTTACAGGAATTTCTATATGGCTGATTAACACAATGATACCTGTTATTTTCGGCAGTTTTTTTGTTTTAAAAAAAAAAATGAAAAGAATTTTGTAACTCTCGCTCTGTAAATTTTGTAAAAGGTTTTGCCGCGTTTGCATGTAATTTGAAAATTTAATACTAACTTTGCGCTCTCTCAATTTTTATAGCCTTTAAACTTTCAACAGTTGCGGCAACGCGGCTGTCAGTAACAAGGGGGTCGCATTTACAGGTTTTTATTTAAAATAATTAATTTTTAGACGTGTTAGGATTTCAATTTGGCATAAAAGACATATTCGACATTATTTTGGTGGCGGTTGTGCTGTATTATGCCTATCTTTTGCTGAAAAAGACAGGCGGGCTGGCGGTCTTTTTCGGAATTATTGTGTTTGTTGTGATTTGGTATCTTGTTTTTCACGTGTTTCAGATGGAACTTTTGGGCGGGCTGCTGGACAAAATCATGGGAGTTGGCGGTTTTGCTATTATTGTGATTTTCCATGACGAAATTCGCCGCTTCTTTTCGCGCATCGGCTCAGGCAAGGGCTGGAATTTTGTCAAAATATTAAAAAAAATATTCAGTAACACAGTAGGCGAAAAACAAAACATTGAAATAATGCAGATTGTAATTGCCTGCCGCAATATGGCGCGTAATTATATTGGCGCACTGATTGTGATTACGCGCAACAACGATTTGGAATATTATGTGCAGTCGGGAGAAATTATTGATGCCAACGTTAATTCGCGTCTGATAGAAAATATTTTTTTCAAAAACAGTCCTCTGCACGACGGCGCACTGATTGTCGCAGGCAGGCGGTTGCAGGCTGCAGGGTGCATTTTGCCCGTGTCGCGCAGCAGCCACATCCCCAAAACCTTAGGATTGCGCCACAGAGCAGCAATGGGGATTACCGAGCAGACAGATGCGATGGCTATTGTTGTATCGGAAGAAACGGGGACTATATCCTTTGTGATTAACGGACAGATTACCTCCAAAATTTCGCCCGAACAACTCGAAGAACTGATTGCCAATAATATGATTGCCGACTATTGAGCGTTTTGTGCCCGGCGTTCCAAAAGTTTTATTTATTTGTAAAAAAAATATAAGTAAAATGAGAGTTTTAGTTCAGCGCGTTACCGATGCAAAAGTTGTTATTGACGGAAAAACTTTTTCGTCAATAGAGAAAGGGCTTTTGCTTTTGGCAGGCATAGAAAATGCAGATACACAGGAAGATATACACTGGGTTGCTTCAAAGATTATTCAAATGCGCATTTTTGATGACAGCGATGGGATAATGAATATTTCAGTAGCCGATGTTGGCGGCGAAATTATGGCAGTAAGTCAGTTCACGCTTTTTGCATCTACGCACAAAGGCAATCGCCCGTCGTACATACGCGCGGCAAAACGCGAAATTGCAATTCCGCTTTACGAACAATTTGTAAGTGTTTTAGGAAATAAACTGCAAAAAGAAATTAAAACGGGCGTCTTTGGAGCAAATATGAAAATAATATCTGCAAATGACGGTCCCGTAACCATCTGGCTCGACAGCAAAACCAGAGAATAGGCAAAAACATCGGTGCATGCAGGGGTAGTTTTCAGTTATCAGTTATCAGTTTTCAGTTTTCAGATGGTATAGCAATTGGCAGACCTGAATATCAATCCTAACGGATTGAAACTTTTACAAGTTATTAAATCATTATCTCTTAATTCTAAATTTAAGAACACCAAAAGCGTGTTGAAAGTATAATATTCACAGTTTTTCGCCTGATTATGATTGGGTTTTATGTACAGGCAATTTGTTTTGAAATACTTTTAGCACGCTCTTTTCGGCTCAAAAACTGAAAAGAGCGGTGTCAGGCAAAGTGATTGTATCGGTAAGTATAAAGCCGTTTTTGTCAACAAGAATGTTGCCACGAAAGTTCGTTTCAGGAACTATTTTCTTACGGTGCGTTATAACTTTGTGGGTAACAGTATTATAATCAAAAATATAACTTTCTCCTGCCGAGTTGAAATTTCGCAGGCATATTGATATTACACAAGTTAATACAAGAACGATTGCCCATACATGTTTTCTCCTAATTTTCTTCATTTTTTCTATTCCTTTCTTTAATATAACTGTTAATAAATATGAATTTTGTCCTTTTTATCACTCCCATCCGGTCGAAACTGAAAACTATTTTTTCTTAAAATAGTCGGCTAACATTTTCATCAAAAAAAATTGAGACAAAAAAAATTTTAACAAATATGAAACGAACACGATTAACAAAACACACAAGGTTATGATTATGTTGTCGTGTGAGTTCCATCTGACCTTAAAAAATAAAATTTAAACAGATGAAAATTCTTTCAATTTGAAAAAATCATCTCGCGACCGTGAACAGTGATTTCTATTCCAAAATTCTTGTCTCTGCAAAAGTACTGCCTTTTGCAGAGGCATACATTGATGTATGTTAAAAAAAGCCAAAGGATAGTGATTTTTACAAAAAAAACAAATTTCTTTGTTGGAGACAGAAAAAAATTGTACCTTTGCACGATTTTTTTTGGAAAAGAAAGATGGCAAAATTTACCATATACAATATTTATTTAAAGGAACTGACCGAACACAGTGAAGCCTTTGAATTTGAGTTGGGAGAGGAATTTTTCAAAAAAATAGACAGCCCCGAAGCAGAACGCGGCAATGTAAAAGCCCGCGTGGAAGCCTGCCGGAAAGGTCAAAGTTTTGAGTTGAAAATTTCGCTCGCAGGCTATGTAACTCTGCCGTGCGCTCGCTGCCTGGACGACATGCAGCAGCCGATTGAACACAGCGAAACACTGAGAGTGAAATTAGGCAAAGACTTTGGCGAAGAGGCAGACACAGTAATTGTACCCGAAGCAGACGGATATATTAATCTCGCATGGTTCTTTTACGAAATGATAGTGGTAAATATCCCGATAAAACACGTCCACCCGGCAGGCGAATGTAACAAAACGATGCAGCAAAAGTTGAGAAAACACAGTGTAGGCACGCTCGATGATGACTATTCTGACGAAGATAACAACTTTGACGCCGATTTGCTAACAGACACTGACCCCGACAGCAACGACCGCGAACCGGACCCGCGCTGGGACAAACTAAAATCGGTAATAACAGAATAACTAATATTTTTCAGTAAAAATAAATTATAATTTAAAATAAAAAAAATGGCACATCCAAGAAGTAGACACTCAAACAGACGGACAGCAGCACGCCGAACACACGATAAGGCAAAAGTACCAACACTGGCGGTATGCAGCAATTGCGGAGCAATGTACATATATCACACCGTTTGCAACGAATGTGGATATTACAGAGGCAAATTGGCAATCGAAAAATTGGCAACCGCTTAAGTCTTTGGCAATAAACCAATAAAAATAAAGCAAAACCAAAGCCCTTAGTAAAATAACTGAGGGCTTGTAGTTCAGTTTCCAAATTATTTTAGATTCTCGATTAAAATGTTAAAAAAACGTCATCTATTCCCCATCTTTAATCGTAAATCAGAAATTAAAAAAAAATCGTAAATATGATTAACGCGGTAATTACTGGAATTGGAGGTTACGTACCCGACTATATCCTTACGAATCACGAACTTAGCACAATGATGGATACCACGGACGAGTGGATAACGACACGTGTTGGCATCAAAGAGCGACACATTTTGAGAGACGACTCCAAAGGAGCATCCTTTCTTGGCGAAAAGGCTCTTAAAAACCTCTTTGAAAAAACAGGTACGAAGCCCTCAGATGTAGAACTGCTCATTTGCGCTACGTCCACGCCCGACCATATATTTCCCTCTACAGCCTCGAAAATTGCTGAAAATACAGGAATTAAAGGCGCGCTGGCTATTGACATTCAAGCCGCATGTTCAGGGTTTCTTGCTGCGCTCGAAATTGCGAACGTATATATAAAGGCAGGCAAACACAAAAAAATCATAGTTGTAAGCGCCGAAAAAATGTCGTATATGACTGATTATCAAGACCGTCAAACGGCGCCGCTGTTTGGCGATGCAGCAGGAGCGGTATTAATTGAGCCTGCCGAAGAAAGTATCGGAATTATGGACACGCAACTTTATACTGACGGCGAAGGCTTCAGGCATTTGCACATGAAATCTGGCGGCTCGGCAAGCGCGGCAAGTTACGAAACGGTTGACCGCCGCGAGCATTACGTCTATCAGGAGGGACAGGCTGTGTTCAAACACGCAGTGGTAGATATGGCAGAAGTATCGGCAGAAATAATGGAGCGCAACAACCTGACTGATAACGACATAGCATTTCTAATCCCTCATCAGGCAAATCTGCGCATCATTGACGCAACAGTGCAGCGCACAGGCATAAACCCCGACAAAGTAATTATTAATATCGACCGCTACGGCAATACTTCATCGGCAAGCATTCCACTATGCCTCTGGGAAAACGAAAAAAACTTCAAAAAAGGAGATAATCTTATCCTGACAGCCTTCGGAGCAGGGTTCACATGGGGAGCAGTGTGGTTAAAATGGGGATATTGATAAACAGAAATTCGGCGCCTGTAACCTGCTGATAATCAAGGTGAAATATCCACACTATATATAAGATTCCCGATGTTTCAGCAAATCATTATTGATTATTCTAATAAGAATATAAAAATAATATATTTTGTCTATTGAAAAAAAAGTTATAATTTCGCAAAATAATTTTAAAACAAATTGAACTCCCGCAAACTGAATTTTGAATTTAGACACACAAGGGAACGATTGAATTTCAAGAACTTATAAATATATAAAATAATTAATTAACAAAAATAAATAAAAATGAAAGTAACGGATTATACAGGCATCAATGCCGAAGATGCAGGAAAAGTTGTAAAAGAATTGCAACTGTTATTGGCTGATTTTCAAGTGTTTTATACAAATTTGCGCGGCTTTCACTGGAACGTCAAAGGGCAGTTTTTCTTTGCTTTGCACGCAAAATTTGAAGAGATGTATGACGATGCAGCCGAAAAAGTAGATGAGATTGCCGAACGCATTTTGATGCTCGGCGGAACTCCCGAACATAATTTTTCAAAATACCTGAAAGTTGCAAAAGTGGAAGAAACAACTGCTATAAGCAACGGTACTGCAATGATTACCAACATTTTGGACACACTGAAATATATCATTGCGCTTGAACGCCGCATAAGCGAAAACGCCGACGAAGCAACAGCCGCACTGATGAGCGACTACATCAGAGAGCAGGAAAAAACCGTTTGGATGCTCGCATCCACTGTGGCTTAAAACGTAGTCAGTGGTTAGTTGTTAGTGGTTAGCAGAGGCTGTCTCAGAAGTATTTTTTCTTGAGATAGCCTCTTTTTTTTATAAACGGGAACTCCTGAAAATTGATTATTTGATATTATTCTCCCACTTTGGCGGGATAATCTTTGCGTTCTTTGCGGTAAAAAATATTTAACCACAAGGGACGCAATACTTGTACCGTCAAAGCGGGAGTGCGCAAAGGGTTTTTGAGACAGCCCCTGCTAACAATTAACAATTAACAATTAACCACTAACCACTATTTTCTATGTTGAAAAAATCATTTTATTAAATAAGAATTTTAGTGTAATTTAGCGTTTCAAAATTTCGGAGTTTTGAAATTTTTATCAACTATATGACTTTATTATGACCAATATAGCCCAGACGCCACTGATGAGGCAATATAATTCGTTTAAATCAAAGTATCCTGATGCAATATTGCTGTTTCGTTGTGGGGATTTTTACGAGACATTTTCGCAGGATGCTATTGTAGCGGCTGCTATTCTGGGTATTACACTCACTCGGCGGGCTAATGGGGCTGCCAGTTCCATTGAGTTGGCGGGATTTCCGCATCACGCAATTGATACATATTTGCCCAAACTTGTACGCGCGGGCAAACGTGTTGCCATTTGCGAGCAACTCGAAGACCCGAAACTGGCTAAAGGGATAGTCAAACGCGGTGTAACAGAGGTCATTACTCCCGGCGTTTCTTATTCGGACACCACGCTCAATCATCGTGAAAACAACTTCGTAGCCGCCGTGTTCATGCAAAAAAATGCTGTCGGGGTTGCCTTTCTGGATATTTCTACGGGCGAATTTCTAACTGCCGAAGGTACAGCAGAATATGTTGATAAATTGCTAAACAGTTTTGCGGCAAAAGAGGTGCTTTTTGACAGGAACAAACGGCAAGAGTTTGAGAACCTGTTCGGGACGAAGTTTGTTACATATCCGCTTGACGATTGGGCTTTTGCCCCTGAAAATGCGCACGACCGTCTTCTCAAGCAGTTTGAAACCAAGACACTGAAAGGTTTTGGCGTGGCGAATCTCACTCTGGGAATCACTGCCGCAGGCGCAATTATGCATTATCTGGATTTGACCCAACACAACCAAACAGGTCACATCACGCAATTATTGCGTATAGAAGAAGATAAATATGTTTGGATGGACAAATTCACTATTCGCAATCTGGAACTTTTCAGGTCTATGAACGAAGACGGGAAGTCGCTTGCCGAAATTATAGACCGCACAATTTCGCCGATGGGCGCACGCCTGCTAAAGCGGTGGATAGCCTTTCCGTTAAAAGAAAAACTGCCGATTGAGGAGCGTCTTAATGTGGTTGATTATTTTTTCAAAAACAGGAACAGCGAACATATTTTTGAAAAGAACATCACTCTGATAGGCGATTTGGAGCGGATTATTTCAAAGGTAGCGGTAGGCAGAATCAACCCGCGCGAGGTGGTGCAACTGAAAGTGGCTCTGAAAGCGATAGAACCAATTAAAGACGCATCTTTGGGGAGCGACAACCATACTTTGCGCAAAATTGGCGACCAGTTAAATCCCTGTGCCCTTATTGCCCAAAAAATAGAAAAAGAACTTGAGCCTGAGCCGCCGATAATGGTAAGCAAGGGTAATGTTTTTCGGAAAAATGTGGACGCCGAACTTGATGAACTGCGCGAAATGCAACATTCGGGCAAAACTTTTCTTTACGAAATTCAGGAGCGCGAAAGTTATGCCACGGGAATTCCGAGTTTGAAAATTGATTACAACAAAGTTTTTGGCTATTATCTCGAAGTAACCAATGTACATAAAAACAAAGTTCCAAAGAATTGGATTCGCAAGCAAACGCTCACTAATGCAGAGCGTTACATTACATCTGAACTCAAAGAATACGAGGAAAAAATTCTTGGCGCCGAGGAAAAAATCCTTGCTATTGAGATGCGGCTTTTCGGCGAACTTGTACAAAGTCTGATTGACTATATAGCGGCTATTCAGTTGAACGCCAATTTGATAGCACAAATAGACTGCCTTTTGAGTTTTACAAAAATTGCCGAGGAAAATAAATATATCCGTCCGGAAATTAACACAACAAAAAGCATTGAGATTGTGCAGGGGCGACACCCTGTGATTGAAAAACAACTGCCGGTGGGCGAGCAGTACGTTGCAAACGATGTTTTCCTCGATGATAACTCCCAACAAATCATCATTTTAACGGGACCTAACATGGGAGGGAAATCGGCATTGCTTCGGCAAACGGCATTAATTGTTTTGCTGGCGCAAATAGGCAGTTTTGTGCCTGTTGAGGCAGCAAAAATAGGTATTGTAGATAAAATTTTCACGCGGGTGGGCGCAAGCGACAATATTTCTGCCGGCGAAAGCACCTTTATGGTGGAGATGAACGAGGCAGCAAATATTCTTAACAACTTGACCGACAGGAGTTTAGTTCTTTTTGATGAACTCGGACGCGGCACAAGTACCTACGACGGCATATCTATTGCATGGGCAATTGTTGAAAACATTCACGAGCAGCCGAGACATCGCGCAAAGACCTTGTTTGCAACACATTATCACGAACTTAACGAAATGGAAAAGTCCTTTACTCGCATAAAAAACTACAATGTTTCGGTGAAGGAAATCGGTAATAAAGTCATTTTTCTGCGCAAACTTGTGCGCGGTGGCAGCGAACACAGTTTCGGTATTCATGTTGCTAAAATGGCAGGCGTGCCACAAAGCATCGTCCGCCGCGCCGAGCAGATTCTCGGACAACTCGAAGAAGACAGTCGCCGTACAGCAGTTGCAAAGCCAATCGGAGACATCGCATCGCAGAGGGAAGGGTTTCAAATGAGTTTTTTCCAACTCGACGACCCTGTACTCGAACAAATAAGAGATGAAATTAACAACTTGAATATTAACGCATTAACTCCATTGGAAGCATTGAATAAACTTAACGAAATAAAAAAACTGGTAGGAGGTAAATGATTTTATAAAAATAAAGAATAACAGTTTTTATTAGTTTTAAAAATAAAATTTATGCCAAAACGCATCGCAATTTTCGCTTCGGGGTCAGGTTCAAATGCCGAAAATATTATCACTTATTTTGCTGACAATAAGGGATTTGAATTTCCTGTTATAGTCTGTAACAATGAAAACGCTTTTGTTCACACACGTGCGCGGCGTTTGGGCGTGCGTTCTGTTACTTTTAAATTTCAGCAAAATGCCGACTGGGATATGCCGCTCAAATTATTGCTCTCTGAACATATTGATTATGTGATACTTGCCGGCTTCTTGCTGAAAATCCCGAAAATTATTCTCAACCATTTCCCGGACAGAATCATAAATATCCACCCCGCGCTTTTGCCGAAATTTGGGGGCAAGGGAATGTATGGCGACCGCGTTCACCGTGCTGTGTGCGCAGCCGGCGAAGCAGAAAGCGGCATTACAATTCATTATGTAACAGATAATTACGATGAAGGCGACATCGTTTTTCAGGCAAAATGCGCGGTGTTGCCAACGGACACTCCTGAGGATATTGCGCAAAAGGTTCACGCGCTGGAATACGAATGGTTTCCGAAAATTATAGAGAAAATTTGGGGATAGAGTGATAAGAAATTAATAACTTATAAAAGTTTCAATCTTGCGGATTGATATTTAGGGCTGTCAATTGTTCTACCAAACTATTTTCCTTAGCGGGAAAGGGGGTTAAGTTTTCAGAATTTTGATTAAAATAATTTACAAAATTTCAAATCTGTCTGCATCTTTCCAGAACGCGAATTTTTGTCTGAATTTCAGCAAATCGGCAGTTTTCAAATCAAAAGTGATGCAACAATCTTCGCTGTCGGGGCAAGCGGCAATTTTTGTGCCGTTGCAGTTGAAGATTGCAGAATGTCCGCTGTGCGCAAAGCCGTTGCCGTCTGTCCCAACGCGATTTACGCCACACACAAACGCCTGATTTTCAATGGCTCGTGCAGGTAGAAGTATATCCCATACATTAATTCGCAGGTCGGGAAAGTTGGCTGCAAAAATCAGCAAATCATATTGTTTGCCCACATTGCGTGCCCATACAGGGAAGCGAATGTCGTAGCAAACCAAGATGCAGATATTTATTCCCAAATAATTTATAATCAGTTTTTTATCTCCGCGTTTAATAATTTTGTCTTCGCCGGCGAGCGAAAAAGTGTGTCGTTTGTCGGCACAAAGCAAGTCGCCGTTGGGCGTTACAAAAAATGCCCGATTGTAGAATTTATCGTTTTCTGTGGCAAAAAAACTGCCTGTGATTGCAAAATTGAAATCTTTTGCCCATTTTTTGAGTAAGCGAACCGTTTCGCCGTCAGTGGTTTCAGCCAGTTCGGTATGCTCTATGCAGAAGCCGGTCGAAAACATTTCGGGCAATATAACCAAATCAGTTGTGCCTGCAAGCAACTCAAGTTTTTTTTGTGTTGCTTGCAGGTTTTCCAACTTGTTTGCCCATTGTATATTATTTTGGCAAAGAGACAGTTTCATGGTCAAAGCGATAAAAAATTTAACAACTTATAAATGTTTCAATCCGTTAGGATTGGCTGTTTTGGTAGAAAATAATATCACCCAAACCTTCATTCCGTTAGAAATGTAACTTATAAACTTTGTTTATTTTTTTGTTCTTAATGGTAGAATTTGTAACTATTCTTCGTTCTCATTTACCTCATTTTCCTGATCTTCCTCAATTTCGTCCCGATTTTTCTCTTCGTATTGCGGCTCTGTTATGCTGTCAATAATTATTTCGCTGTCGGAAGTTTGAATATCTTCGGGATCTTCTTCGGCATCTACCTTGCACACCGAAGCGATTTCTTCGTTGCGTTTATCGAGGTTAATCAGTCGCACACCCTGCGCAGCGCGTCCCATAACGCGAATTGCGGCTACATTTAAGCGAATGGTGATTCCGGACTTGTTGATTATCATCAAATCGTTATCGTCATTTACCAGTTTGATACTCACCATTTTACCTGTTTTGTCGGTGATGTTCATTGTGCGTACTCCCTTGCCTCCGCGATTGGTGATGCGGTAAATTGGCATCACTTCGCGGTTTTCGTCAAGCAGTTTTTCGCCGTTTTCGTCAACTTCGTCGAGCCACGAGCGTTTGCCGTAGCCCTTTTCGGAAACTACAAGTACGGTTTCTTTGGAGTTTTTCGGTACGCAAACCATCCCTACAACCTCGTCCTGTCCGTCCGGGTCGAGCGTCATTCCGCGCACGCCTGTTGCGTTACGTCCCATTTCGCGCACTTTGCTTTCGTGGAAACGGATTGCGCGTCCGTTGCGGTTGGCAAGCACAATTTCGCTGTTGCCGTCTGTAAGGCGCACTTGTATCACCTCGTCGTCTTCGCGAATGGTAATCGCATTTACGCCGTTCTGACGCGGGCGCGAGTATGCCTGCAGAACGGTTTTTTTGATAACGCCATTTTTTGTACAGAAAACAACAAAGTGATTTTCTACAAATTCCTTATTATCAAGCCCTTTTACGCGAATAAAGGCATTTACCCTGTCGTCGCTTTCTATGTTCAGCAAATTTTGAATAGCACGCCCTTTTGATGTTTTTGTGCCTTCGGGTATTTCATAAACTTTAAGCCAGTAGCAACGTCCTTTTTGCGTAAACAGCAGCATTGTGGCGTGCATTGAGGCAGGATAAATATATTCTATAAAGTCCTCGTCCCGCGTGTCGCCGCCTTTGCTGCCCATTCCGCCGCGCCGCTGGGTGCGAAATTCGGCAAGCGGCGTTCTTTTTATATAGCCCAAATGCGAAATGGTAATAATCATTTCGTCATCCGAATAAAAATCTTCGGGGTTAAACTCTTCAGAAGCATACACGATGTCGGTTTTGCGGTCGTCTCCGTATTTATTTTTTATTTCAATTAATTCATCTTTAATAATTTGCATTCGCAGTTCTATTTTTTCCAAAATTTCTTTTAAATGCTCAATTAAATTTAAAATTTCCTGATATTCGGCTCGCAGTTTATCCTGTTCCATTCCTGTAAGTTGGCGCAAACGCAATTCCACAACATAACGCGCCTGCGCTTCGGAAAGTTCAAAACGTTCCATCAACCTGTTCCTTGCTTCGTCGGCTGTTCGCGAGGAGCGAATAATTTGGATTGCTTCATCAAGGTTATCGAGTATAATTATCAGTCCTTCAAGCAGGTGCGCGCGCCTTTGCGCTTCTGCAAGTTCAAAGCGTGTGCGCCGCGTTACAACCTCGTGGCGATGTTCTACAAAATGATGAATCAGGTCTTTCAAATTCAACTGCCGCGGGCGACCTTTAACCAGCGCAATATTATTGACACTGAAAGAAGACTGCAAAGCGGTGAGTTTGAATAATTTGTTGAGTACAACGTTTGCATTTGCATCTTTTTTAATATCGACAACGATACGCATTCCTTCGCGGTCAGACTCATCATTGACATTGGAAATGCCGTCAATTTTTTTGTCCTCTACCAGCGCTGCAATATGCTGAATCAGTTCTTTTTTATTTACTCCGTAAGGAATTTCGCGTGCAATTATTTTTTCGCGTCCTGTTTTCCGGTCAATTTCGATTTCCACTTTTGAGCGGATAACGATGCGTCCGCGTCCTGTTTCAAACGCCTCGCGCACGCCCGCGTAGCCGTAAATAATGCCTCCTGTGGGAAAGTCGGGGGCTTTGATATGCTTTATTAAGTCGCTGATTTCTATATCGTTATTTTCAATATAGGCAATCGTAGCGTTAATTACTTCCGAAATGTTGTGCGTAGGCATATTTGTAGCCATACCCACTGCAATACCGGAGGATCCATTGACCAGCAAATTTGGGATACGGGACGGCAACACGGTCGGTTCTTTGAGCGTGTCGTCAAAATTCAATTGAAAATCAACCGTTTCCTTGTCAATGTCAATCAGCATTTCTTCGGCAATTTTCATCAGTCGCGCCTCAGTGTAACGCATTGCAGCGGGGCTGTCGCCGTCCACCGAGCCATAGTTTCCCTGTCCGTCCACAAGCGGATAACGCATTGCCCACGGCTGTGCCATTCGCACCAGCGTTCCGTAAATTGACGAATCGCCATGCGGGTGGTATTTACCCATCACTTCGCCGACAATACGCGCCGACTTTTTGTAGGGCTTGTCCGAAGCGTTGCCCAACTCGTTCATTCCGAACAGCACGCGCCGATGAACGGGCTTAAATCCATCGCGCACATCGGGCAATGCACGCGAAACAATTACTGACATCGAATAGTCGATGTAAGACGAGCGCATTTCCTCGTCTATGTTTACCTGTATAATTCTATCTTCTGCCATCAAATCTTAATGTTACAATTTTTTTGAGTCTTTGGCATGTCCCGACACGAAAATTCCAGAGGTTTAACCGAAAATTTGTGCCTGAAAAAAGCGCAAAAGACATCAGAATCAGTATTTTAACTAAATACTAAAAAAGTACGCTAAATTACTGTTTTTTTTTGAGACGGGCAAGTTTTTTTTGAGGGAAAGTTGCCCTTTTCAGTTTCCTGTTTCCGGTTTCCAGCAAAAAAATCTTTGTTCTCCTGCTTTGGCGGGGCAAGTCTTTGTCTTTATTCTTCTTTATTACACAGAGAGACGCGGAGAAATCACAGAGAGGCACAGAGAACGCACAAAGTTACACAGAGAACGCACAAAGTTACACAGAGAAATTTTATTACTTGGCGTGTTTCTGTGTAAGAAAAAAAATTACAATATAAATCTTTTAATCCCATTTTTCAAAACTGTAACATTAAAATTTAACAAAAGTCCAATGTGTTTACGGGCAAATTTCATATAAGTTAAAATCTGTGCATCGTGAATTGGCGCTAACGCATCAACCGATTTCAGTTCAACGATTACACTATTTTCTACCAAAATATCAATTCTATAACCGCAATTCAACTTAATTTCCTTATAGATAACAGGTACGGCAACCTGCCTTTCAACTTTAAAACCAGCCTGTTGCAGTTCAAAAGCCAAACATTCTTCGTAAGCCGACTCCAAAAGTCCTGCACCAAGATTTCTATGCACTTCAATAGCGCAACCAATAATCTTTTCGGTAATTTTATTTATTTCCATTTTATTTTTTGTTTTTATTCTCTGTGCCTCTTTGTGAAACCTCTGCGTTTCTCTGTGTAAAAAAATTTCACAGAGAGACACAGAGAACGCACAAAGTTACACAGAGAAATTTTATTACTCTACGTGTTTTTGTGTAAGAAAAATATTTACAATATAAACCTTTTAATTTCATTTTGTTTATTTTATCTACAGGATTGACAGGATTTTCAGGATTTACATTCTGTTAATGAGGATATGCGGTTGTTGCTGCAATATCCGGTTTGTTTTTCTCTGTGTAAATGTACTCATAGTGCAATATTACTATAAATTTTAAACATGACAAAGGTTTTTATTCTCTGTGTAACTCTGTGAAATTTTTTATACAGAGAAACGCAGAGGTTTCACAGAGAGACACAGAGATTTTTTGTGCTTTTGTTAATTGCAAAACTTGTCCCGCCAAAGCGGGAGAATGACCAGCGCCGTGTTATTTATTATTCACTAACCACTAACCACTAACCACTAATATTTGAGCCATTTATACAACTCTTTCCACGATGGTTTTTTGCCATACATAAGTATTCCTGTGCGGTAAATTTTGGCGGCGAGCCACGTTGAGGCTACGAATGACAAGGCGAGCAGCCCTACCGACAGCGCAATTTGCCATATATCCACTCCAAACGGGAGCCGCGCCATCATCACCACCGGGGAAGTGAACGGAATTATTGACCCCCAAAACGCCAACGCCGAGTCGGGGTGCTGGGAAGCGTAAATCCCGGCGTACATGGCAAACAGCATCGGCATTGTGATTGGCAGCGTGAACTGTTGAGTGTCCGTTTCGCTGTCCACAGCCGAGCCCATAGCGGCAAAAAAGGAGGCGTAAAGCAGGTAGCCGCCCAAAAAATAGACTATTAACAGAACCCCAATCTGTAAAAAATTAACACTTTGCAACGCGCCTATAAATTCGCTTACCATAGGGTTTGCGCTTGCCTCGGCTATCTGCTCTGCGTTGCCCATTGTGGCAGCAATGTCGGGGGAATGTAGCAGTTGCGGCGACAGCAAAGCAACGCCCGCGCCGTAAAGCAGGCTTACAAACACCCCCCAGATAAACATTTGAGTAAGTCCCACCAGCGCTACGCCCACGATTTTGCCCATCATCAACTCGAAAGGCTTTGCAGATGACACAATGACCTCCACAATTCGGCTGGTTTTTTCCTGAATCACGCCTGTCATCACTTGCGACCCGTAGGTCATAATAAACATGAAAATCAGCATCGCAATCACCATTCCAAGTATGAGCGCAAGTTCGGAAGAGCCGGCTTTTTCCTCGCCGCTATCGCTCCAAACTTTGGTTTGAATATCGATATTTGCTTTTGAATCTTCTATTATCTGCTTAATATTCGGGATATTATATGCAGATAACTTTTCCTTTTCGGTAAAGTCGTCGAGCAAATCTGTGATGTAACTTTTTGTATCTATGTCAATTTGTTTGTGCGAAAACAGCGCTGCGGCTTTCGGGTTTTTAGCCAGCGTGTCGGTTATCACGAGCAGGGCTGTTAGCGCGTCGCTGTTTTTAGTTGCCGCGCGGATTTCGTCCGGCGACTGGTTGGCAAAGATAAAGTGATATTTTTCGCTGTCTGTGAGCGCTTTGGCATAAATTCCTGTTTGGTCGATGACGGTGATATTGCGACTGCTCGAATCGCCCAAGGTCATTATCAGCGTTGGGGCAAGCATTAACAGCGCCATAAGCACGGGAGTTATCAGCGTGATAAAAATGAACGACTTTTTCATTACCCGCGTCTTATATTCGCGACCAATAATAATTCCTATTTTGCTCATAATCAATTAATTTATACTATTTTTCAAGCCTTTTTCAAGTAAATAGACTGACCGACATCAAAAAAATGCCGCACGGCAAAAGTACAAAATTATTCTCAAAAAGTTTTCAGTTATCAGTTTTGGCTAAATCTTTTTTTGAGGCGCTATGAAAAATATCCGGCAGTTCCTAACTTTGACACGTTTCTTTCTTTAATTTATAAATATTTACAAATCAATGATTTACAAATTTCAGGACACCGTTTTATCTGTCCATATAGCGAAGTCAGGAAGAGTTCTTAATGGAATATTGTGAACTTTGTGCAACCTCCCGCTTTGGCGGGATAAATCTTGTGTCCTTTGTGGTTAATTTTTTTACCACAAAGGACACAAAGAAATTCACAAGACTTGTCCCGCCAAAGCAGGAGAATAAGATTGAATATTAACCGCCCCGAAAATAGCGCCTCAAAAAAAGATTTAGCCGTTTTTTTTTTGAATTTATTTTTATAACTACTTGAATATAACTGTTTTACACATTAAACATTTCTTTTTTTAACCATTTATCACTTTTCAAATATCTGCCAATCAGAATTTTGCCTGCTTTTGTATTGAACAATTTATCTGAAAGACGGCTTTTTGCGCGTTCTAAGTTCAGCATCATTCCATAAGACTGCACTCGTTTTGCGTTGCCGAAATCTTTTTCTATAATATTTTCTAAAAACGTGGAAAGTTTTGATTTATAATCAATTACCTGCTCGTCGAGCATCCATTTTTGTGAGAGTTTTTTGAGATACGCCTCGTCGTCATTGTCAAGCCGAATGATTTCCTCAACGGCTTCGTCAATGGAGTTGTAGTCCATCACATTGACGAAAGAATCTGTATTAAAATCGTTGGCTATCAATTTGTTGCCCCAATAAATAGGCATCGAAACGGCACGAATCGGGTCCATCAGTTTCTCGGTGGTATAACCATCTACACTGCTGTTTTCTATTGCAAGTGTAAATTTGTATTCTTTGAGAAAAGCAATTTTGTCTTCTAAATATTGCCCACCCATATTGTTAAGAAAACGTCCTCCCGCATCAACTTTTTTGTACTGCGAAAGCCGTTCAAAAAATATCTTACGCATTGGGTGCGCAAATCTGCTGTTGGAATAGACAAAATTGCAAAATTTCCGTTTGGCTAAATTTGGCGCAACATCTTTGTTGAGAAAATCGGTGTAAAACGTATTGCGGGCAGTGGCAAAAACAGGACTTCGCAAATACCTGTCGCCAAAAACAAGCGGCGCACTCGAAATTGCGTAATCGTATTTATTGAAATCGGGCGTGTCCATTTCGCCTGTCCAATAGATTTTCACTGCGTTTGAATACTTCCAATGCTGCGTTCCATAATAGGAACAAAACAGATATTCGGGGTTTTGAGCATCAAGTTCAACCTCATATTTTTCTTTTAAGATATTGATAATAAAGTTGTTAGTTTTATTATAAGTTCCCCAAAAATCTGCAAAATAAATTTTTATTCGTTTCATAAAACTATTTTTAAAGTTTAAACCAAGTTCCAAAGTAATTACTCAATTTTTTGTACGAATTATCAAGCAAATGTACGTTTAAATGGAGCATTTCGGCGAGAATTGCACCGTGCAGGCGGCTGGTGTAGATGGTGTCGAACTGCAAGAAAAACCTTGCCGCACGCCTGCAATAATAGGGGTACATCACGCTAAATTCGTAAAAATTAATAAATTTTTTACTGAAAACCGCCTTCTTTTTCTGCATTCTGAGAGGCAAACGCAGGAATTTGTACATTTTTTCTTTTGATAAATCGTCCCAGTCAAATTCCGTCATATTTTCAACATTGCTTATTACCTCGCCTTTTTCCACATCTTTTCTGTTCATATACAGCGTTTTACCTGTCTGTTTTTGCTTTTTAGGCAAAAAATGATACAGCCCTAAAGCCGTGTCGGGCAAGAGCGTAATGTGATTTTTTGCAAAATATTTTTTCAAAAAATAAAACGAAACATTGTCGCGGGCAACGATTGTCAGGTTTTTATGCTGTGCAAAAATCGCCGCATCTTCGGCAATCAAACTTTCATCTTGATAATGAGTTGATTGCGGGAAAAATACGATTTTATTTTCAGGGAATTTTTGCGTAATGCGTTGGCGTACAAGTTGTTGTTCTCGGTAAATGTCGCCAAAATTGCCGCCTCCTTTTACAATAATGATGTCGTTTTTGCCGATTTTTGAAAAATCAATATAATCAAGCGTTGTTTTGTATTTGCACTGAAACTTCACATTTTCAAGCAATTTCAATGCGCCCAAAGTTATCAATTTGTCGCCCAAATTTCCCCAATCGTCAATATACACAAAATCGCCATCAACAAGTTTTGAAATTCCCTGTTGAAGTGTAATTATCTGATTTTCAATATATTTTACGTTATTTATGTTTTTTCTCAAATTTTTATTATAAAAAAATTATTTGCCAATAATCAAATTCAATTTTTTGGTTTTTTGTATCAAAAACGAAATCAACAAAGCTCCGCACAAACCTGCCGCAAAGTTAAGCAAAAAAAGCAAAATGGGCGCAATGTTTTTGTCCGCCAAAAAATACCAAACTATGTACATCAGCGGCGAGTGAAAAAGATAAATTTGATAACTCTCTGAATCAATGTATTTTACAAACTTGTTTTTTGAAAATTCAATTTGCTTTTCATCAATTTTTGTCCATAAAACATAAAAAAACATTACACTGCAAATTGCCGAAAAGCGCCTCACAGCCGCAGCCGGAACATAATCAATCAATGCAATTTCTCTGAAATGAATGAGCGCTGCGGCAATGCCCAAAAACTGCAAAATGCCAAAAACGGCGAGCAAAATATTTGCATTTTTCCGCAAAAAACCGCTCCTAGAATGCTCTCTGACAAGGTAGCCGAGCATAAAAAACACCGCCAGCCACGCTACATTGTTCAGATATAAAAAAGTCGGAATTTGCGTATAACGCATACTCACGCCAAACAAAATGACAAAAAACAGAAGTTCAACCGTTAATTTTATATTCTTTTTCAAGTTTTTTGTAATAAAAACAAAGAAATAATACAAAATAAATATCAAAAATAAAGTGGGCAGAAACCACAAATGGCTCGAATTTTTTCCTAAAACAAAATTGTCAAGTAATATTTTAATAATACTTTTATCCTGATATTCAGCGTATTGTATCAATTCCCTTATTGGCAATACAAACAAAAGGAAAACGAAAAAAAGCGGAATTATCAATCGGCGAAATTTGCCGATAATAAAGGGAGTAAATTTCTGTAAATCACGCATTTGATTGATGTAGGCAAACACATAACCCGACACAAAAATAAACAGCGGCATCTGAAAAACATTTATATACATTTTCAGATAACCGAAAAACGCGGACTGCCGTGCAGGGGTAAAAGTTGACCACTCCGCATCGTAAATTATCATTGCGTGTCCCGCCACAACCACTAAAATAGCAAAAACCCGCAGCAAAACGATATTTGAAAGAAGTTTTTTGTCCGTCATTTTTTCCTGTTCTATTTTTCTAAATTATTTTTTTTAAAATTTTATCAATTCCTCGTACAATTTTTATTTTGCTGTATTTCTGCGTTTTACGCAAATAAAAATGCAGCAGTTTATCAAATATATTTCGCGGGTCGCTGATTTCTTTACCTGCAATCTTTGAAAGATTTTCGAGCCACGTTTTGTCCCAAATATCAAGTTTTGAGAAATATTTTGTGCCTTTTTGCTTAAAATATTCCAAAACCTGCTCATCTTGCCAGCAAAATGTTTTGGAAAAATCTATAAGTTTCAGTAAGTCAATGTTTTGCGCTTTGTAATTTGCAAAAAAACAGTCAGGGACAGGAGTGTTTGGCTCAAATTTTTCCGGATTTGCATAGCCGCGATATAGTTGAACCGCCTTTATCGGTTTTGCCGTATTTTGATATAACCAAATATAGCACTGATAAAAGCGACTTTTGCTTTTTACACGCTCAGTATTCAAATAGGGCAGGTGCATAACTTTAAAATCGGTAACAAAAATTTCGTTGGGGGTCGAATTTTGTGGCCACGGCACTCGTGCAACGTGGATTTTACCCGCAACAGGCATTGTGCCGTCATCATAAAACGCCCATTGATACCAAAAATTTGGCTCATTATAGCAGGTGGCATCGCTGTTGAGTTCCGCCCAATGAAATTGAAAAATATCGCCCGCCTTGGCATTGATAATCTTTTGCCAATCAGCAGTTTCGGAGTAATTTGCAGTAAAAATTTCGTCAGCATCAAGCATAAAAAGCGCCTTTTCGCCCTCAATCTTCCGTGCCTCTGCATACAAAATATTCATTCTGTAATTTTCGTCTAATTCGCTGCCGTCATTTTCAATCATTTTTACTTTCGGATATTTTTTGTAAATTTCACGGCTGCCGTCAGTAGAGTTTTGGTCGGCAACAATGATGTGGTCAGCCCACAGCGAAGTGGCAGTGAGAAAGGCGTCAAGCGCCCACGCCTCGTTGCGCACAGGCGTAAGACAGATAAGTTTTGGTTTCATTTTATTTTTAATTTATTCTTATATTTATAAATTAAACTTTCGGCAAAATTACAAAAATTTATGATATATCATACAAATTGGTTGCAGTTGCAGGCGACAATTTGCTCGTCTGTGGTTGTTAGGAAGTTTCTCTCACGGCGCGGACTGCAAGTGACGCGACAGCGAGGAATATTACCAAATCATTAGCCAATATGCAATTCCTTTATTTTGTTCATCAATTATTGCTCCTGAAGAATAACCGTGTTGAGTGTGTTTTGTCTTTGCATAATAGGGGTGTTCATTTGATAAAAATTGCCCTGCTTTATATTCGAAAATACAATATTCCAAATCTTTCTCATCGAAAAATGTATTTTGATTTGAAATCAAATTAAAGTTTGGCACATTAACAAAAAAACAAGAATCATTTGTTACGTCATACTTTGTGCTAATAGTGTCCAATTGCATAGTGCTGTCTCGGTCAAAAATTTGAAAGTAGTTTTCGAGTTTCAATTTTGCATTTGCAAATGGAATTTGGCGAACGCATTTCGGCGTTTGTGTGTTTTTGCTTTTATTTTTTATTTTATCCACTTCTTTTGAAAAGATATTTTCATCATATTTTTTCAAGATGATAATATAGCAACACCCTGTTTCATAGATGGCAAAAGGGAAACTTGCCACCATTCTGTCATTTGCCAATCTGTCATATTCGGGTACCTGGTCAATAACAGAGGACGATAATTCAGATTTGAACTGTTTGTATTCGTTGTTTCTGTTCGCAGTCGCAGATTTTTTAACACAACTCAAACATATTGCCAATAAAAAAAGTGTAATAATGATAAATTTGTTCATTTTAAATATTTTAAATATTGAGTTAATGGGTCGTTGGGATATAATTTTGCAAAATTAGATACAGAATAAGATGTATATTTTGAAAACTCCATTCGAGTGGGCGCAAGAAAATCTCCTACCCATTTCATTGTATGGTGAAACCAACTATTAATGTATGAATATTTTTTATGCAGATATGTGGTATGAACATTCAATTTAGAGTCGTCTATGCCAATTAGATTTACATAATCAGTTTTTTGATATAAATTTTTTGCTTCTACCCAAACCATTTCATCATAAACTTCTCTGGTAAAAGTGAGTGACGCACTAACGCTCATGCCATTTCCGCCTGTTCCAGTCATATTTTGATATATAACAGATTCTTCAACAATTGACTCTTTGGGCATTTGAACATATTTTTCCTTTCTTGTTGCGGATAACTTATTATACTCTTCTTGGGTAAGTTCAGTATTAGCAGTTCCCATTTCATGCAAACTATGATTCAGCCCTGCCACTATTCCGCCAACCAGCGCTCCTTTCCAGAATTTTCCGCCGGCAAGTTTTGAGCCAACGCCGCCTGCCGCCGCGCCAAAGGTTATTTTGCCCACTGCGCTGCTGCCTAACTTGCCCAAACTCTGCGCAAACGCCGTTGCCGTACCCGCCGAAGAGACAAAGACGCTGCCTATACCGAAAGTAACCGCGCCTCCTATCGCGCCGACTTGCAACCAGTGCCTG
>JAISWT010000244.1 GCA_031271005.1 Prevotellaceae bacterium | reverse complement strand
AAACGGTGTCCTGAAATTTGTAAATCGTTGATTTGTAAATATTTATAAATTAAAGAAAGAAACGTGTCAAAGTTAGGAACTGCCGGATATTTTTCATAGCGCCTCAAAAAAAGATTTAGTCGTAAATAATCCCAAGATATTTGCTTCATGGTCGCCTTTATTGCATTTTAAATCGGCTGATTCTTTTTTTAAGAACATTAAAAGGGACAGACGCTGGAAAATATCGACTATGATAAATATGATGTTTTGTGATTTGCTGAAAATGGCGAGTTTTTATCATCTTAAATTTGAAGGGACAGAATTAAAAAAGTTTTGGCACGATTTTTGCCAATGTACATAACCGTTTGAGAACCTGTAAAAACAGACTCCGAAATATTTTTTTTAACAAATTTTAATATATTATAAAGATGAAAAAAACGTTTTTGTTATTATTCGCATTGGCAGCAACAATGCTCGCAATGAATGCACAGGAACAAGTTGCAGTATGGGAAACGCCCAAGTCTTATGAAAGCAACGCAAATTTGGATAAAAAGACTGGGGGTGCATGCGTTTCAATCAATGTTAGCGCAAATGAAAAAACCGCGCTGACAGTGATGGAAAATCTTCTGAAAAAAGAAGGCTTGAAAGGCAAAACGAAAGGCAAAACTTTGCTGTACGAAAAGACCGTTTTCCCCGCTATCAGTACCGATTATATTAATATATATGTTGGTTTTGTGGCGGCAAACAAAGATAAAAAGAACCCGCAAACAACGGTTAATGTGTTTGTTTCCAAGGGGATAAGCAAGGACTTTGTAAATTCTGCCGCCGATGTGCAACTGATTACCAACCTGAAAAATTTTCTGGATATGCAGTATGCTCCGGCAATGTACAATAACAATGTTGAAAAACAAAGAGAGGCAAAACAAAAGGAAATAGACAAGAGCAAAAGCGACCTTGACAATCTGGCGAAAACCGTTGACAAACGCCAAAAAGATATTAAGGGTTACGAAAAAGACATTGAAAAGGCTAATGAGAACATCAAAAAAGCAAACAGCGATATTGAGACTTCCCAAAAGCAGACAGAAACAACAAAAGCCTTGCTGCAAAAACTGCAAGAGGAATTGAAAACTATTAAATGAATTTTAGGGAACTCCTAAAAATTAGATTATTTTAGGCAGACAAGTTTTCAAAAGCGCAGTTTACTAATGTAAATGAGCATTTTGAAAATGAAGTCCAACGACAAATAAGCAGTTTTTAGGAGTTCCTTCTAAAAAAAAGTCTTATTTTCCATAATCAATGTTAGTTTGAGCAGCCCAAAAAAAACAGATTTTTGGCTGCTTTTTTTGTGAAGGAATTTTTGGAAGCGGTTTTACTGTTTTTCGTTACAACAAAAAAAAACGTTGCACAACGTTTTTTTTACCATTGTGCAACATAATGATTACATTTTATTATAATCTGCTTTTTTGCTATCAATCAGGCAATTAAGCCGGATGAATCGCTTCTGAAGGACACACGTCGGCACACGAGCCACAATCAGTGCACAAATCGGGGTCAATGTGGTAAATGTCGCCTTCGGAAATCGCCTCTACCGGACACTCACTTATGCAAGTGCCACAAGCGATGCAATCTTCTGTAATTACGTAAGCCATTGAAAAAAATTTTATAAAATTAGTAATAGATTAGAAAGTGCAAAAGTACATTCTTTTTTCTTTTTTTGCAAAAAAAGGAAGAAAAAGTGAAAAAAAAACTACTTTTGCATTTGGAAAATTAAAAATACCCAATAAAATTAAAGATTTGCTGTCAGATAGCAGGGATACCCCTGTTTTTGTTTAACTTTGCAAAACTTTGAGATTAATAGCATATCGATGAAAAATTTAATCAATTTTTTAATCAAATACAGTTACGTTTTTCTCTTTGTAGCACTTGAGGCGGCTGCTTTGTTGCTTATTTCCAGCGACAAAAGTTACCGTCAAAGTGTGATACTTTCGTCGTGCAACGACTTTGCTGCAAATATGTACGCATTGAGCAACAACATCGTAGAGTTTTTCAACCTGCGCACTGCCAACAATAGTCTTTCGGAAGAAAACACCGAACTGAAGAACGAAATCATAGAATTGCAGAACCAACTTGCGAGCCGGCAACTCGGACATGCCGACAGTTTGCGCTATCGTATCCCGCCGGAGATGCAATACCGATTTATTCAAGCAAAAGTGATTGGCAATACTACAAATAAGATGCTTAATTACATCACTTTGAACAAGGGCGCCTCAGACGGAATTCTCCCTGACATGGGGGTGGTGAGCGAAAGTGGAGTAGTGGGAATTGTAAAAACGGTGAGCGAGCATTTCTCGACCGTTGTCTCACTGCTCAACCCGCGGTTTCAACTCAGTTGCAAATATCAGCGCAACAATTATGTGGGCTCGCTCAAATGGCACGGCTACGACTACCGATTCTCGAACCTGATGGACATCGCAAGACATGTTGATATTCGGCAAAATGATACCATTGTTACCAGCGGACTTACAATGACCTTCCCGGAAGGAATACCGGTTGGCACCGTTGACGAATTTCACATTGACCAAAGCGACCCCTATTATACAATAAAAGTACGTCTAACGGTGGACTTTAGAACCCTGACACACGTATCGGTAATTTATTTTAAATATGCAGAAGAAGAAAAATCCCTGCAAAATCAACTCTTGGAAGAAGACGGAAATGACTGATTTTAAAACGTTTTTTTTACTGTAAGTCTGAGTTTGGCAAACATTTTTCTGCCAAATTTTGCCTTATTTTCTAATTTTTATTCAAATCTTATTAAAAATCAATAAAAAGCACGGAAAGTTGTGCAAAAAATTATATTTTTGCACTGAATTTTATCAAAACATAGGAACAGAATAGTAATTTTATGTATAAAACATGTACAATCATTTGTATGTCAGTGTTTTTGATGGTATCAAACAGCACTTTGGCACAAAAAAACATTATTGATGCAGTAATTTGGACTGTTGGCGATGACGCGATTCTGCTGTCGGACGTTGAGGGATACAAAAAAGACGCTCTGCGTAGCGGGCAGCCTGTTGATAAGAATGCCGACTGCATTATCCCCGAACAGATTGCCATTCAGAAACTTTATCTTCATCAGGCGCAACTTGACAGCATAAGTATCGAAGAACGGGCTGTAACACAGGAAACAGACGGTCGTATGAATTATTACGTTTCGCAAATCGGCTCGCGCGAACGCTTGGAGGCTTACTGGGAAAAGCCATACAACTCAATCCGCGAAGATGTGCGGCAAGCGGTTCACGACCAGTTCCTTATCAAGCAAGTGCAGCAAAAATTGACCGCGCATATAAAGCCCACACCTGCCGAAGTGCGCCGGCACTTCAACACTTTATCCAAAGACAGCGTCCCTACTGTTCCTACCGAAGTAGAATTGCAGATAGTGAGCGTGCAGCCGCCAATTCCTATAGAAGAGATTAATCGCACAAAAGAGCGTTTGCGCGAGTTCTCGGAGCGTATCAATAGCGGCGAAACGGAATTTTCGATGCTCGCGCGGCTCTACTCCGAAGACGAGGAGAGCGCAAAACGCGGAGGCGAACTGGGCTTCGCCGGACGCGGAAACTATGTGCCCGAATTTGCAAATGTGGCGTTCAACCTTACCGACCCGCAAAAAGTGTCGAGAATTGTAGAGACAGAATTTGGATTCCACATCATTCAACTGATTGAGAAACGTGGCGACCGCATAAATGTGCGACATATTTTGCTCAAACCCCGCGTAACAACTGCCGACCGCGAAAAAGCAACTAACATGCTCGACTCTGTGGCAAACCAGATACGCGAAGGCAAAATCTCGTTTGAGCAAGCAGTGCTGCGCTTCTCGTCCGACAAAAACACCGCACTCAATTCAGGACTGATGATGAACTCAAACACAGGCTCCTCAAAATTTGAATATCAGCAGTTGCCACCCGAAGTGGCAAAAGCGGTATACAGCATGAAAATTGGCGAAATATCTGACCCCTTTACAATGATTGATAAAAATACGAACAAAGAGATGGTATCTGTTGTGAAATTGAAATCGCGTACCGAAACACACAAGGCGAGTCTTAACGATGACTATCAATTGTTGAAAAATATTTTTGAGAGCAAACAGCAGCAGGATTTTCTAACCGAATGGATTAAGAAAAAACAGAAAGAAACCTATATAAGCATCGACCCTGCGTGGGCGAATTGCGAATTTCAGTATCCGGGCTGGTTAAAGAAATAGGAAACAGTTATGAAGCGAGTTCATTTTATAGCCATTGGCGGCGCTGCAATGCACAATTTGGCAATTGCAATCAGTAAAAAGCAGTGGTATTCGGTAACAGGGTCTGATGACGAAATTTTTGAGCCGTCTTATTCGCGTCTGAAAAAGAACGGCTTGCTGCCCGATAAATTGGGCTGGTTCCCCGAAAAAATAGAAAAAGGACTTTCGGCTGTTATCATAGGGATGCACGCCGGCGCCGACAACCCCGAACTGCTTAAAGCAAGGAGTCTGGGGCTTAAAATTTACTCGTTCCCTGAATATCTCTACGAACAGACTCGCAGCAAAACACGTGTGGTTGTGGGCGGCTCGCACGGCAAAACCACTACTGCCGCGATGATTCTTTTTGTACTCTATAAATCGGGATTAACCCCCGACTATATGGTTGGCGCACAGATTGACGGCTTCGAAGACATGGTTAAACTGTCTATGGAGGCAAATATTGCAGTGTTTGAAGGCGATGAATATCTGACATCGGCGCTTGACCGCCGACCCAAGTTTCACGTATATCGTCCGCATATAGCAGTGCTTACGGGCATTGCGTGGGACCATATCAACGTTTTCCCAACATTTGAAAATTATGTATCACAGTTTCAGAAAGTTACCGAACTGATGGAACCACAGGGACGCCTTGTGTACAATTGCGAAGATGAAAATTTGCGCAAAATTGTGCAGAATCTGCGTTCCGATTTGATTGCATTTCCTTACAAAACGCCGCCTTACGAAGTCAAAGGAGGTATAACGTGGCTGAAAACCGCGTATGGCAATGTGCCTCTGAAGGTTTTTGGCGAACATAATTTGCAAAATATTGAGGCGGCGCGGCTGGTGTGCAGGCAGTTGGGCATTAATGACGAAAAATTTTATGAGAACATAAAATTTTTCAGTGGTGCGGCTAATCGCTTGGAAAAGATAGCCGAAACGCTTTACAGTGTGGCATTTAAGGATTTTGCACATTCGCCCTCCAAACTTCGGGCTACTGTCCGCGCCGTACGGATGCAATATCCTGCCCGCAAACTTGTTGCCTGTATGGAACTGCACACATTCAGCAGTTTGACATCCGATTTTTTGCCACAATATAAACACTGCATGCAGGATGCAGATATTGCAATGGTGTATTACAACCCTCAAACTGTTGAATTTAAACGCCTCCCGGCGCTGTCGCAGGAGAGAGTGCAACAAGCCTTTGGCGACAATGTGCGCGTTTTTACAGACGCTAAAATTATGCAAACCGAGTTGCAAAAAATTAACTGCCAAAATACTGCACTGTTATTAATGTCGTCAGGCAATTTTGACGGAATAAATCTGGAAGAATTTGCGAAAAATTTAATCACCTGAATCAGTTTTCAGTTTTCAGAAAATACAATTAACCACTAACCATTAACCACTAAGAATGTCGTAGTATGATTGCTTCATGCGCTTGCGCAGGTGCAGCACGGCATAATGTTTGCGCGAAAGTAGCGTGTTGACGGGAATGCCTGTGGTTGCCGATATTACTTTCATCGGGATACCGTCCAATTCTGTCAGTTCATAAATTTCGCGCTGATCGGGTGGGAGTTCGGCAAGTGCGGTTTCCAGTTCTTTCCACATTAACGACCGCAGGTATTCCATTTCGGGCGACGGCGAGGACTCGTTACAGAACAAGGTTTCCGAAATATCCGTCATAATTTCGTCCTCATTTTCGTCGCTGCGATATACAGGCATTTCTTCTTCCCGTTTTTTAATGCCGTGATTGATAATCATGTTTCTTGCAACGCGGTACAGCCATGCAGCAACATGTTCAATCGGGTTCATAGTTGTATTGAGCGTTTTTGCCAACTGATAGAAAACATCCTGTAGAATATCTTCTGCATCTTCCCTGTTATCCACACGTTTGCGGATAAAAGATTTGAGTTGCGGTTGATATTCCACAGTCAGTTTTTCGAGATTGTTCCTGTTTCCTTCTCTCACGTCAGTTTTCCTTTTCGGGGTCTTTTTCATTGAAAAAATCGTGTCCGCAATGATGCCTTTTTATGCACATCATGCGCTCGTCAGGCGTCATGTTTTGCCACTTCCGGCGAATGCGGTTTTTGTGGCGCCGCCCTCTGCCCGCAAAAGCGTGTTTGCTGCTGAACCCGCTGAACAGAATACGGCACAGAATAAGCACGCCCAACGCCTGCCAAAAGTTGATGGGCACGATGCCGAAAATTTGCGGAAGCAAAGCGTTCCACAGCCACATCACCACTGCGCCGAATAACGCCAAAAATGCTACCCCAAACAAAAAGTGAAAAAAAATATGAAACCCTTTGTGAAAGCCATTTTCGATACGGCGTTCTGCGTATTTTCCCCAAAAGTATTTTTTATTTTCCATTTTGTAATAATTTTTTTAAAATTTTTCGAGAATATCCTCTACTATTTTAAGACAAATAAA
Organism: Prevotellaceae bacterium; assembly: GCA_031271005.1. GTDB lineage: Bacteria > Bacteroidota > Bacteroidia > Bacteroidales > Paludibacteraceae > WRGS01. Next base: position 4,756 of record JAISWT010000244.1, on the reverse strand, counting down.
TACTGAAAATATTTTATATAACTGCAAATAATTAGCAATTAGCAATTAGCAATTAGCAATTTAGAGTTTAGAGTTTAGTTAGGAACTTTAATCAATTAGCAATTAGCAAATCGTGATTGAATATAATTCCTTCATTTCTCCATTCTCCATTCTCCATTCTCCATTCTCAATTCCTTCATTCCTTCATTTCTTAATTTCTTCATTCTCAATTACTAAATTCTAAACTCTAAACTCTAATAACTTAAAACTGCTATCTGCTAAATCTGCGCGAAATTTTGCTAAAAAATAATTTATTACCATACATCAATTGTCATATAAAAAAAACGCAGTACCTTTGCACTGTGAAAACAATGTATTTGCAAGTATGTATTTTACATTTATTTTACAAATAAAAATTAACAGAATCAGTAATAAAAAAAACATAAATATTATGTTGGCGGCAATTTAATTATTAAAATATAAATATCCATATTTTGTTGAAAATTTACAGGTTCTTCTAAATAAAATAACACTAAACAGAAAGGAAAATTCAAAAAATGAAAACAATTTTGCACAAGGCAGCAACACGCGGTCATAAAAATCACGGCTGGCTCGATACTTATCACACCTTCAGTTTTGCGAACTATTTTGACCCCGAGCGCGTTCATTTCGGTTCTTTGCGAGTGCTTAATGACGACACGGTGGCAGGCGGCGAAGGTTTTGGCACACATCCGCACGACAACATGGAAATTATATCTATCCCGCTCAAAGGCGACCTCGAACATCGCGACAGCATGGGAAACGTGCAAGTAATCAATCACGGAGACGTGCAAGTGATGAGCGCGGGAACAGGGATTACGCACAGCGAAATGAACAAAAATGAGGATACCGAGGTGAAATTTCTGCAAATTTGGGTCTTCCCAAACAAACATAACGTTACGCCAAGGTACGACCAGATTACGCTCAATGTTGATGACCGCAAAAACAGGTTCCAGCAAATCGTGTCGCCAAATAAGCAGGACGAAGGAACGTGGATATATCAGGATGCGTGGTTTCATCTGGCTGATTTCGACAAAGGAACAAGCAGGGAATATGAACTCAAACAGCAGGGTAACGGATTGTATATCTTTGTATTAAAAGGAAATTTGAATGTAGAAGGACAGGAACTCACAACCAGAGATGGTTACGGACTGTGGGATACAGACAAAGTAAATATAACGGCAAATGACAACACGGAATTTTTGCTAATGGAAGTTCCGATGTTCTAACAACTATCACTAAAAAAGTTTTTTTCATAGTTTTTGTTTTTTAATTGGTTCCGGGCAATCCGCTTCACTTGTGAAACGATGGTTTGTCCGGTTTTTTTTTGCAATCGAAATTCACGCATTTCTGGCTATCAGACTTGCATATCTCTCTGTCAGTTCGTCAGTTATGTCTGCCCATGAGCGTGTCAAGCTTGCTTGTGCGGCAAGTCCTGCCTGCGCAACTTTGTTTTTGTCTTTCTGGAGGAGTATTAATTTTTCGGCAAATGAACTGACAGAATTTTCCGTTAAGAATCCGTTCCTGTTATCAATAATATTTTCGGCAATAGTTGAGTTTTTTATAACTACCGATGGGGTAGCAAATGCTGCAGCCTCTTTCATCACTATTGCCGAGGTATCATACAGAGACGGAAACAGGAACAAATCAGCCGCAACGTAATATTCTGCCAGTTGGCGCCTGTCGGAAATTAGCCCCACAAATTCCACCCTGTCGTCAATATTCAGTTCGCAAGCAAGTTTGCGGAAGTCCTTTTCGGCATAGCCTGTACCTACAAATAACATTCGGTAAGTTTGTTTGTCTATTTTTGCCAGAGAATCTAAAATCAATTTAACGTTTTTTTCGTAAATATGCTGACCCACAAACAGATACACAGTTTCCTCAGATAAAATGCCCAACTTTTTGCGCACCTCTGCTTTGAGTGAGGCTATATCTGCGGGCGGCACATAGTAGCACCCGTTTTCCACCACTTCTACTTTGCCCCTGTAACCATATTCGCGCATCGTTTGCTCAACAGAAGCCTGCGGAATCCATACCTCGTCTGCCTGTTCAAAGAATCGGATTATCGTTTTTATTGCCTGATTGACAATAAATTCCGAAGGAATTATTTGCTTCAAATTGTCCTTAAATTTTGAGTGAAACGTGGCAACAAGCGGAATTTTGTGTTCTTTTGCAAATTTTAACGCAACTTTTCCCGAAAAGAACGGACTGTGTGCATGAACGATTTCTAAACGCCTGTTTTTGAGTTGATTAGCAATGTAGCGCTCAGCAAAAGGCAAGTTTGAACGATACTGTCGCCGCGTGGAGAACAGGAACGAAGGGTAGCGCAAAACATCAAATGGCTCGCGTTTGGCATGTCCGCACGAGGGCGCCACCACGCAAACCTGAATGTTGCGCAAATACATCTGGAACGCAGAACTTTCTACCACCGTTGCTACGCCATCTACCATAGGCGTAAAACTGTCGGTAAAAAGCCCGACACTGTTAATCGCTTGCTTTTGTTCGGTCATTAATTTCATGCAAATTCCGGTTTGGGAATGGTTGTTTATCAGATAAACAAGAACGCTGTTTGTCTGTAAACAATTTTTTTTGTGATTCTAAAAGCAGTTTTTTTCAAAATATTTTCGGTGCAAAAATAATTATTCCTGCAATTATAGAAATTATTGCGCTCGTTAGCACCGCGCCTGCGGCAATGTCTTTGGCTTTGCCTGCAAGGTCGTTATATTCAGGCTCAATCAAATCTGTAAGCCGCTCGATGGCGCTGTTGAGCAGTTCCATTCCAATTACTACACTGATACACAGCAAGCAAACTATCCATTCTATCGCCGAAATTTGAAAAACGAACCCGCAAACGCACACAATCAGCACAATAATTGCGTGAATTTTCAAATGTACTTCGCTTTTAAAAGCAGAAATAATGCCTTTAAAAGCACAGGCAAAACTGCGGATTTCTTTTTTTACCGAAGTAAACATAAGCGGCAATATCTGATTTTTTTTTCTTTACTATTTTTTTTCAAAACTATATTATTAACGTTTCGCACCTAATTTTAGTGTAACAGAATTGATTTTTTTTCAGTTTTCAGTTTTCAGTTTTCAGAAAATACAATTAGAAATAGTTAGTAGTTATTAGAGTTTAGAGTTTAGTTAGGCATTGTTAGAAATTGTTAGGCATTGTTTTAATGAAAAATTAACAATGAATAATGAAAAATCAATTAATTGTTCAATAAATTTAGTCGTTTTGCGCGACTCGGCATAGCCAAAACTTATTTTTCGCTTTCGCTAAATATGCGTTTTGCCTCTGCTCTCGCTACTTAAAACGTTCATTTTTCATTGTTAATTATTCATTGAATTTCATTCCTTCATTCCTTCATTCCTTCATTTCTTCATTTCTTCATTCCTTCATTTCTTCATTCCTTCATTTCTTCATTTCTTCATTTCTTCATTTCTTCATTTCTTCATTTCTTCATTTCTTCATTTCTTCATTTCTTCATTTCTTAATTGCTAATTGCTATCTGCTAATTGCCAAGTAATTTTACACCTCTCCGTCTTCCTGCAAATTTTGCAGAATATTTTTTTGTGCATAATTGAATATTTTGTGCTAATTTTGCGGCAAATATTATTTTCGTAAAAAAAGAACGATGTTGAATGTAATCACGTGGGACGTTAATCCCGAAATATTTCACATAGGAATTGTACACATTCGCTGGTACGGTTTGCTTTGGGCATTGGCTATTCTGTCGGCATTATGGGTTGTAACATCAATTTACAGGCACGAGGGTCGTCCGGAGGTGTGGAGTGACAAACTGTTTGTTTACGGCGCTGTAAGTTTGATAGTTGGCGCACGGCTTGGTCATTGCTTCTTCTATGGTGCGCCAGACGATTTCTGGTTCTACTACAAACATCCGTTTGAGTTGTTAAAAATTTGGGAAGGCGGACTCGCCTCACACGGCGGCGCCGTGGGCTTGCTTATTGGGATGTGGCTGTACAACAAATACACGGTGAAAAAATCGTACCTCTATGTGATGGACAGGCTGGTAGTTGGCGTGGCAATAGGAGGCGCACTTATACGCTTGGGCAATCTGATGAACAGCGAAATCTTTGGCGAAGTAACCACTCTGCCATGGGGCTTCAACTTTATTAATTCTCCGCAATGGCAGCAAATAGGATTGCCTGTACACCCAACGCAAATTTACGAAATCATTTATTGCCTCATTACCTTTGCCGTATGTATGCTAATGTATTGGAAATGGAAAAGTTACCGCCGCGAAGGGCTGATTTTCGGGGTGTTCCTAATCGGAATTTTCCTGACTCGTTTCCTGTTGGAATACATAAAATTAAATCAGGAGAAATTTGAAGAAACGATGCCCGTCAACATGGGGCAACTGCTCAGTTTACCATTGATTATTTGGGGTATATATCTGATAATAAATGCTTTACGAAAGCCCGCCGAGTTGCAGGATTTTGAAAAAGAAGGATATAAAAAAAGTATAAAAAAAGCGAATAATTAACAAAATCCACACACCCACTCTGATAACTGATAACTCACAATGTTGCTTCATTCCGAAAATATCATTCTTCGCGCCGTTGAGCCATCTGATTTGGAACAACTTTATCTTTGGGAAAACGACCCGCAGCTGTGGACGGCGGGCAATACGCGCAACCCCTATTCACGCTATGCGCTGAAACAGTATATTGCTGATTTTCAGAAAGATATATACGAGAGCAAACAACTCCGCCT
>JAISWT010000235.1 GCA_031271005.1 Prevotellaceae bacterium | reverse complement strand
TAATAATCAGAGTTCATTGTCGATTATTGCACCACCCATTCCGAAAAGCATTTTCAGTCCGGGAAATTTTGAATGTCGTTTGGTTACAAACCACGACAGTAGCATCAGCACGTATGCCAACACCGCCAAACCGGTAGAAAGCGGCGTTAGCCCGCCAAGCGTGGTAAATTTGTTTTTCACATCGTCGAATGATAAAGCACAACTAAAATCTATAGCTTGTTCGCATCTTTCGCGTACGGTAGAAAGTTGTAGTAATTCATTTAGCCAAGCCTTTGAATTTCGTTCTACTTCTTTCACTACGTTTACTGTGCTTATCGGATACCAATGTTCTACAGCGTTTTTAGCGTTTGCCAACCAAGTGGTAGCAATCTGTTTCATTTCTCCGTAGTTGGTAGGATACAAATCAGCGTGAAGCGTGAACATTTTGTTTTCGATTTGAATTTCTATAGAAACATCGCTTACAAAACCGCATTCGGCATATTCGCTTGGGTTAATACTTCTGGCGGCAGCAACGCTACGCAGTTTGCTTTCATAGACAGTTTCGCGATTGTTGGCATACCGTTCATATCCGGCAAACATATTTTCTGCCTGCATAATGCTTGCCGTCAGTTTGTTTTGAATATCTTCCTTTTGATCAGAAACAACAAAATAATGCGAAAATGGCGAAATTGCAAAAATGAAAGCAAAAATCGCAAATAAAACCAGAAAAATCACTTCCCACACAAAGCAGGTTTTAAAATTGCGGCTTGTCTTTTTTAACAGTTTCGCACCAAGGGCAAGCCCGCCTAATAACACAGTGATAATAATCGCCAAAATACTACTCTGTCCAGTATTACCTAAAAAAAAGAAATTGGCGCTTAAAAAGCAGACAAAGCCGAAAGCAAGGGCTGCAAGCAGTGTCAGTACATCGGCTAATGAAAATTTTGATTGATTCATATTTTTTTATTTTATTAAACTTAATTCTCTGTCAATTCTATTCAATTTTTGTTGTAATTGTTCTCGCTCCTGTAACAATTTTAACTTTTTATCATTCCCCAAAGTGAAAGAACAAACACGGATTCCGTTATCTTCTTTCTTGATAATACCATTGTAATGCTCTGTTTTATTTCCATATTTTACCGTAACCGCATAAGGCGTTTCATTTATAGCAGGTTCATGTTTGCGGTAGTACAAGAGATAAACGTTGTAAGTGCCATTTGGCGCACTACCCTGTAGCCAAAAAATATTTTCGATAGGCGTTTTGCTGTCGGGATATTCCACATTCATATCAATTTCGAGTTGTCCACCGCTTGGTACGCTACGGTTTTTATACCAAATCGCTCCGCCATAAGGGTCGATACAAGCCAAATCCAAATCGTTGTAATTATTCCATTTCAAAAGTATTTGCACATCGCCTGTCGAAGGCGCAGGCGTACAATCGACTGTTTCGCCGGATTTTACCTTTTCCAAAGCTTTGTCCAACTGAATTAATTTGCCGATATTACCTTGTGTAGGTAAACCCGTGCTTTGCAAAATACAGATAATTTGTTTGGTTGTAATAGTGTCGTTTATACTTTTCATCAAAGCAACCGCACCGGTTACAATAGGAGCAGCCATACTTGTGCCGTCCATTACGGCATAGTCGTTTTTACCTGCCGAACTGTAAATACCAACGCCGGGCGCAGAAATGGTAGCGTATGGTCCGTAATTGCTGAATGTAGCTTTGCTATAATTTTGGTTGTTTTTATCCACAGCCGAAACAGTAACAATGAGTTCTGGGCGTTGAAGTGGGTCAATACCCGCCAGTACATTATCGTTGCCTGCTGCCACCACAATAGTTGCATTGTGACTGGCGGCAATCCGCATTATTTCACGCCATAGCCGTTCTTCTTCCTTAAAACGATTGCGTATCAAATTCTTTTGCGCATTTTCGGAAAATTGGTCAAGTCCTGTAAATTGACTGCTTAACGAAACATTTACCACATCAGCGCCTTGATACAAAGCATATAAAATGCCATCCAATACCGAAGTGGTTGTCATTATTCCACGTGCATCGGCAACCTGAATAGGCATAAATTTACAGGCGGGAGCAATGCCGCAAATTCCTTTACCGTTGTCGGCAATGGCTACCGCTGTACCCGCCACGTGCGTGCCGTGGTCAACTTCCTGCGGAAAAATTTCCTGCGAGTGTAACCAAACATTATAGGGCATTACCACCTTGCGTTTCAATTCAGGATGTGAAAGATTAAAACCGTTATCTACGATTGCAACGACAATTTTTTCGGAACCGCGGGTAATGTCCCATGCCTGCGGGGCTTTTACAGCGTGCAAATACCACGACTTGTCTCTATCGGAAAATGCGGGGTCGTTTGGATTATAAACGCCTTCAAAAAGCGCCTCATCAAAAACAAAAAGTTCATATTCGGGTGCAAATTTGTCCGGAATTTCTTGCTTCAACTGTTCTCGTTCCTCTGGCGGAATTTTGATTTGTATCCGCTTTACTACATCATCGTAATAAATGATTTTATATTTGTCGTCCGGATATTTTGTCTTGAAATCTTTTGCCAAATCTAAAATGGATTTATCTTCATTTTCCATTAAGATGTTCAGACGGTTGGCAATAATAGACGGATTTCCCGGAATAATTTCGGGATTGTCTTCGATTGGCGGCAATACGCCCTGTTCCGGCGGCAACACCTCTTCGTAATCCGGAGGTGTTGGCGCCGGCACATAGGGATTATGCGGATCATATATTCCATTGCCATCGCCCACACGCGGGTCTTCCCTTATCCAGGTAGAATCGTTGTCGCCTAAGGCTTTTCCACCGGCAGGATTACATCCCCTGAATAACCAGCATAACAATAACAAAAGAAGCAACAACAGCAATAACCAGAGCAACCATTTCAAGCAGCCTTTTCCGGTAAGCCAAAGCCAAAAGCGTTTCCACCAAGGTAATGGCGGCGGCAGTGGCAGTGGCGCGTTCATTTTGCGATATTGCGCCGTAAATTCAGTATCTCCCGTTACACTGTAATAATTTGGGTCCATGTCCCACCCAATAAATTCGTAACCTTCTTTCGCCTTGATTTCCGGAATTTCTCCTTCGGTTACAGTTTCACCATCGTATTTGACAATGTCAGGATTTCCGTTAAGATAACCGCCTTCGCCTGCATTAAAGCGAACATTAAACGGATTTACATGCGTTTCTTCGAATTGCGTTTCAAGTTTCTCAACAACCGGGCTTTTTGTTTTAACAATCAGATTTTTGCGAATTTCGCTAATATCTTTTCTCACATTATCTCGCAACTGCATACCCCAAACGCCCAAAACAACTCTGCCGTCATAGCAATACACAAAACGGTC
>JAISWT010000135.1 GCA_031271005.1 Prevotellaceae bacterium | reverse complement strand
CCGAATATGTGCGCCCCTACAACGCACAAATGATGATGAACGTGGGGCTGTCTCAAAAATTCAATTTTACCACAAAGAACACAAAGAATAGATGTTGAAAACCAGCGCTTTGTGTTCATTGTGAAACCTCCCGCTTTGGCGGGAGAAATCCACAAAGTGCGCAAAGGGTTTTTGAGACAGCCTCCTACGCCGCACGCATGATGAAATGCCGCACAACGTAGGGGCATCCCGAATATGTGCGCCCTGTTGAAATGGTTAATTTTTTTAATTGAATAAAACTTTTAATTCTCAATTCTCAATTTTTAATTCTCAATTCTCAATTTTTAATTGTATTTTCTGAATTTCTAACCACTAACCACTAACCACATTTGGGTTCAGTGTCGGTTTTTGCACAAAAATCAGATGAAAATCGCAAGTCTGATTAAAAAAAGTGTTACTTTTGCAAAAAAATCAGAAAAAATAATGAGTAATATTATCGCGATAGTCGGTCGTCCAAATGTTGGGAAATCGACCCTTTTCAATCGGCTGACAAAAAGCCGCCGCGCTATTGTAAACGAACAGGCAGGCACTACACGCGACCGTCAGTACGGCAAAAGCGAATGGAACGGCAGCGAATTTTCGGTTATTGACACCGGCGGTTGGGTAGTAAATTCAACCGATGTTTTTGAGGACGAAATAAAACGACAGGTACAACTTGCTATTGACGAGGCAGATACAATTTTATTCCTTGTAGATGTGCAAAACGGCATCACCGACCTTGACAGCGAAGTGGCTAAAATCCTTCGCCGAACAGATAAACCGGTGTTTCTGGTGGCTAACAAATCGGATACACATGAATGGCAATATGATGCTGCCGAATTTTACAGGTTAGGACTGGGAGAGCCTGCCAATATCTCGGCGCAAAACGGACTCGGAACAGGAGATTTGCTCGACAAAGTTGTTGACAGTTTCCGCAAAGACGCAACTGACGAAGACCTCGAACATCTGCCGCGAATAGCCTTTGTAGGCAGACCGAATGCAGGTAAATCATCCATTATAAACACATTGCTGGACGAGCAGCGAACAATTGTTACTGAAATAGCCGGAACCACGCGCGACTCTATTTACATCAGGTTCAATAAATTCGGACACGACTTCTATCTGGTTGATACTGCCGGAATTAGAAAGAAAGCGAAGGTTAATGAAGACATTGAATATTACTCTGTTGTGCGCTCCATTCGCGCAATTGAAAACGCAGATGTGTGCGTGCTGATGATTGATGCCACACGAGGCATTGAAAGTCAGGACTTAAATATTTTCTCTCTTATCCAGAAAAACCGAAAAGGGCTTGTGGTGTGTGTAAATAAGTGGGATTTGGCTGAAAACAAGTCAAACGACAGCATTAAACACTTTGAAAACGCAATCCGCGAACGCCTTGCCCCATTCACTGATTTCCCAATCGTATTCACGTCGGTCATTGAGCGGCAACGGATTCTGAAAGCGGTTCAGTGCGCGGCAACAGTTTACCAAAACAAACACCGCAAAGTGTCAACCGCAAAATTGAACGACTTCTTCCTGCCTCTGATAGAAAATTACCCGCCACCCACTTTTAAAGGCAAATATATTAAAATAAAATATGTTACGCAACTGCCTGATACACAGACTCCTGCATTCGTGTTTTTTGCTAATTTGCCGCAATACATCAAAGAGCCCTACCGCCGATTCCTCGAAAACAAACTGCGCTCAACCTGGGATTTCAACGGAACACCCGTGCAACTGTTTTTCAGGCAAAAATAAATCGCTTAGTGATAATAATTTAGTGAAAAGAAGCTTTTAAAAGTTTTCAGTTTTCAGTTAGGTATAGTTAGGTATAGTTAGGCGTTGAATTTTGAATTAGCAATTAACCACTAACCACGTCAATGCCTTACGGTAGATAAAAAAAACATGCAACACATTTTACAATGTATTGCATGTTCCAACCAAATAAAAAACTAAAACTAAAAATTTATGAAAAATGGAGGAGAAAGTGACGCTTCACATTTCTTTTGCCCTCTTTTAATTTTTACGCTGCAAAATTACAAAAATAAATAATACTACAAATTGATTTATGTTAAGAAATAAATTTTTTTATAAACTTTGTTACTAAAAAATACAACTATTACTCTGATTATCAACAACTTCGCTCTTAAAATTTATTTCAAAAAAATAATATTTTTTTTGCGTTTTAACAAAATTTATGTTTTTCGCGCGCATTTACCCTGCAAAATTAACATTATTTTTTCAAAAAATACACAAATCATATATTTTTTTTTTGCGAAAAATCAGTTATTGTCCGCGAATTTGCACGAATTATTTTTTGAAAAAAGGATAAAGATTTTTGCGCCCCTTGCGTAATCCTCCCGCTTTGGCGGGAGGATTACGCAAGGGGCGCAAAATTTGTCCCGCCAAAGCGGGAGGCTTTTTTTTGTAAAAAATCTCTGTGCCTCTCTGTGATTTCTCCCGCTTTGGCGGGACAAGTTCCGTGTCACTCTGTGTAATAAAAAGAGTAAGACAATGCGCAAAACTTGTCCCGCCAAAGCGGGAGACAAAATCAAAATTCTGACAACAGAAACGGTGCCGGTCGCGTTGCTCTGATGTAGCAATCAGAATGTTGCGTTTTTCGGGGTTCTTGGGAACGGGATTACGTCTCGGATATTGTTCATACCTGTAACAAACAGCAATAGACGCTCAAAGCCTAAGCCAAAACCTGCATGAGGAGCAGTGCCGAATTGTCGCGTTTGCATATACCACCAAATATCTTTTTGAGGAATGTTCATCTCTTCGGCGCGGCGTTTGAGTTTTTCGTAGTCCTCTTCGCGCTGCGAGCCGCCTATGATTTCGCCGATTTTCGGGAATAGAACGTCCATAGCACGCACGGTTTTGCCGTCATCGTTCTGTTTCATGTAAAAACTTTTGATTTCTTTGGGATAATCGGTTAGGATTACAGGCTTTTTAAAATGCTCTTCTACTAAATAGCGTTCGTGTTCGCTCTGTAAATCTGTGCCCCAATCCACAGGAAAATCAAACTTTTTGCCCTGCTCAATTGCGCGTTTCAAAATTTCAATGCCTTGAGTATAAGTGAGGCGCACAAAGTCGTTGTCAACAACAAATTTAAGTCGGTCAATCAGTTCCTTGTCATACATTTCGCAGAGGAAGTTCACATCGTCAGTACATTTTTCCAACGCCCAGCGCACACAGTAGCGGACAAAATCCTGAGCGAGTTGCATGTTTTCGTCAATCTCAATGAACGCCACTTCGGGTTCAATCATCCAAAACTCTGCCAAGTGTCGCGGTGTGTTCGAGTTTTCGGCGCGAAAAGTGGGTCCGAAAGTATAAATTGCGCCCAGAGCCATCGCGCCCAGTTCGCCTTCGAGTTGTCCGGAGACGGTCAGTGCGGTTTGCGCCCCGAAAAAGTCGCGCTCATAGTCAATAACCCCATATTCGTCTTTCTTTAAGTCGTAAAGATTTAACGTAGTAACCTGAAACATTTGTCCGGCGCCTTCGCAGTCGGAACTTGTGATTACAGGCGTGTGGAAGTAATAAAATCCGCGCTCGTGGAAAAAAGTGTGAATGGCAATAGCCATATTGTGCCTGATGCGAAAAATTGCGCCAAAAGTGTTTGTACGCGGGCGCAAATGCGCAATCTCGCGAAGAAATTCGAGCGTATGTCCTTTTTTTTGCAGAGGATAGGTATCGGGGTCGGCAGTGCCGTAAATCTCAATTGTATCTGCTTGAATTTCAACTGTTTGTCCTTTGCCCTGACTTGCTACCAAAATTCCTTCCACTGCAATTGCCGCACCGGTAGTAATAGGTTTGAGAAATTCCTCGCCAAAGTGTTCAATATCTGCTACTATTTGGATACTTTGAATACACGAGCCGTCGTTTAGCGCGATAAAACTTACATTTTTGTTGCCGCGCCGAGTGCGAACCCAGCCCTTGAGCAATAGTCGCTCGCCAAGTTGCTCACTTTTTAGAGCATCCGATATTTTTGTACGAATCATTGTTTATTGATATTTTTTTTGAAAATATTTTATCTGAAATTTTATTAACGTTTTGATTTTTAATTATTTATAAAAAAAACAAATTAAAAATTTAGAATTTGCAAAAGTAATAAAAAATGTAGCAATTAGCAACTGATAATTAGTGGTTAGTGGTTAATTGTTAGTGGTTAATTGCTAATTTCTGATAACTGACAACTTTGTAAAAAAAAATCAAATAAAATTTTGCTGTTTCAACAAAAAGCAGTACTTTTGCAGCAGGGTAAGTCCTGTGCGACCAGCTCCCTTTAAATCCCCCAGGGCTTGACCGCAGCAAGGGTAGGAGGTTGTAGCGGTGCGACACAGTATGCTTACCCTTTCTTGTGCGCATTACTCACCGCCGATTTTTTTTGCAAATCCTCACTCTCAACCTCAACGGTTAATTCTGTTTTTGAGGTGCTATAAAAAAGTTTTCAGTTTTCAATTCAGGAATGTGCGCCTCTCGTTTGCAACGAGGGGGAGAGAAGGGCTGAAAGCCCGTAATTCAATAGCGCGGGGCAACGCCCT
>JAISWT010000074.1 GCA_031271005.1 Prevotellaceae bacterium | reverse complement strand
AATATCAGCGACCTGTTCCAATGTAAGCGAATTTGCCTCAATCCACAGCGAAGAATAAATGGTTTTTATGCGGTTTTCCTTGCGCAAGTGCGGTGTTAAGGTTTTTTCGCGGATAATGTAAATGCGTTCCAAATCGGCTGCAATTTCATAGACGGCAGTCAGAATTTCCGGCGTTATGCTGAATATCGGTTCGTAATTTTCCATCATTTATCCTCCAAATAGTTTATAACTCTCGTTAATAGCCTTTTGAATGTTTAAATCATTAAAATAAGGCTTATTCAATTTTTCAACCCTGCTTCAATTTCTTCGATGCTTGGCAATGCCGATTTGTAGTTTTCGGGCAGCGCTTTCCACAGTTGATATTCGGAAATGCCGATAGGCTGACTGCTGCTTTCCAAAGAATATTCCACTTCGATATTGTCTTTGGTTTTGCATATCAGCAATCCGATAGTCGGGTTATCGGTATTTTTCTTCCGTTGGTGGTTAATCGCCGAAATGTAAAGTCCCAACTTTCCGGTATGTTCGGCTTCAAACTCGCCCGCTTTCAGTTCGATAACCATGTAACAGCGCAAATCCAGATGGTAGAACAGCAAATCAATAAACCGTTCTTTTTTGCCGATTTTCACGGGAACTTGTCTTCCTACATAAGCAAAGCCTTGTCCGAGTTCAAGCAAAAATTTGGTAATATTGGTCGTGAGCGCGTCCTCCAGTTCCTTTTCTTTATAAGGCTCTGTAAGCGTCAGGAAATCAAAATTATAAGGGTCTTTCAGGATTTCATTAGCCAAATCGCTTTGAGATTCCGGCAATAACTTCGAGAAATTGTTCAGGGCTTTGCCTTGCGCAGAATACAAATCGGCTTCCATAAAATTCATCAACACCGCTCTGCTCCAACTGTTTTGAATGGTCTTTTGAACATAAAAAAGCGCTTCTTTGATGGATTTGCATTTGGTAAAAATCTGTACATGGTGAAACCATGGAATTTGAAATATGGGATGATTTTCTAATTCTGCAACAAGTTGTTGCGGAATTATGTTTTTCTTATTATCAGTTGGCTGTATTTCTCCACCAAGTTGGTGGAAATTTGACTCTTCTAATTTTCCAGCAAGTTGCTGGAAATCTGGAATAGTTTGACTATAAAATAAATAAAACTGCTTAATATAGTATAAATTCGATGTAGAAAATCCCTTCATCTCCGGAAATTCAGATCGCAGATCTTTACTCAACTGTTCAAAGAATCCGCTTCCCCAAGCCGCATCCATCTGCCGAACAACAATATCGCGTCCTAAATCCCAATACAGACGCAATAATTCGCTGTTTACCTTTATTGCTGCCTTAATCTGACTTTGGCGAATGCGTTGTTTTAATTCGCCCAACCACTGTTTATATTCACTGTCTTTTATCAACATATCCATCTGTTTTTTAATTATTTGATTGAATCAAATCCCATTGCTGCCAAATGCTGTTGTACTTTCTTTTCCAAACGTGCAAGTTCTTCATTTATTTCGGGCAACGTTTGTTCATAACGTTCGGCAATTTCCACAATACGCTCTGTAATACGTTGGCTTACGGTTTTTTTTCTTTATTGCCATTATCGCTTATTTTATTTTTCTCTACCAACAAATCCTTTACGCTCACTTGCAATATTTCCGCTATCCGATACAGTGTTTCTATCGGTGGCTGTTGCCGGTTATAAGCATTGACTATCTTAAAACTTTTGCCCAATTTTTCAGCCAACCAAGTTTGCTTTATCCCTTTTTCGTTCAAGACTTCTTTTATTCGGTTCATACAATTGTGCTATTGAAATAAGGATGCAAATATAGGAAATATTTTTGGATAATAATAAGGTATGCCATTTACATTGATATTAGGGAACTCCTAAAAATTGCTTATTTGTAGTTGTGTTTCATTTTGAAAAATGCTCATTTACATTGAATAAACTGCGCTAACCCCCATTGCAGCATTTCCACCTCGAACTGTTAAATTTTAGTTAAAAACAGACACACAGGCCAGACACATAGGTGCGCCCCGAATGTATGTGCGCCCTCCCGCTTTGGCGCGACAAATCTTTGTCTTTTTTATTTTTTATTTCACAGAGTAACACAGAGAAATCACAGAGTAACACAGAGTTTTTTCGCGCTTTCATGTTGTGAGAGAAATCAAGCAGTGCATTCGAGATGGTTGTTATTTTTCTATTGATATTAATTTCCTAACCAAAAAGGGCTTTAGTTGTCAGAGATTGAGAATTATTTTTACATTGAGACACAATGCTTTGCGTCTGTAAATTTTTAATTGCTAATTGCTATCTGCTATCTGCTATCTGCTATCTGCTAACTGCCTAAGGCGTACGTATAATTTTTGCTCCTGTTGCGTTGAGTCGCTCATCAATTTTTTCGTAACCTCTGTCAATTTGGTCGATATTTTGGATTATACTTGTGCCTTCAGCGTTCATTGCGGCAATAAGCAGAGCAATTCCTGCGCGTATATCTGGCGAAACCATCGTGGCTGCTCGCAGGTGCAGGTTCTTACCCTGACCGATAACAGTGGCGCGGTGAGGGTCGCAGAGGATAATTTGCGCTCCCATATCTATCAGTTTGTCAACAAAGAACAGTCGGCTTTCAAACATCTTTTGATGTATCAGCACACTGCCTTTGGCTTTGGTTGCCACAACGAGGAACACGCTCAGCAGGTCGGGGGTCAATCCGGGCCAGGGGGCATCGGCTATGGTCATTATCGACCCGTCAATAAACGATTCTATTTCATATTCGTTCTGCTGCGGGATAAAAATGCTGTCTTTTTCGGCGCTAATTTTTATTCCCATTCGGCGGAAACTGTCGGGGATAATTCCCAACTGGTTATAATCAACGTTTTTCACAGTCAGCGCCGAGCCCGTCATTGCTGCCATTCCAATGAAACTGCCTATTTCAATCATGTCGGGCAAAAGCGTGTGTGAGCAGCCTGAAAGCGATGTTACGCCTTCAATGGTGAGCAGATTTGAGCCTATCCCGCTGATTTTTGCGCCCATCGCATTAAGCATTTTGCAAAGTTGCTGCAAGTAGGGCTCGCAGGCAGCGTTGTATATGGTGGTTGTGCCGCTGGCAAAGACCGAAGCCATAAGCACATTGGCAGTGCCTGTAACTGAGGCTTCGTCAAGCAGGATGTAATTTCCCCTCAATTTTTCCCCTTTGATTTCAAACACCTTTTGCTTGGGGTCGTAGTTGAAATGTGCGCCGAGTTTTTCTATGCCTACAAAGTGTGTATCAAGGCGGCGGCGTCCTATCTTGTCGCCGCCGGGTTTGGGAATCAACGCTTGCCCGAAGCGTGCCACAAGCGGACCGACTATCATCACCGAGCCACGCAAAGTAGATGTCTGACGGTAGAACTGCTCGCTACTGAGGTATTGCAGATTGATATTTTCTGCCTTAAAACTGTATTTGTTTGGCGAAATCTGCTCAACCTCCACGCCCAAATCGCGCAAAAGGATAATCAGATTCGTAACATCAAGAATATTCGGAATGTTTGAAATTGTAACCTTGTCGGCAGTTAGCAGCGAGGCACAAATCACTTGTAATGCCTCGTTTTTTGCGCCCTGCGGCGTAATTTCACCAGCAAGACGGCGACCGCCTTCGATAATAAATGATGACATGCGATATTTTTATTAGAAGTTAAAAGTTAAAAATTAGAACTGCAAAGGTAAAAATTTTTTGTAAAGAAATAATTGTATTTTTCCAAAAAAACAATAAAAACGCGCGGTTTTTTTCGGCGCAATGATTTTCATTATTTCGTATTTGGATAACTTGCAATTTTGATGTAATTTTGCGTCCGGCAACAGCAGTTCGGTTTGTCGCCGACAGTTTTGTCCATTGTATATGCTCAAAAACGTATTGCCATAAATTGTGTTTTTTTTGGACATTTTGGTCAAATCAAACTGTCGGAGGAAAGTCCGGGCAACGCAGAGCGCCATATTTCTTAACAGGAAGTTGTTCGCGAGGGCAAAGTAACGTAACAGAAAATAACCGCCGCTGTATGTGCCTCTCCAATTTGTTCCCCACAAAGCAGGAAGCAATTCCTGCTCGGCGGGAGGTTTTTTTGGGGAGGAGAACAACGGTAAGGGTGAAAAGGTGGGGTAAAAGCCCACCGGTTTGTGTGGCGACACACAAAGCCGTACGTCTTATGGGTTGCAAGTTCAAGTATACCAACGATTTAAGGGTTGCTCGCCCGATGTTGGAGGGTAGAACGCTACAGGGTAATGGCAACATTGCTCGCAGATAAATGACAAACATTTCGCCTGCCATAAGCGAAATACAGAACCCGGCTTATAGAACTGCTGTTGCCATTTTTTTTTTTGAACGTTTTAAGCAGCGAGAGCAGCATCAATTTTCAATTATCAGAAAGTAGAGTGTATTTATTATTCACTATTCACTATTCACTATTCACTATTCACTATTCACTATTCACTATTCACTGCTAATTATGCCGAGTCGCGCAAAACGACTAAATTTTATTGAATTGTTTTTTAAAGGTATGCAGTTAACCAGAGGGCAAAATTATGCAAAATTATCAGTGTAAAATATGCGCAAATACGCAGGGCAACCATGCTGTGGTTGTGCGCGAGATGATGTTTGGATTTCGAGATGAGTTCAAGTATTTCAAATGTTCTTCCTGCGGATGTTTGCAAATAGCAGAGCCGCCGACAGATTTGTCTAAATACTATCCAAGCGAGGGCTACTATTCTTATCGGCAGGTTGTTACCTCAAGCAGTTATGTGGAAAAAGTGAAGAACCTTTTAAAAAGGTTTCTTTTTAATCTTTATCAGCGCTTAAATATGCCGTTGCAAGCAGTTCCTTATATTAGAAATTTTGGTTGGCTAAAATTCTTGAAGAAAATAGCAAAAACATCTGCCATATTAGATGTGGGATGTGGAAATGGTCGTCTTTTGCAACAAATGAGTGGTTGGGGATTGAAAAACCTGACGGGGATAGACCCTTTTATCGAAGAGGATATTTTGTATCCATCGGGGATGAGGGTTTGGAAAACAGACATTTACGATTATCCTCCATTGCAACATGCCGGAAATCAGTCATTGGCGGAACATTTTGATTTGATAATGCTGCATCACTCTTTTGAGCACATGGACAATCCTCGTGCAGCGCTAAATCAGTTGCATAAATTGCTTAGCCCCAAAGGGCAGATGCTGATAAGAGTTCCTGTGTCCGATTCGTTTGCGTGGCGTAAGTACGGGGCAAACTGGTTCCAAATTGATGCTCCCCGTCATTTCTTCTTGCACACTACAAAAAGCATGGCGATATTGGCAAAAGAATGCGGGTTTGTGCTGAAACAGCTGGTTCACGACTCAACAAAAGCCCAGTTTGTACATAGCGAAAAATATTGCAGAGATATTTCATTATTCGAAGATATGGAAATACCTCGAACGTATGAGAAGTGTTGTACGAGGCAGGCTAAGTGGCTCAACAGGATTATGGACGGCGACCAAGCATGCTTTATTTTAGAAAAAATAACAAACTGACGAAACTGTCTCTGCTGAGTGCCGCAGAGATATATCCAAAAAAATTTAGCCGCGCAAAGCGACTAAATTTATTGAACGTTTTAAGCAGTGAGAGCAGAGGCAAAACACATATTGAGCGATAAAGCGAAATATGCGGTTTGGCTATGCCGAGTCGCGCAAAACGACTAAATTTATTGAACGATTTAAGCAGTGAGAGCAGAGACAAAACGCATATTGAGCGAAAGCGAAATATACGTTTTGGCTATGCCGAG
>JAISWT010000202.1 GCA_031271005.1 Prevotellaceae bacterium | reverse complement strand
GAATATGAAGATAGACCAAGTATATCAGTAACTAAAATATTTACAGACGAACAAGGTGTTCAGCAACGGCAAACAAAATCAATTTCTCAATTATCATTAGGACAACAGCAATCTATTTTATTGGGAATTTTGTTGCTGTCAAAAAGTGATAAACCTTTAATTATTGATCAACCAGAAGATAATTTGGATAGTGAATTTATTTTCAAGACAATTGTAATGAATTTGCGGAAAATCAAAGAAGTCAGACAAGTAATAATTGTTACACATAATCCAAATATAGCTGTATTAGGGGATGCAGAGCTAATAGTACCATTAAAAAGCACAAGTATAAAATCGCATGTGATGAGTTCTGGATCAATTGATAGAAAAGAAACAAGAGCGATGTGCTGCGAAATTTTGGAAGGCGGAAAAAATGCTTTCAAACAAAGACAGACAATTTACGGGATATAAAAAAGCGTTCGGGTATCCCTCCCGAACGCTCACCACTAAAATCCGGCGAACAGTATTAAACCATTACGACTGTGGATTTTGGTGGAATTGGTATTGTTTTTTCTAATTACTCTTTTTTCAGAAAAACGCAGATTTAAATAATCAATGCAATAGGATTTATCATAGCCATTATGAAATTTGCCAATAGTAATAACCCACTCAAATGTTGTTAATGCCCTGAACGGGTTCATTTAAAAATCCATTAAATCACGCTACAGCACCTTCCAGAAAGACGTCGAACGCATTGCCAAAGAAACGGTACAAAAAGTAGAACCGGTATTCCGGCAACTGGGATTGAAATATTGATAAAAAACAGCAATAAACTTTTGAAAACCAACAGCCGTTTTCTGTTATTTTGTTAAATACAGAAAAATATGGGAAAATAATTTTTTTTGTCGAAAAAAAAGTGTATTTTTGCGACAAAATAAATCACTAAAATACATGAAAAGCATTGATGATAAAATATTTGATAATATTAAAAAATGCGGGAGGGGTAAAGGCTATTTTTCATCTGATTTTGCCTCTTACGGAGAAACAAAATCTGTGTCCAAAGCATTAGAGCGTTTGGTAAAATCACACATACTTTTACGATTGTCGCGGGGTTTTTATTATTATCCGAAAATAGACAAAAAATTGGGATTAGGTATCCTGTATCCTTCACTGGAAGAAATAGCCCAAAGTATAGCCCAGCGCGACAAGGCACGTATTGTCCCGACCGGTCTTTATGCACTTAACCGCTTGGGGCTTTCAACGCAAGTGCCAACGAATTTTGTTTATTTTACGGATGGTTCTGCACGTAAGGTTAAAATTGGCAACGGAAAAGAAATTTTGTTTAAGCATACTGCTCCAAAAAATTTGGCTTTTCAAAACGATTTAGCCATGCTAATCGTATTTGCATTAAAGGAAATAACGAAAGAAAAAATTATGCAGGAACATTTGGACAGGATAAAATTTTTGTTGCAAAAACAACCTAAAAAGCAAATAATGGACGACGCTAAACTGATGCCGGCGTGGATAAAATCTATAATCATGAAACTGTATGAATAATTTTTTCAACCTTACAAACGAACAGCAAATAACGCTCATCAAGCAAACAGCCGATAAAATCAGCCTTCCGCTGCAAGCAATAGAAAAAGATTTATGGGTAACAAGTATTTTACAAATTGTATTTTCGTTGCCGCTTGCAGATAAGTTGGTTTTCAAAGGCGGCACTTCGTTAGGCAAAATTTGGTGTTTGATAGAGCGCTTTAGCGAAGATATTGACTTATCCATTGACAGGAAACAATTTGATATGGAAGGCGATTTAACAATAAAACAAATCAAAAAACTGCGAAAGCAAGCCTCTATTTTTGTTAAAAACGATTTTTATAATGCCTTGCAAAACGCGGTGAATAAGTATAGCATAAAAAATTTATGTACAATAATACCCGAACAGGACGGCGAAGGAGATAAAACCTATCCGGAGCCGCGAAAAATTTTTGTGCAATATAAATCGCTGTTTGATAATTTGGATTACTTACCATCAGAAATTGTATTGGAAATCGGTGCAAGATCGTTGATTGAGCCGACTGCTACCAGAAATGTGAAGAGTTTTATTGCCGCGCATTTTGATTTTGATACCTCGCTTATCAATACGCCTATTATTACAGCCGTTCCTGAAAAAACATTTTTGGAAAAAGCATTTCTCTTGCACGAAATTTTTACAGGCAATGGCGACAAGTCTGCTGATCGTAAATCAAGGCATTTGTACGATTTGGAAAAAATGATGGACAAAGATTTTGCAAAAAGCGCTATTTCCGGCAATGAACTCTGGCAGGCAATTCATCACCATAGAGAAGTTTTTACTCGCGTCAATGGCGTGGATTATACACACGATATTCGCAAAAATATAGTCCTGATTCCACCGCCGCAAGTGCTTGATGATTGGAAACAGGATCATAAAAAAATGCAAAGTACAATGATTTACGGTACTTCTCTGCCTTTTGATAAACTTCTAACGAGGATGGACGTGTTGCAAAAAAGATTTAGAAATATATAATAAAAAGATTATAAAATTTTGTTCTCTTGTTGTTTTTTATCTTTTATGCTGCTATTTGAATCTATATATACCCCGATGCGTTTACACACTTCATCATAATTTTTCCTAAAATACCGATTCGTCGCTAGCAAAGCTTGCGCTTGCCGGAGTGCGTTTAGTACCGTTCCCCGTTGCCGCCGGTTGATA
>JAISWT010000172.1 GCA_031271005.1 Prevotellaceae bacterium | reverse complement strand
GCGGGACAAGTTTTGCAGATTTAAGATATTCTGTTAATTTTGAAAATTATGTAAAAAAATCCCCTTCCCGTTCTTGTCTGCGCGGGCAATTATTTTTGTTGTTCAAATTCGTGGATTTGAACGGGATTCGGTCAATGAAAAAAAATCTAACTGTGCCTTGTCAGTATTGTTCTGCTTCGTTCGGAAAATCATTAGTTTTTACATCTGTAACATATTGTTGCAGAGCATTTTGCATCACAGTTTTCATGTCAGCATATCTTCTCAAAAAGCGCGGCGAAAAATCCTGCGTCAAGCCGAGCATGTCGTGCAACACCAGCACCTGACCGTCAGTGTATTTGCCCGCGCCAATGCCGATGACGGGAATTTCCAGTTCTTCGGTAACCTGTTTTCCCAGCGCGGCGGGGATTTTTTCTAAAAGGACAGAAAAGCAGCCTGCCTGTTGGAGCAAATGCGCGTCTCGGACGAGTTTTTCCGCCTCTATTTCCCCTTTTGCCCGCACTGCATACGAGCCGAACTTGTTGATAGACTGCGGAGTAAGCCCCAAATGTCCCATAATGGGAATGCCCGCGCTGATAATACGGTCGACCGACTCCAGAATTTCCTCGCCACCTTCCATTTTAACACAGTCCGCACCTGTTTCTTTCATAATTCTGATAGCCGAAGAGACGGCTTTCAGCGCGTTGCCCTGATACGACCCAAAGGGCATATCCACAAGCACGAGGGCGCGTGAAGTGGCTTTAAATACCGATTTGCCCATGAAAATCATCTGGTCGAGCGTGATTGGCAGCGTGGTTACGTTGCCACACATCACGTTGGAGGCAGAGTCGCCCACAAGAATCACATCTACACCAGCCGCATCTACAATCGCTGCCATGGTATAGTCGTAAGCAGTGAGCATACTGATTTTTTCGCCGCGCTGCTTCATCTCCAAAAGGCGCTGGGTAGTTACCTTGCGCGTGTCTTTACTATGAACCGACATTTTTTTTAATGTGAATTTTTTTGTATTACTAATTACTAATTACTAATTGAGAATTGAGAATTGAGAATTGCTAATTGCTAATTAATTAAAAATTCAGAGTTATTCCAATTCCGCCACTTGTGAAGCCAAAAGTTAAATTTGCAGTATCAAAATGCTTACGTGCAAAATTTTCTTTAATATTCTTTTTGCGTATGCCGGCGCTAACGCTTACAGGAATGCTCGCAATAATGAGTCCTTCACCTATAGTCCCCACAAGCATGCCGGTAGAAGACAGACCTTCGTTTCCGGACAAAATCCCCGCAACACCTGCACTTACTCCTACAATTGAGGAAATCAAGCCTGTGGCCAACAGGGTTTTTCCTGTGCGGCGTTGCTTGCAGGCTTTGTAAAAACTCTGATAAAGTTGCTCGTCGTGCTGCTGCAAAAACCTGAGCATTGCGCGGTCGTTTGTGCCTATCGCGTAAAATTCGGCTTCGAGGGCAGGGGAATACGCAGCAGAGAGGGCTGCATTGGGCTGACTTTGAAATTCGTCAACGTTGCCATTTTCGTAGGCGATTGTCAAAATCTCCGATTTTGCCAGAACATACAGCGGATGAGATGTGCCAAAAAGGGTGTATTCAATGTCATTTGTGTTCACCTTCAACACTTTGGCAGAAATTTCTACACCGTTACGCTTTTTAATAATGTCCTGCGAATAAACATTGTGCGCAAAAACGAATTGCGCGATTACCAAAAGAGCAATAATTTTAAAATTTTTCATAAATAAAATAAAGATTTTAAATGTTATTATTAAATTTTATTGCGCAAAGTTAGTATTAAATTACTAATTACATACAAACGGATAAAAATATCTTACAAAATTTATAGTGGAAAAACATATAAAACTATCGGGAACTCCTAAAAACTGCTTATTTGTCGTTGGACTTCATTTTCAAAATGCTCATTTACATTAGTAAACTGCGCTTTTGAAAACTTGTCAGCCTAAAATAATCTAGTTTTTAGGAGTTCCCTATCTGTATATGCACTCGCTCAGGCAAAGTTTTTTCATTTGCACGTTTGGAAAATTCAGGCTTTTCATATAATTTTGTCAAAAAAAATTTTTTAACTCTAAAAAAAATCAAATTCTATGGATAAAAATCAAATCAGGGAATTGATAGCGCGGCGTGCTGCCAGGGAACTCAAAGACGGAGACGTGATTAATTTGGGTATAGGGCTTCCTACTTTAATACCCAACTATTTGCCAGACAATGTGCGAGTTGTGCTACAGTCGGAAAACGGGCTGCTGGGAACGGGACCGTCTCCTGCCGAGGGCAACGAGGATGCCGAACTGACAGATGCAGGCGGCGGATATGTTACTCTGCAAAAGGGCGCAAGCAGTTTCGACAGCGCTACATCATTCGGAATCATTCGCGGCGGACACGTTGACGTAACATTTTTGGGCGCAATGCAGGTAGCCGAAAATGGCGACCTCGCAAACTGGATTATACCGGGCAAGCGAACAACAGGAATGGGCGGCGCAATGGACTTGCTCGCAGGCGCACGAAAAGTGATTCTGGCAATGGAACACACAGCCAAAGGAACACCGAAAATACTGAAACGTTGCACTTTACCCCTAACGGCAGCAGGACGGGTGAATTTGATTATTACCGAAATGGGAGTAATGGAAATAACGGAGAACGGACTGATACTCAAAGAAATAAATCCGGAACTTACAATAGAACAGGTTCAGCAAGCAACAGAAGCAACGCTGATTATTGACAAAAATTTGAAAGCAATGACAGAATAAAAATCAAAGATATATAAAAAAATATAAGTTTTTAGAAATCAGCGAAATATATATGTTTTAACTATGCCGAGTGGCGCAAAACGACTAATGTTAAGTTAATTTTTAAATAGATTTATAATTTGCTAATTAATAGAGATTTACAATAAATATTTTTGACATTTCAGACTTTACTTAGCGCTAATTTTATTAAACCATTTTTTTTACGGCGAAAAAATAATTGTTTTTCGATGAAATATTTTCTTATTGCAGGCGAGGCTTCGGGCGACTTGCACGGGGCAAATTTGATAGCCGAACTTAAACGGCACGACGGCGCGGCTGTTTTCAGATTCCTGGGCGGCGATTTGATGATGCACCAAAGCGATGCCCAACCGGCTGTGCATTACAGCCGGATGGCGTTTATGGGCGTTGTTAATGTGCTGAAAAATGCAGGCAAAGTGCTGAAAACATTTAAAACGTGCAAGCAGCAAATTCTTGATTTTCAGCCGGATATTGTGATTTTAATTGATTATCCGTCTTTCAATTTGCGGATAGCAAAATTTGTTAAAAACACCTCGCCACACATTCCCGTAATTTATTATATTTTGCCAAAAATTTGGGCATGGAAAACTTTCAGAATCAGGCAAATGAAGCGTTACATCGACCGAATGTACAGCATTTTGCCTTTTGAAACCGACTTTTACAAAAAATATGATTGCGAAATTGAATATGTTGGCAATCCTTCGGTGGACTCTGTTGCCGCGTTCACACAGCAATACACTGAAAATGAATTTATTACGCGCTACAATCTTGAGAACAAACCTGTAATTGCTCTCCTTGCAGGCAGCCGCAGGCAGGAAATAGCAAAATGCCTGCCAACAATGTTTGAGGCAGCAATATATTTCTCCGATTTTCAGGTTGTAGTGGCAGGTGCGCCGAGCATCGGCAAAGAATTTTACGATAAGATTTTGCCCGACAAGCGTTTTGCTCTGATTCTCAATGACACTTACGAAGTGCTTTCGCACGCGCGGGCAGCCATTGTAAACTCAGGAACGGCAACGCTCGAAACAGCATTGCTGAATATCCCGCAAGTGGTTGTGTATTACGTGCCTGCGGGAAAATTCGCCGTCTTTGTGAAAAATATTTTTATTAAAGTGAAATATATTTCGCTTGTAAACCTGATTCTCGGACGCAAAATTGTAACAGAACTTATAGCGCACCTGTTTACGCCGTCCAACATACGCGCGCAGATGCCAAATTTACTCTTCGACACTAAGGAGCGCCGAGAAATGCTTGCCTGCTATGCCGAAATCCGCCGGAAACTCGGACCGAAAGGCGCAGCAAAACGAGCCGCCCAAAAGATACTTGAATTTGCAGGAAATAAAAATCCCTGATATTATGTTGCGCATTTTGAAAAAAAAAGAAATGAACACATGAGAACAAAAATAAACATATTTGAATGTTGCCACAAACTGTTGCTAATGGTGAGAGAACTGCATTATTGCGGCTTTGAAAAATTGCGAATAATCCCCTATTTATCACCTTCGGGTTTGTACTGGCGTTGCGAATTTGTCCCCAAAAAAATGATTTCCAAACACGTGGGAACAGAGACGCGCCAAATTTCCATAAATTACGACTTGCCGTGCTATACTTCGGGGTCGCAGTACGATTTCTTCGGCTGGGAAGACGGCGACAAATTGACCCCGGCACAAATGGCTGAACGATTCCGAACACAATTCCCGCAATTGCTCGAAGATTGCAAAGGGCAGGACAAGGAATATGCCAAATGGTTTTTTGAAATGATAATTACACTCTCGGGCAAAGAATTACCTTGCTTTTTCTCCAACGCTTCGGTAAGCAAAAACTATGTGATGACCACCCTGAGGAAAAGATTTCCGATGCCACCACCCAATGATGAAGACTAACCACCGATGCATTTCCAATTCAAAGCGAAATCAGTTGTCAGTTGTCAGTTGTCATAAAGTAGAGTGTATTTGTTATTCACTGTTCATTGTTAATTATATTATTTTTTTTTCACGCAAAAAATATTAATTTTGCAGTGATTTTGAATGCCGCACTTTCAGTCGCGTTTTGTAGAGCAGGATTTTTTTTAACAAAGTAAAAACTAAACAATATTATATTTACCAATAATCATGTCATTGCAAAAACATATAATTCACGAAATTACCCCCTTGTCGCACAAGGATTGCTTCTATATTGCCGACAGGTACAAAACCGAATTTACTTACCCGATACACCATCATTCCGAATATGAACTTAACTTTTGCGAAAACGCGGCAGGAGTTAAGCGTATTGTGGGCGACAGCGTAGAGATAATCAGCAACTATGACCTCGTGCTGATTACAAGCCCCGACCTGGAGCACGTATGGGAACAGCACCACTGCAATTCCAGCGAAATCAGAGAGATTACAATACAGTTCTCACCCGATTTGTTTTTTTCAAGTTTTTTGAGCCGACAGCATTTTTACACTATACGTCAGATGCTTCAAATGGCGCAAAAAGGACTGTCGTTTCCGCTCTCGGCAATAATGAAAGTATATCCGCTAATGGACAGGCTCAGCGGCGAAACAGGCTTCTATGCAGTAATAACATTTCTGACACTTCTGTACGAAATGTCGCTCTGCATTGACGAGGCAAAAACTCTCGCAAGTTCATCTTTTGCAAAAATGGAGAACCATGCGGACAGCCGCCGCGTGCAAAAGGTTGAAACATACATAAATACGAACTACAAAAACGAAATCAGACTGCAACAACTGGCTGACCTTGCTGGAATGACCCCCGTTGCATTCAGCAGATTCTTCAAACTGCGTACAGGAAAAACACTGTCCGATTATATCATTGACATTCGACTCGGATATGCAGCACGACAACTTGTTGATACAACCACATCGGTGGCAGAAATATGCTACGACTGCGGATTCAACAACCTGTCTAACTTTAACCGAATTTTCAAAAAGAAAAAAGACTGTTCCCCCAAAGAATTTAGAGAAAATTATCGCAAAAAGAAAAAAATAATTTGACCCCAAGTCAGTTTTCAGTTGTCAAGTTATCAGTTATCAGAAACCTGACAGATTTTAAAAACCTATGAAAATAAATTAGTATGGACTTATTTCCCTCACTTCAAAAAAGATATTCCGTGGAGAGGCTTTCGGCAATGGAAGCGCAGCGGCTGGCGCACGAGATTTCTTTCGGTCCCGTTGTGTTTCAGGTGTCGCGCCTGATGGTCAAATTCGGTATTTTACAGATGCTGCTCGATTCCGAAAGCGGATTGACGCTTGACGAACTGACCGCAATGAGCGGGTTGTCAAAATACGCCGTTCAATGTCTTGTGGAATCGTCATTAACCATTGGCACTGTTTTGCATCAAAACGACCGTTTTGTTTGCTCAAAGGCAGGCTGGTTTCTGCTTAACGACCCGTCGGTAAAAGTGGATATGGATTTTAATCACGATGTTAATTATTTAGGTTGGTTTCATTTGGAAGAGGCGCTGTTGAGCGGCAAACCCGAAGGATTGAAGGAGTTCGGGGAGTGGGCTACGATTTACCAGGGGTTGTGGCAACTCCCTGCGGGTGCGCAAAAATCGTGGTTCGCATTTGACCACTATTACAGCGACGAGGCATTTGGGCAGGCGCTGCAAATCGTTTTTGAACACAAGCCCGACACTCTGCTTGATGTTGGCGGAAATACCGGTCGCTGGGCGTTGCGCTGTGTGCAATACGATGCAGATGTGCAGGTAACGATAATGGATTTGCCGCAGCAAATTGAACTGATGAGAGGGGCAACCGAAGGTCAAAAAGGGGCAGAACGAATTTCGGCGCATGCGTGTAACTTGCTGGACAGGAACGAAAAATTCCCCGAAAATTTTGACGTAATATGGTTAAGTCAGTTCCTCGACTGCTTTTCGGAGGAGGAAGCAGTGAGCATACTCGCCAGAGCCGCACAGTCGATGAACGCCGACAGCCGCCTCTGCATTATGGAGACTTTTTGGGACAGGCAACGCTTTGAGACCGCCGCTTACGTCCTTACACAAATATCGCTGTATTTCACAGCTTTAGCCAACGGTAACAGCAAAATGTTCCACAGCAATGACCTGCTTCGCTGCGTGGAAGACGCCGGACTGACAGTGGAAAAAATCGTTGACGGAATAGGGCAGGGACATTCGATAATTGTTTGCAGGAAAAAAAGCAGGCAGGCAAGTTTGAAAACATAAAAATTAGGGAACTCCTAAAAATTGCTTATTTGTCGTTGGACTTCATTTTCAAAATGCTCATTTACGTCAGTAAACTGCGCTTTTGAAAATGAATTCCGCCTAAAATAATCTAATTTTTAGAAGTCCCCATTATTAATTCAATATATTTTGAAACGGTTTTGTGTAGTTTGAAGATTTTTTGCTAACTTTGTTTTAATTTATTTTTTAATCATTTTCAAAAAAAAAAGGACATAATTATGAGCGAAAAAACTGTTATTTTGAAAGGTTACGAAACGGCTGTGGAAGCAAATTATGAATTGGACATTTTGAAGAAGAACGACATTGTCGCTTTTCTGGACGATGATTTGATGGATTTGATAGCGCCTGCGTTTTCAGAAAACGATGGCGGCTTTCGCATCTGGGTTTTTGAAGGGGACTTTGAAAAAGCCCGAAAACTGCTTGAAGATATTGCCTGAAAGGTGATGTACAACCCGCAGAGTCTTGTTGGTTATCGGCGTTCTGCCAAGTCGGCAGCCGTTTTTTGCAAAACGGGGTGCTTCCACTCAGGTGCGATTGCCGCGAGCGGTGCAAGCACAAAATCGCGCTGGTGAAGTAAGGGATGCGGGATTATAAGTTGCGGCAAATCAATTATTTGACTGTCGTAAAAAAGAATGTCGATGTCAATAATGCGGTCGGAATAGTTTCGGTCGGTGGTTTTGTGTGTGCGACCGATGCGGCGTTCAATACTTTGAGTAAGATCAAGTAATTCGAGCGGCTGTAAATCGGTCTCAAATTCTGCAACAATATTTAGGAAATCGTTTTCCGACACAAAACCCCACGGAACGGAGCTGTAAAAATCCGAAATTTTCACGCATCGTCCTGCCTCGTTTTTGAGCAGCAAAATTGCCTGTTCTATGTTTTTTTTGCGGTTACCCAGGTTTGTACCAACACTGAAAAAAGTTGTAGCCATTTAAGGGAGAAAAAGTTTTGCGAATTTTGTGTGTTTATTTATTCCATCTCTTTAATTTTCAATGAGCTAATTATTGGAACGTTTTAAGCAGCGAGAGCAGAGGCAAAACGCATATTGAGCGAAAGCGAAATAAATGTTTTGGCTATGCCGAGTCGCGCAAAACGACTAAATTTATTGAACAAATTAATTTGTCTTTCCGTAGTAGCAACGCCAACCACATCACCTCATTTTCTTTTTTCACCCTTCCAAAGTGTTTTTCACTGCTTCCTCTGCTATCTTTTTAAGTGTTGCGTTGATTTTTTCCAATTTCTCATTATCAAAATCGTTTAACTGCTCTTGAAATTCGGCGAGTGTTTTTTGGGCTATTGCAGAAATAACTTCTTTATTTTCGGTTCCCGTTTTTTGCTCGTTGCTGCTCTTGTCTGCAATTTTATATTTCACATAATAGAGTTTTCCGTTTTGTTCCTTATAATTCACTTCTTCGTCAGAGAGCGCTGTCAGGGCTTTTGTGTCCCAATTTATCATTCTCACGCCACGATATATCAGCCCTTTGTCGTACAAGTCGCAGAAGGCTTTCATCACGCTTTCGCTGCGCACTTTGTCCATTGTGAAAGCGGTTCTGTCCCAGTCGCACGAGCAGCCGAGTTTTTTGAGTTGTTCGAGGATAATACCGCCATGTTTGTGCGTCCATTCCCATGCATGTTCGAGAAATTCTTCGCGGGTTAAATCCGTCTTATTCACGCCTTCGGCGGCGAGTTTGGCTACTACTTTGGCTTCGGTGGCGATAGAGGCGTGGTCTGTTCCCGGCACCCAGCAGGCATTTTTGCCCTGCATACGTGCGCGGCGCACCAGCACATCCTGAATTGTGTTGTTCAGCATGTGTCCCATGTGCAACACGCCCGTTACATTGGGTGGCGGAATGACTATGGAGTAAGGTTCTCTTTCATCGGGTTCGGAGTGGAAAAGATTGTTGTCCAACCAGTACTGATACCACTTTTTCTCTATCTCCTGCGGTTCGTATTTACTTGATAATTCCATATTCTATTATTTTATATTATAAATTAGTTTTCAGTTGTCAGAGTTTAGAGTTTAGTTAGAAATTGTTAGAAACTTTAATCAATTAGCAATTAGCAAATCGTAATTCGTAATTGAATATAATTCTCAATTCTCAATTCTCAATTCAAAAACATTTCTTCATTAACCACTAACCACTAATTCAACCATTCTTTTAACTGCGCATAACGCCCGCGAATGATGCCGTCTTTGTCTATCAAAATCAGTGTGGGCGTGCCTACAACGCCGTAACTGACGAAATTCGCGCCGTCAAAACCCTTGTAGTCGCACAAATTGCTTGCCCAAACGATTTTTTGCGCCGTATAGTCAAACTGGTTTTTGTCCGTATCGGCGGCGATAGAAATCACGTCTATACGATTTTCCCGCAATAGGTTATATTTCTCAATCACGTTATGCAACTCGTTTTGGCAGTTGCCGCAGTCGCTGTCGTAGAATATCAGCAGCGTATTTTTCGGCTCAATTTGCGTTCCGTTGTTATCAACAATTGCGGGCGCTTTTTGTCCCAGCACGGGCATTAGCAGGTTGTCGAGACCGAGTTGAGGCAGCAGGTTGTCTTTGCCGTATTTGGCAAAAAGTTGCATCAGTCGGTTTGTCAGATTCAGTTTTACCGTTCTGTCTGAAAGTCGCTGCAAAACCTGTTTCGTCTGCGACACAAGCAAGGTATCGTCGCCCGAAATCGGGTAAATCCATTCGGAAGTAACCTGCGACCATTGTCCGCTGGTGTAAAGCGCCCCGAAATCAAGGCGGTTGAGAATAAAGTCTGCCCTTTCGCTGTTCGCCTCCTGCTCTGTTATTGTTAATTTGTCGGGGCGATAGTTCATGTAGTCAAAAATCTCGCACAAACGGGCAGCGTAAAGCGAACTTTGCGATGTCGCCTTCTGCAAATCAGCATATTCGCGTTCAATATTTTTCTTTTCGCTTTCGGCGGCAACAAAAAACATTTCAAAGGGCTTGTAGGCAGTTTGTACCGCACCTATTAACTGTCCTTTTTGCAAAACGCGGCTTATTTTGTTAGCCCTGTCAACCACAAACTGATTTTCGGGCGTGCCTGTGTATTCCATTGTTGGCTCACCGTTGGGCTGCACGTAACTTTTGATGGAAAATTTGCGCTCGCCACTTATGACAATGTCCAAAGCGCCTTCCCTTCCAAAATCCAATGCGCCAACGCCGCGAAAATCAGCGTATTGCGCAGGAATTGAGATTTGAGAATTGCCGTCGGCGTCAAGCGTCCCAACGCTAATCGTGTCGTGCTGCATACCTTTGTACAGATAGAAAGAATAGTCCTTTCCCGCAAAATCGGGGAAAGAAAGGTCAATGTTTGTTTGCCCCTGAATCGCGCCGAATGTGCCAAGCGCGAAAAAGAATGTCGTTTTTAAGATGTTCATTGTTTTATTTATGGGAGGACTTCTGATTATTATTTTAATTTAATTTTTTTTCCAAAAGAGCCGAAGTCCGAATTTAAACTCTTCCAAAAAAAACGATGCAAAATCAATATGTTTGCCTCTGCGAAAAAAATGTTTTGTCTCTGCCGAGTCGCGCAAAACGACTAAATTTATTGAACGTTTTAAGCAGCGAGAGCAGAGACAAAACGTAATATTGAGCGAAAAGCGAAATATACTTTTTGGCTATGCCGAGTCGCGCAAAACGACTAAATTGATTGAACATTTTGCGCCTGCAAAAATATAAAAAAAACGAAAATTTTCCAAAAAAATTCTCAATTCTCAATTCTCAATTTTTTTAATCTATTGAGTACATTATTGCTAATCACTACACTCTAATTGTTCTTTTGAAAATGATTTTTATTTTTGCCTTCCGTTTTTTTTTTATACTTTTGTCCCCTTCAAAATATGTGTCTTACGTGTTTTGCAGAAGACCGCGCTAAATCACTAAATTTATTGAACAATCATATCGCACTAAAATCAGGCGCGAAACACTCATAAAAATATAACAAGTCTAAAAAAAAATCTAATTTAAGAACCAATGGACAATCAAATTTTCAGTACATTACCATATAAAGTCCGTGATATTTCGCTTTCGGATTTCGGCAGGAAAGAAATAGCGTTAGCCGAGAAAGAGATGCCCGGTCTGATGGCTCTTCGCGCGCAATACGGCGACATCAAGCCGCTCAAAAATGCCCGCATTATGGGCAGTTTGCACATGACCATTCAAACAGCCGTACTTATCGAAACTCTGGTTGCGCTTGGCGCGGAAGTGCGCTGGTGCAGTTGTAACATATATTCCACGCAGGACCACGCCGCCGCCGCAATTGCCGCCGCCGGCGTGCCTGTATTCGCGTGGAAAGGCGAAACAATGGTGGAATATTGGTGGTGCACATTGCAGGCGCTCACTTTTGAGGGCGGCAAAGGACCCACTCTGATAGTTGATGACGGCGGCGATGCTACAATGATGATTCACGTGGGTGCAGAGGCAGAAAAGAACGCTAAAATGCCGGAAAGCAGCAATAGCCTTGGCGAAGACGAGCGCGAACTATATAATATTTTGAGAAAAGTTCTCGCTCATAAACCGGAGCATTGGAACACAATTGTTTCCGACATTCGCGGCGTGTCTGAGGAAACAACAACCGGCGTCCATCGCCTCTATCAAATGCTGGAAAAAGGTACGCTTAGGTTTCCTGCGTTCAACGTAAATGACTCTGTTACAAAGTCAAAATTTGACAACCTCTACGGCTGCCGCGAAAGTTTGGCAGACGGCATTAAGCGGGCTACAGACATTATGATTGCCGGTAAAGTAGTGGTTGTGTGTGGCTACGGCGATGTGGGCAAAGGCTGCGCCCTGTCAATGAGGGCTTACGGGGCGAGAGTGATAGTTACCGAAATTGACCCAATATGTGCATTGCAGGCAGCAATGGAAGGATTTGAAGTTACCACCGTAGAAGAAGCCTTGTCCGAAGGCAACATCTACGTTACAGCAACAGGAAACTGCGACATCATTCGC
>JAISWT010000097.1 GCA_031271005.1 Prevotellaceae bacterium | reverse complement strand
TGATTAGTGGTTCATTCCTTCATTCATTAACAACTAACCACTAACAACTAACCACTATTTAAAAATCTTTCCACCGCTTTGCGTACCGACTGCAACCCGAAATCAGCACAATTTATTTTCTCTTTTGGAATAAAAAAGCACTCGGCAACATCATCTGCGGCGTGTATATTGTTATCATTCAATATTTTGACTGAAAAAAACATGTCAGTAGTAGGCACTGTCAGCCCCTTATATTCGTATTGGTTTGGCAGCGAAAACAGGTAGCATGCCTCGGCAGCAGTAATGCCTGTTTCTTCTTTAATCTCACGCAAAATGCCTTCTTCAGCCGTTTCGTAAGGGTCAATAAATCCGCCCGGCAAGTCAAGAGCGCCAGCGGCGGGGTCTTTTGCCCTACGGCAAACGAGCAACTCTCCCCTATCGTTCAAAATAAACGCCGCAGTTGCCGCCGCAGGATTGAGATAATACACAAAACCGCAGTCGCCACACTTTTTAGATTTGAAATTGTTGACCTCAAAGCGCCGCGACCCACAAACAGGGCAATATGTAAAAAGGCTGTGAAATTCCATTGTATTTTGATATAAATAAATGTCTTTTTTTTCAAAAAATACTATATGTTTTTTTGCATAATCCACGCTCTTTCAAATTCCTTGCTTGAGGTTTTCAAGTTTTTCAGTGCGGCTTTCGCATCTTTTACAGAGGGAAAACTGCCTGCCGACACTCTGAAAAGTTTGGCTGAACGTATAACTGCTACATTGTCTATTCCTCTCATTTTCAGATAAGAAGAATATTTTTGCGCTGCCTGCTCAGTAGCGAAACAGCCTGCAATTATGTGGCAGTTTTTATCGGATTCAGTTGCTTCAATCTTCGGGGCAGGTTCGGTTGCTTCGTCTTTATTGGAAATTGAGATTTCGGTAGGATGTGATTTTTCTTTGTCATTAACTTGGTGATATTGCGGATATTTGACGGTTTCAAATTGCGGCTCAATATTTTTTAGCAAAGACAGGAGACTTGCGTGCTGCGTAGTGTTATCAAAGAATGGTTGGGCAAATAACATGCTGATAATTAGCGCAATAGACGCTGCA
This sequence comes from Prevotellaceae bacterium, assembly GCA_031271005.1. GTDB lineage: Bacteria > Bacteroidota > Bacteroidia > Bacteroidales > Paludibacteraceae > WRGS01. The sequence goes on along the minus strand of JAISWT010000097.1, from coordinate 6,692 downwards.
TAGCGCAACAGCGTTTTGTGATACAGAGTTACGGTTATTGATTTTTCGGATTTTTTGTTTGCATTAATAAGGTGAAAATCAATGTTTTGCAAGCCGAAATTTGACGGCAGAAAACTGAAATCGGCAGAAGGACAGAAAATTATTTTATCGTTGCTTCGCGAAACGGTACCCAGCCTGCCCGCCTCAATAATTTTCCCCTGGGCAAGTAAACTGTTTATTCTCAAAACATTGCGTTCAATATTTTCTGCTGCCTCGCGATAGGTTAGCCCCTGAGTGCGGGCTATCTCTATTTCGAGCAAGCCGTCCGACTGCTGCAAAAGCAGGTTAAACCCCACTACCGACAGAGGCGCAACAATCGTATTATCGTGAATTTCAGACGATTGCCCTTGTACTACAAATCCGCCAAAATCAGGAACAATTACATAATCGTTCCTGATAAGAAGCGTTTCAATATGTTGAAAAAACAGTTTCATCACGGCTGCAAAAGTACGATTATTTGCACTGAAAAACATCTTTTTTGTTCAAAAGTTTTCAACATCTTATCAAACTATTTTTAAAAGTTTTCAGTTTTTGTCCGCGAATTTATCTAACGCTGATTTCCAATTCACGAATTTACACGAATTATTTTTGGGGGACAAAAGACAAATATTGCTAACTGCATTATTCACTAACCACTAACAACTAACCACTAACAACTAATTTTGTTTGTAACTGAATATTTTGCTAACTTTGCAAATTATTTAGAGATGAAACCGATAATAATTTTGGGCATAGAGTCCTCTTGCGACGACACTTCTGCCGCAGTGATAAGCGACAGCATTTTGCTTTCTAATGTTATTGCTAATCAGCAGGTTCACTCGTCTTTTGGCGGAGTTGTACCTGAGTTGGCTTCGCGGGCACATCAGCAAAACATTGTCCCCGTTGTTGGCGAAGCGCTGAGGCGTGCGCATATTGACAGGCACGACCTTGACGCAGTGGCTTTTACGCGCGGACCCGGATTAATAGGGTCTTTGCTGGTAGGAACAAGTTTTGCGAAAGGCTTGGCGCAGTCGCTCAACATTCCGCTTATAGATGTAAATCATTTGCAGGGACATGTTTTGGCGCATTTTATCAGCGAAGGGAAAGCAGGCGAGCATTTCCCCAAGTTCCCGTTTCTGTGCTTGCTGGTTTCGGGCGGAAACTCGCAAATTATTGCAGTCCATGATTTTGACAAAATGGAAATTATTGGTCAAACGATAGACGATGCCGCAGGCGAAGCATTCGACAAGTGTGCAAAAGTAATGAATTTGCCTTATCCGGGCGGACCCCACATTGACAAACTCGCCCGAAGTGGCAACCCGAAAAAATTCGCCTTCGCAAAACCGAATATCAAAGGATATAATTACAGTTTTAGCGGATTGAAAACGTCATTTTTATATTTCCTGAGAGATAATATTTTAGAAAATAATGATTTTATTGCCCAAAATATCAATGACCTTTGCGCCTCTTTGCAGGCTACGGTGGTCAGTATTCTGATGGAAAAACTTGTTTTGGCTTCTCAACGGTTGCAAATTAACGAAATAGCGCTTGCAGGCGGGGTTGCTGCCAATTCTGCTTTGCGAAATGCTTTTGCTCATTACGCCGAAAAATACAGATGGAATATTTTCATTCCGCCCCTTGCCTACACCACCGACAATGCTGCAATGATTGCAATGGCAGGATATTTTAAATACTTGAGAGGCAACTTCTGCTCGCTTACCGAAGTCCCGTATGCGCGAGTGGCAATATGAACTGTCGGCTTTGGGAAGACTATACCCCGTAATTAAGTTCAAAATTGAGGCACAGAGGAAAATGAAAATTCAATAACTTATAAAAATATAAGAAAAGAAAATATGAACAACACACAACCGCTCGAAGAAAAAGAGCAACACGAAGACGGTTTTTTTGGCAAATTTGACCATTACAAAGGGATAATATATTTCGCTGTAATACTGATAGTTGCACATTTTTTGTGGAAATTTCTCATCACAGGAGACGAGTCGGATACAATGGTAACGCTTCTTGGCATAGATATTTCTGCTCCGTTCAGGTTTATGGTGCGACATATTGCGCTGGTTTGCAATAAGGTAATCAACTTTTTCGGCTTCGGTTCAATACTTCGCTACGGTAATAATATATGGTTTCCCGATGTGCAAACAGGCATCCGCATTGTGTGGGGATGCACTGCCATAAAGCAATCGTACATATTTATTTGTATAATTGCATTTTATCGTGGCTCGTGGAAAAATAAACTGTGGTATGTGCCTGCCGGACTGATTGTTATTTATTTATTTAATATATTAAGAATATGTATAATAGCCATAGTAACAAAATATTATCACGAATGGTTCTATTTTACTCACGAAATTTTTCTCAAACTGGTTTTCTATTTCGTAATTTTTATGATGTGGGTATTGTGGGAAGAGAAATTTAGTAAAATCAAAAAAATCAATTAAAAATTAAAAAGAAAAAAGAAAAAAGAAAATAATAATGCGAATATTGCGAACTCCCACTTTAGCGGGACAAGTCCTGTGCAACCCTTGTGTCCTTTGTGGTTAAATTTTTCTTACCACAAGGCACAACAAGACTTGTCCCGCCAAAGCGGGAGGAATTCACAAAGGGCACAAAACATTCCCGCTTTGGCGGAACAGGTCTTGCGCACTTTGCGAAACCTACCGCTTTGGCGGTACAAGATACGCAAAGAACGCAAAGAACGCAAAGAACGTCCCGAAAAGGGCATAAAAAGAAAAAATATGACAGAAACGATATTATTTATAAATGGAATAAAAATTATTTTCAGAAATATTAAATTTTAATTCCGGGACAAAAAACAAACAACGTTCTGCGAAACACGCACAGGTTTATTTCGCAACATTAAATTCAAGAATCGAAATCGAAAAGACAATGTACAAATCTTCCGAAATAACAATAGGCAGTTTGACCCTTGGCGGCGGCAGTCCTGTGAGGGTGCAAACAATGGCTAACACAGATACTAACGACATAGAAGCGTCTGTATCACAGGCAATTAGCGCGATAGAGGCGGGCGCGGAACTTGTGCGGTTCACCACACAAGGGATGCGCGAGGGGCAAAGTCTGGTCGAAATTCACAAAACTCTTCGCAGCCGTGGCTACAGCGCCCCGCTTGTTGCCGACGTGCATTTTACGCCGTCTGTTGCCGACTTCGTTGCACAACACGTGGAAAAAGTGCGCATTAATCCGGGCAATTATATTAAAAGCATAAAAAAAAGAGGCGACAGTTTGGACTACAGCAACGCGGAATTTGAAGAGGAACACGAAATATTGCGCCAGCGGTTTGTTCAATTTTTAAATATTTGCAAACAGCATGACACGGCAATTCGCATCGGCGTTAATCACGGCTCGCTTTCCGAAAGGATGATGAACCGTTACGGCGACACCCCGCTCGGAATGGTGGAGTCGGCTATGGAACTGATGGAGATGTGCCGCGCAGAAAATTTTGAGAAGGCAGTAGTTTCGCTCAAAGCCTCCAACACGGTGCTTATGATAAAGGCAGTACGGCTGCTGGCGCAAACAATGGATGAACGCGGCTTCCACTTCCCCATCCATTTAGGAGTTACAGAGGCGGGCGACGGCGAAGACGGACGCATAAAATCGGCGATAGGAATCGGAGCATTGCTCGCTGACGGAATTGGCGACACCATTCGCGTGTCGCTCAGCGAACCGCCCGAAATGGAAATCCCTGTAGCATACGCAATTTTGCAGGCTGCAAGATGCCGAATCACAAAAACCGAGTATATCTCCTGCCCCTCATGCGGACGTACGCTCTTTGACTTACAAACTGTTGTTGCCAAAATCAAAGCAAAAACAGCACACCTCACAGGACTGAAAATAGGAATTATGGGTTGCATTGTCAACGGTCCCGGCGAAATGGCTGATGCAGACTATGGATATGTTGGCGCAGGACGGGGACGAATAAGTTTGTACAAAGGGCAAAACTGTGTCAAAAAAAATGTGCCCGAAGCCGAAGCCGTTGATGCACTCGTGGATTTAATCAAAGAACACGGACATTGGCATGAAATTCCGCGTTAGAGATTTATAATCACCACCGATTGCACGGATTTTTTAAGTAATCAGTAATCAGCAGGGGCAATTTTGAAAATTGCCCCTGCTGATTACTTAAAACTGATAACTGCTTTTATTTCTTTATTGCGGCAATTCCGGGCAACTCTATTCCTTGAATTGCTTCGAGCAATGCGCCGCCGCCGGTTGAGACGTAAGAAACGCCTTCGGCGATGCCAAATTTGTTCACTGCTGCCACCGAGTCGCCGCCGCCCACGAGCGAGAATGCGCCGTTTTTGGTTGCCTCAACAACCGCAGCGCCCACTACACGTGTGCCATGTGTAAAGTTCTCAAATTCAAAAACCCCCGTAGGACCATTCCAAAGTATGGTTTTTGAACTCTTAATAACATCGGCAAACAGGTCTTCGGACTTGGGTCCGATGTCCATTCCTTCCCATTCGTCAGGAATTTTATCCACATCAACAAACTGCGTATTTGCGTCATTGTCAAACTTATCTGCAGCCTTTGCATCAACTGCAAGCACCAGATTTACCCCTTTCGCTTTGGCTTTTGCCAACAGTTCGAGAGCCAAATCAAGTTTGTCGTTTTCGCAGATAGAATTACCTATCTTGCCACCGGTAGCCTTGGTAAATGTGTAGGTCATTCCTCCTGTAATTATCAGATTATCAACCTTTGTGAGGAGATTTTCAATGATTTCTATTTTAGAAGATACTTTTGAGCCGCCCATAATCGCGGTGAATGGATGTACAATGTTGTTCATCACTTTATCAACAGCGTTCACCTCTTTTTCCATCAAATATCCGAACATTTTGTCGTCAGGGAAGAACTCGGCAATGAGCGCGGTGGATGCGTGTGCGCGATGCGCCGTTCCAAAAGCATCGTTCACGTATGCGTCTGCATAGGCGGCAAGCATTTTGGTAAATTCCTTCTGGCTTGCTTTGACAGCCTTTTTAGCAGCGGCTTTGTCTTCATCGGTTGCATCGTCTGACAGTCCGCGCGGTTTGCCTTCTTCCTCGGCATAAAAGCGCAGATTTTCGAGCATCAACGCCTCGCCGTCTTTGAGCAGGTCAACTTCTGCATGTGCGTTGGCGCAGTCGGGGGCAAACTGTACTTCAACGCCTAACAGTTTTGAAACGCGCGGCAGAATTTGTTTCAACGAATATTTGGGGTCGGGGTTCTTATTCGGGCGACCAAGATGTGAGGCAATAATCAAGCGTCCGCCATCGGACAAAATCTTTTTCAGCGTAGGCAATGCTGCACGAATTCGGGTGTCGTCAGTTATATTTCCATTTTCGTCAAGAGGCACGTTAAAATCTACGCGCACAAAGGCTTTTTTACCTTTAAAATTGTATAAATCAATATTTTGCATAAGTATATCTGTGAAAAATTATTATTAAAATTTTCAAATTTTTTTTGCAAAGTTAGTTTAAATTTTGAAAATTTAATGCTAATTTTGCATAAAACTTTTTTAATGAGAAAAATATTTTTTTATACATTAGCATTATGTTGCGCTTTTAGTGTTTTTTCGTGTAAAAAAACTAAAAATTCAGCAACAAATTCTTTATCCGGCCATACATCAGTTCAAGTACCTGATTTTTCGGCAGATTCGGCTTATTTTTATATAGCGAAACAGGTAAGTTTCGGGGCGCGTGTGCCAAACACTGCTGCACACAGTCAATGTGCCGAGTATCTGGTAGCAACTTTGCAAAGTTTTGGGGCAGAAGTAGTTACGCAAAGAGTTCAATTACAGGCGTTTGACGGCACGGCGCTTAATGCGGCGAATATCATTGCAAGTTTTCAGCCTGCGAAGGTGCACCGTATACTGCTTTGCGCTCACTGGGACAGCCGCCCTTTTGCCGACCAAGACCCCGACCGAGCCAATTTTAATACGCCTGTATTGGGTGCAAATGACGGCGCAAGCGGTGTGGGAGTGCTGCTTGAAGTTGCTCGACTTTTGGCAACCGACACGCTAACTGCGGGCGTTGATATTATATTTTTCGATGCCGAAGATTATGGTGCGCCGGATAACGTGCAGGTTGCCAATAGCGCTCAAACGTGGTGCCTGGGGTCGCAATACTGGTCGAAGAACCCGCACAAAACCGATTATACGGCACAGTACGGGATTCTGCTTGATATGGTTGGCGCACCTGACGCTGTGTTTTTCCGCGAGTATTATTCAGACTATTATGCGCCAAACATTGTTAATAAAGTGTGGCAAAAAGCCGAAGAGTTGGGATTCTCGCAATATTTTTCTAATCAGCAAGGCGGAAGCGTGCTTGACGACCATTTGCCTGTAAATCAGAATATTGGAATCCCAACAATTAATATCATTCATTATAATCCAAATTCGTTGTCAAAAGGGTTCGACAAATATTGGCACACGGTAAAAGATGACATGAAAAACATCGACAAGAAGACACTCAAGGCTGTAGGAACAACTCTTGTAAATATCATTTACAATGAATAAACGGCTTTGCTACTTCTTTTTGTAGTAATGGGAACTCCTAAAAAATAGATTATTTTAGGCGGACAAGTTTTCAAAAGCGCAGTTTACTAATGTAAATGAGCATTTTGAAAATGAAGTCCAACGACAAATAAGCAGTTTTTAGGAGTTC
>JAISWT010000004.1 GCA_031271005.1 Prevotellaceae bacterium | reverse complement strand
TTGGCGGGACAATCTTTGCGTTCCTTGCGTAATCCTTTGCGTTCTTTGCGGTAAAAAATATTTAACCGCAAGGGACGCAAAGGTTTCGCAAAGTGCGCAAAGGGTTTTTGAGACAGCCCCGATTTATATATATATTTACAAAATTAAAGAAAGAAACAAAGAAACGTCTCAAAGTTAGCATAAAATTCACAATTATATACAAACAAATAAAAACATCTTACAAAATTTATAGGGGAAAGTCAGGAAATAATTGATATTCAGTTATTCATTCCTTCATTTCTTCTGAAAACAGACAACTTTATTCGGGGATTTTTTTTGCTCTCTGAAATCTTTTTTATACTTTTGTTCTTTGAATAAAAAGTGTGTGTTTATACATGTTTTTTACGCGGCTAAATTGCACATTTTCAGGCGAATTTAGAAAATAAAAACGCCGCCGTTTTTTGTGAATTTTCAATCCTGTCGCACTCAAAATCGGGTGCGAAATATTAGTACGTTAAAATATGTTGATAGAATTAACCTTGAAAGATTTTTTGGACAAGACCGTCGGTAGCGAGCCTGTTCCGGGCGGCGGCAGTATTTCGGCTTTGAATGCTGCGCTGTCGGGCGCACTCGCGGGGATGGTTGCCAACCTCACTGTCGGCAAAAAGAAGTACGCTGACAAAGAGGCGTTGATGCGCGAGATAGCCGCCGGCGCTACCGATTTCATGTGCGGCTTTGCTGCCGATATTGACGCTGACAGCGATGCGTATGATGCTGTATTTAAAGCGTTTAAGTTGCCAAAAGAGACCGCAGATGAGCAAATCAGTCGCAGCCGACAAATTCAGGAGGCGACAAAAATTGCCACCGAAGTACCGCTTAATGTAGCACGTAAAGCGCTGATAATGATGGATTTAATAGAGCAGGTAGCCGAACACGGAAACCAAAACGCAATTACCGATGCCTGCGTAGCAATGATGTGCGCCCGAACCGCCGTATTAGGCGCCGCGCTGAATGTGAAAATTAACCTCGCAGGAATCAATGACAAAGAATATGCAAGTAAAACTGCGCAGGAAGTTTCTGATTTGGAAACTGCTGCCAAAGAGCGCGAGGAAAATCTGCTGAAAAAAATATCATTGTAAAAATTGCATTCCTAACGGAGTGCGGGGTGGGGTAATATTATTTTCTACCAAAGTATCAATCCTAACTGATTGAAACTTTTATAAATTATTAATTTCTTATCATTTAATGAAAAACAAAGGGCTAATGCCCGCCATTCTTACCGTTACGGGGTTGGTAATTACCGTGCTGGCGCAACGCATTTTTGCGCCGTCAAGCGTGTTGCGCCTTGTTTTTCTGTTTGTTGCCTTCGTTATTTTTGCTGTCTCACTGGTTTTGCTGATACAATTTTGGGTGAAAAAATATTTTTCAAAAAAATGAATGAAATTGTTCAATATATTTTTAATTTTCTGACAGATTTTCATTTTTCGGAAAGAAATGGAAATTTATTTGCTTATACTTCCAATCATAATGACTTTGGAAAGTATAAAATTATAATTAAAAAGTCCGATTTTTTTGATAACAATATTTTTCTCACGCAAAAATCTTTGCCTGCTTTGCCGCTAACAACTTGGGAAGGCGTTCCGCTTTTGTTTGGCGAGCCAACAGTGGACAGGCAGGGCGACACAATGGCGCTGAATGCCGATATTATTGCGTCAAGTTTTTTCTTACTCACTCGCTATGAGGAACTTATAAATGCTTCGCGTGATGAACACGGTCGCTTTGCCGCACAAAATTCTTTGCCTTTCCGCGCGGGATTTTTGCATCGCCCCGTTGTAGATGAATATGGACGAGCGTTGCGTAACTTGCTACGAAATAATGGCATAAAGATGCCTGCCGAAAAGCCTTTCGGTATTGAAAAAATCTACCTGACACATGACGTTGATTGTTTGGCGCATTACCGCAATTTTCGCTCTTTGGCAGGGGCAATACTGCGCCGACGAAACATTAAGATGGCTTTTGAAACGTTTTTCGGAAAAATAGAAAATGACGAATGGTACACTTTCCCTTTCCTTTTTGAAAAAGACAGTTCGTTGAATTTCGATAATATTGAAAAAACAGTTTTTATTTTGAAAGAGTACGCGCCCAAAAACCCTCTCAAAACGACGTTTCGGCGCAAAAGAGAAGAATATTTTGCTGAAACGGGAACAGACAAAGACAAATCAAATTTCCAATTCAGGACAAACGATTTTCAGAAATTCATTGCTTTGTGCCAAATAAACGATGTGAAAACAGGGCTTCACGCAAGTTATGCTGCCGGAGAAAATCCCGCACTGATTGCGGCAGAAAAACTCGCGCTCGAACGAGCCACAGGACACGCAATTACCTGTAACAGAAATCATTACCTTCGCAGCAAAGAGCCGCGAGACTTCCGCAAACTTATTGAAGCGGGCATTAGCCAAGATTTTACGATGACCTATGCGCAATGCGCAGGATTCCGTCTGGGAACTGCGCACAATGTAAGATGGATAGATGCCGAAAACTTGGAGGTAACCCCGCTCACTCTGCATCCGCTTGCAGTAATGGACAATTCGCTATCTGCCGAAAAATATATGAACCTTTCTGAAAATGACGCATTTAACTACGCAAAACAACTGATTGATGCAACCGCCAAATTCAACGGAGAACTTTCGCTGCTGTGGCACAACACATCTGTAAGCGAAAATTACCACCGAAATTTATACTCAAAAATAATTTCTTATCTGAAAAAGTTATCAATTGGCAGTTCTCAGGTTTCAGAAGATTAAAGTTTAATAATTAGCAATTAGTAATTAGTAATTAGCAATTTACTGAATTTTTATTTTTTTTCTTTAAACCAGTTAGGTTTTTAAAACCTGACAGGTTTCTGAAAACTTTTATGTATATTTGCACTTGAAAAATTTTAATTCTTAAAAAAAACAAATTTTAAAATAAATATGCTGTATCCTCTTAAATTTTCCCCCATTCTAAAAGAGAAAATCTGGGGTGGGCGCAAACTCGGCGAAATTTACAATCGCAAAGACGCTGAAAATATAGGCGAGAGTTGGGTACTGTCGGCTTTTACAGGCAGCGAGTCGGTTGTTGCAAACGGCGCTCTGAAAGGTCAACCGCTCAGCAGCCTTATTGATACATACAAAGACGCGCTTGTAGGAAAAGACATTTACCAAAAATTTGGCAACAATTTTCCCCTTCTCTTCAAACTGATTGACGCCGACGACAAACTGTCCATTCAAGTGCATCCTAACGATGCAACGGCGTGGGAACGGCATAAATCATTTGGCAAAACAGAAATGTGGTATATTATTGAAGCCGAAGACGGCAGCGAACTGACTCTGGGGTTCAACAAAAATACCACACCCGAAGAATATGCTGACGCGCTTGCAAAAGGAACGCTCGAAACTCTTTTACACACAGTAAAAGTGCAGGCGGGCGATGCGTTTTTCATTAATACAGGACTTGTTCATGCAATTGGAAAAGGCATATTACTCGCTGAAATTCAGCAAAGTAGCGACATCACATACCGAATTTACGATTATCAACGCAAAGACGCAAACGGACACGAGCGACAGTTGCACAACCAACAGGCGCTTGACGTTATTAATTATAGACAGTCAGAACACACAAAAATTATATATCAAAAAATAAAAAACGAATTTGTACCGCTTGTAAATTGTAAATATTTCAAAACAAGTTTTATGGAGTTTTCCAACCGACAATTTTTGGATTACAGCGAAACAGATAATTTTGCAGTTTTGCTCTGTGTCGGCGGACAGTTTGAGTTAAAAACAGTAAATGCCACACTCACAGTTGCAAAAGGCGAGGCTGTGATGTTGCCTGCCGATACGCAGATTGTTCAGTTGCTTCCGGAACAATCTTCTAAAATTTTAGAAACAATTATTTAGAAGAATAAAGAATAAAGCACGAAAAAATCTCTGCGTCTCTCTGTGAAACCTCCCGCTTTGGCGGGACAAGTTCTGTATCACTGATGTGTAATAAAGAAGCATAAAGAATGACGACAATGCAAAGGCAAAATACTTTTTACCCAACGAAAGAATTAAACAATAAACAATAAGGAATAAACAATAAAGAGCAAAACTTGTCCCGCCAAAGCGGGAGAACAAATACTGACAGAGTCTTTACTCTAAAAATCTAAAAATCTTTAATCTAAAAACATAAACAGATGAAAATTATATTTATCGGCACAGCCTATCCGTATCGCGGCGGGCTGGCGGCTTACAACGAGCGGCTGGCGGCAGAGTTTATTCGCGAAGGGAATGACGTTGAAATTTACACTTTTACGCTGCAATACCCAAAAATTTTGTTCCCCGGAAAAACGCAGTTTTCTGATGACCCCGCGCCAAAAGACCTTGTAATTATGCGTAAAATCAATTCTGTAAACCCTCTAAACTGGCTGAAAATTGGGCGCGAAATAAGAAGAAAAACGCCCGATTTGGTGTTCGTCAGATATTGGCTACCTTTTATGGCGCCCTGTTTGGGCACAATTGCCCGACAAATTCGCAAAAACCGAAAAACGCGCGTAGTTACACTTTTAGACAACATTATCCCGCACGAAAAACACCCCGGCGACAACTTTCTTACCCGCTTTTTTGTCCGCTCTGTTGACGGCTTTGTAGCAATGTCAAAATCTGTGCTAAACGATTTGAAACTGTTCGACAGCCAAAAGCCGCGCAAGTTTTGTCCACACCCTTTATACGATAATTTTGGGCAGCCGGTTGGCAAAAAAATCGCATTGCACAAATTGCAATTAGATGAAAACAAGAAATATATACTCTTTTTCGGAATAATCAGAAACTACAAAGGACTTGATTTGCTTATGCGGGCATTTGCTGACAAGCGACTGCAAACTATGAATATAAAACTGATTGTAGCAGGCGAGTTCTACGGAAACTCAGACAGATATTTCGCGCTGGAAAAGGAACTGAATTTGCAGGGCAAAATCTTCTGGCACACATATTTTATCCCCGACAGCAAAGTGAAATACTATTTTTGCGCAGCAGACATAGTGGCACAAACATACTATACGGCAACTCAAAGCGGGGTGTCGCAAATTGCATATCACTTTGAGAAGCCAATGCTTGTAACAAAAGTGGGCGGGCTGCCCGAAATAGTACCGGACGGAAAGGTAGGATATGTGGTTGATATTCAGGCAAATGACATCGCAAATGCACTTGTCAATTTTTTTGAGAAAAACAGAGAGAATGAATTTATTGAAAACATTAAAACCGAAAAGAAAAAATATGCATGGTCGCAAATGACACAAGCGATTATTAGCGTCAGAAATGAAGTTCAATAAAGGCGCGAAAAAATCTCTGTGGCTCTCTGTGAAATAAAACAAGACAAAAGACAAAAGACAAAAGACAAATACGTGACAAAAAAAATAATTATGCAAAATCAAAATTCTAAAAACTGACAACTGACAACTGAAAACTTTTGAGATATAACAGTTTTTGGAAAAAAACATGTCTCGCAAAAGCCTAACTGACAATAAGATAGAAAATATTATGCAAAAATTTGCAAAAGAATTTTGCGAGTTCAAAAAAAAGCAGTAACTTTGCACCCGCTTTTGAAAAAGCCAAATTTTGGCCCATTCGTCTATCGGTTAGGACACAAGATTTTCATTCTTGAAAGAGGGGTTCGACTCCCCTATGGGCTACTCAAAAAAACAAAAGTTTAACTTAACGTAATACAATTTGCGAAAATGGCAAACCATAAATCATCTTTAAAAAGAATCCGTCAGACAGAGACGCGCAAACTGCGCAACCGATATTATGCAAAAACAGCACGCAACGCAGTGCGCAAATTGCGTGCAACAACCGAAAAAGCAGACGCTCAAAAGTTGCTTACATCGGTTACTTCCATGCTCGATAAACTGGCTAAACGGAACGTGATTCACAAAAACAAAGCAGGAAATTTAAAGTCGAAACTGACCTTGCATGTGAACAGACTCAATTAAAAGACATACTAATAATTATATAAAAAGCAAAAAAGAGTTGTCAATAAGGTGGCTCTTTTTGTTGTTTCGGTAAAATCAATTTGATAAATAGATAAATTCTTTTTAATTTTGCAAAAAAATAATTTCCAAAAAAAAAGATTTTTTTTAGCAGAGCAATTTGAAAAATGTGTGATAACACTGTATAAATCTGCTTTTTAGTGATTTTTGAAATAACCTGAAATTTAATATTATAGAAAATTGGAGAATTAATTATGACAAAAATTCTTGTAGCAACCGACAAGCCATTTGCCAAAGTAGCCGTAGATGGTATTCGTACAGTAATTGAAGACGCAGGATTCAGTTTTGCGCTTTTGGAAAAATACACCGAGAAAGCGCAACTGCTTGCCGCAGTAAGTGATGCTCACGGGCTGATTGTTCGTAGCGACATTGTTGACAGCGAAGTGATTGGCGCGGCAAAGAACCTGAAAATAGTAGTGCGTGCGGGCGCCGGCTACGACAATATAGACCTCGCAGCCGCTACCGCAGCAAACGTTTGCGTGATGAACACGCCCGGACAAAATTCTAACGCCGTTGCCGAACTCGTTTTTGGGCTGCTGGTATATGCAGAACGCAACTTTTTCAACGGTACATCAGGCAGCGAACTGAAAAACAAACGGCTCGGAATACACGCCTACGGAAATGTGGGACGCAACGTGGCCAGAATTGCACGCGGTTTCGGAATGGAAGTGTACGCTTACGACCCGTTCCTGAAAGCCGAAGATATGGAAAAAGAAGGAGTGAAGCCGGTAAATTCTGCCGAAGAACTCTATCAAACTTGTAACCTTGTTTCGCTGCACATTCCGGCAACTGCCGAAACGAAAAATTCTATTAACTATCAGTTATTAAAGAACTTACCAAAAGGCGGAATTTTAGTGAACACCGCTCGCAAGGAAGTGATTAACGAAGCGCAAATGATACAATTCCTGTCAGAACGTGCTGATTGTAAATATGTTACGGATATTATGCCTGCAAATCATGCTCAAATGCAGGACAAATTTGCCGACCGATATTTTGCTACTCCCAAAAAAATGGGCGCACAAACAGCAGAAGCAAATATAAACGCAGGAATTGCCGCAGCACAGCAGATTGTGGACTTTATAAAGCACGCAAATCAGCGATTCAGAGTGAATTAACAGATATTTATATATTTAAATATATTGCATTAAAAATTTTATGTAAAACCGCTAAAAAAAATTACGTTTATGAAAAGAAATTTACTTTTTGCAGTTGCGCTATTGTGCGCAACAATGCAGACCAAGGCACAGGAAGTGTTTATGGCTGTTGGTACAGAGAACTCAAAACAGATTGATTTCAAGGAAGTTAAATCCTTGAACGTGAGCAGTTTTGACGATGGACGAGCGCTTTTCGCAAAGCAAATGCTCAAGACACAATTTGCCGATGCAACGGACAAATGTAACTGCGACCCTAATTCGCCCGCCTTTATTGCTGCGCTCACTGTTGATGGCAGTGGCAATGTTGTGGCGATGAATATGGCTGGAACGCAAATTTACAGGTATCTGCAAAATGGTGATGTTCAGACGATTGCTATCGCTGAAGCAACAAAAACTTTCAGAGAAGGCGACCTTTTCGCGCGGATGACAACTTCGCCGGATGGTGCAATTTATGCCCTGAACAACTCAGGAAGTCATCTCCTGAAAATCACGGCAGACGGGCAGCTTGCTGATTTGGGAGCAATTGACGGGTTCGCAGAAATTTTCCGCACCTTCGCCGACAAGCGTAGCGCCTATGGCGGCGATATGATTGCTGACGACACAGGTAATTTGCTGGTTTTCACAGCATTGGGAAATGTCGTCAAGATTGACACAAAAGCGAATGCTGCGGAATTTATGGGGCAAGTTACGGGCTTGCCCGAAGGATATACCGTTAATGGTGTGGCAGTTACCGACAATAACGATGTGATAGTAGCCTCATCGCACTCGGCAGGATTGTATGCAATCAATCCCAAAGCGCTTACATCATCGTTTTTCGGAGAAAGCAATATGTCCGTATATGACCTTGCAAGCAGGAACTTCCTGAAGCACAGCGATTTACAACTCGCAGAAAATGACCTTGTGCTTTATCCTACTCTTGTAAAACAGGATAAATTTGTGAGCATTGCTTCGCAAAAAGAGCATAAGGATGCTACTGTTGAGATGTATGCAACTGACGGTAAATTAATTACAAAGCAGGTTTATTCCATTAAAACCGGCGACAATAAATTTAGTGTAAATAACTTGTCATCAGGGATTTACATCGTGAAAGTAGCCGACAGGCAAGGCAACAGTCTGCTTGTGGAGAAATTTACCATTCAATAAAATCCAGTCGTTTTGCGCGACTTGGCAGAGACAAAACGCATATTTAGCGAAAAGTGAAATATGTGTTTTGTCTCTGCTCTTGCTGCCCGAAGCGTTAGATTTGCGTTTTTTTTGCAGCAGTTTTCATTGAACTGTAAGTAGATGACTGAATTTTCGTGCATTTTCTTACCTGCCAATCAGAAAAACAGAAGGTCGTTTGTTGAGGTCGGGCAGTTTTGATTTTTTCCAGTCGCTCACTTTTTTTGTTCTTACAAACTGCGTTTGTGCGGTGAGGTCGGCAGCAATGCAGAGGCGCGTATTTGGGTTGAGTATTTGCATTAAGTCTTTGATTAGTTGGATATTGCGGTATGGCGTTTCAATAAAAATCTGGGTTTGATTTTCGGTAAAAGTTCTGTTTTCAAGTTTTTTTATTGCGTTCAACCTTTCCTGCTCTTTTACAGGCAGATAGCCTGCGAAAGCAAAGTTTTGTCCGTTTAATCCCGATGCTATCAGTGCGAGTAAAACCGAGGATGGTCCTACGAGCGGTATGACCTCATAATCAAAGATTTGCGCCATCGCGATGAGTTCTTTGCCGGGGTCGGCAATGGCGGGGCAACCTGCCTCAGACATAAAGCCTGTGTCTGCGCCGGTTTTCATCATCGCTGCAATGTCTTCCAAGTCGGTGGGTTGTGTATGCTCGTTGAGTTCAAAGAACCGCAATTTGTCTATTTCGGCAGCCGGAAAAACCTTTTTGATAAATCTGCGCGCCGTGCGGATATTTTCCACCACAAACACCTGTAATTCGCTTATTACTTGCAAATTATATTCAGGAAAAACGTTTCGGAAATCAATTTCCGAAAGCGGTGAAGGAATAAGGAAAAGTTTTCTCATTTTTTTTTATCTGATAATAATTTAGAATGAATATCCCCAAAAAGCATTTTACGCTGTTTTCAATCCGTTATGATTAGTAGTTTGGAAGACAATACAATTATAACCCCAGCCTACATTCCGTTAGAAATGCAACGTTTACAGGAAAAAAACTTGTTATTTTTGTTTATAAATATTCTGCAAAATTAAAGTAAAAATTAATAAACTGCTTATGCTTTCAAAAATATTTTGTATTTTTGTGATTGTTAATTAAATGAATTTTTTAATACTTAAAAGTCTAATACACAATTTTTTAATAAAACACTAAGTAAAATATGAAAGAGATCAAATTCTCATTGCTTTACAGAGACATGTGGCAATCTTCGGGCAAATACGTGCCACGTAAAGACCAACTCGTACAGGTAGCGCCTCATATTATTGAGATGGGCTGTTTTTCTCGCGTGGAGACCAATGGTGGCGCATCAGAACAGGTTAATCTTCTTTATGGCGAGAATCCGAATGATTCGGTACGCGCTTTTTGCAAGTACTTCAACGATGCAGGCATTCAAACACACATGCTTGACAGGGGGTTGAACGGGATACGCATGAATCCTGTTCCTGCCGATGTACGCAAATTGATGTATCGCGTTAAGAAGTCGCAGGGAGTTGATATTACGCGCATTTTTTGCGGACTGAACGATACACGCAACATTATTCCCGCCATTGGCTGGGCAAAATCAGCAGGTATGATTGCACAGGCTACAATGTGCATCACTTATTCACCTGTTCACACTGCCGACTATTATATAAAAATGGCAGAAGAACTGATTGCCGCCGGCGCTGACGAAATTTGTCTCAAGGATATGGCAGGCGTAGGTCGCCCCGTTACCAATGGAAAGATAGTGCAAGCAATCAAAGACAGGCATCCCAATATTCCGGTTGAATATCACGGACATT
This sequence comes from Prevotellaceae bacterium, assembly GCA_031271005.1. GTDB lineage: Bacteria > Bacteroidota > Bacteroidia > Bacteroidales > Paludibacteraceae > WRGS01. The sequence goes on along the minus strand of JAISWT010000004.1, from coordinate 13,287 downwards.
CGGGTCCCGGCTTCTCAGTGGCGTCAATGCTTGAAGTTGCAAAAGCGGGTGTGGATTATATAGACGTGGCGATGGAACCGTTGGCGTGGGGAATGATTCACCCTGACGTGATTACTATTATAGAGATGCTGCGCGATGCAGGTTTTAAAGTGCCTGAAATCAATATGAACGCCTACATGAAGGTGCGCGAACTGACGCAAAGTTTCGTGGACGACTTTTTGGGCTATTTTATTGACGACAGGAATCGCTTTATGACATCGCTGCTGATTGGTTGCGGGTTGCCGGGCGGTATGATGGGCAGTTTGATGGCTGACCTCAAAGGTGTTCACGCGGCAATTAACGCCAATTTGAAGAAAAAAGGCGACAAAGAACTGAGCGAAGATGAATTGCTTGTGCAACTGTTTGACGAGGTGAAATATGTGTGGCCCAAACTGGGCTACCCGCCGCTTGTAACACCATTCAGCCAGTACGTGAAAAATGTTGCACTGATGAATATTTTCACTATGAGCAAAGGTGGAGAACGCTACGAAATGATTGACAAGGCTACTTGGGATATGATTCTCGGCAAAGCGGGAAACCTGCCGGGACCACTCGCGCCCGAAATTATTGAACTGGCAAAGAAAAATAATTACGAATTTTCAACTGCCAATCCGCAGGACAATTACCCTGACGAACTGCCTAAATACATCGGAATGATGAACGAACTTGGCTGGGAGCGCGGCAAAGATGACGAGGAATTGTTTGAATTTGCCATGCACGAAAAGCAGTATAGAGAATACCGCAGTGGCGAGGCAAAGAAGCGTTTCAATAAGGAACTCGAAGCCGAAATTCAGAAGAAATACACCGCTGCCGGCTCTGCGGCGCCAACCATTGACCTCACCGAACTGGCTATAGCACGCCATCCAAACGCAGAAGCAGTTGTTGCGCCTGTGGCAGGGCGACTGCTGTGGGAGTTTGATTTTGACGACATCTCGCTTAAGCCTGAGAACGGGAAGCGCTTTAAGGAAGGCGACCTGCTGTGCGCACTGCAAACTGCCAACGGACTTGAGTTTGTATATGCAAACTACGACGGCAAGGTGATAGACGCCTCTGAACAGGGCAAAACGCTGAAAAAAGGAGATGTGATGGCGTATTTGGAAAAATAAATTGTAATACGGGGAAATATTTCTAAAATTTGCTTTTTTAGAAATCCACACAATACATAATTAATAAAGTGAGATAGGTCTTTTTTAAAGATATATCTCACTTTTTTCAACTAACCACTAACCACTAACCACTAAAAAAAGTCTCTCTGTGAAATAAAAAAAGAGTAAAGGGCAAGACTTGTTCCTGAAAATTGAAAACTTAAAAAAACAGTTTTTCATTTGTTGGCATTTGGAGAACTCACACTTTTCATGTATCTTTGCGCGGAGAAAAATAAGTGCGACAATTAAGAATAATAATACAATTGGAGATGTTCAATAATTTTTATCAAGTTCAACTTTTTAAGATCTTATTAATATGTTAGAATAACTTTTTTTTGTAGTTGAACTTCGTTTTGAAACATGCTCATTGAAATGTCGTAAATTCGCGCTTTTTTTCAGAATTGTTTGCAGAACAAAAAAATCTGACTTTTACAAATCCCCGTTATATTAACCAAACACAGAGCAAGAGAATAATTAAGAATAATAAGAATAAATAATGCCTAAACAGATTCAAATTAATATTCCTCCAGAGAATGCTTATAATGAGGAACTTACAAAAAAATTTATTGCCGATTATTTGAAAATTAATAAAGATGATATTTCGGCAATTCGTATATTAAAACGTTCTATAGACGCACGTAAACACACGCCTAAAATCAATATGTTGGCAATGATTTACTTCAAGAATCAGAAGCCACTGCCTTTGATTACCACCGAATTTACTTATAAAAACGTAGAGGAACAAGAGCCTGTAATTATCGCAGGCGCGGGTCCGGCAGGCATCTTTGCGGCGTTGCGTCTGTTGGAACTTGGGTTGAAGCCTGTGATTTTGGAGCAGGGCAAAAACGTTCACGAGCGCAAAAAAGACATCGCGCAAATTAACAGGAACGTATCAATAAACCCGCTTTCCAACTATTGTTTTGGCGAGGGCGGCGCAGGCGCGTTCTCTGACGGGAAACTGAATACGCGCTCGACCAAGAAAGGAAATGTGCAACGGATTTTGGAGACCTTCCACCTGCACGGTGCGCCCCAAAATGTGCTGTATGACGCCCACCCGCATATAGGGTCAGACAAACTGCCCGAAATTGTTGAAAAACTGGTGCAAACCATCGTTGAACACGGCGGACAGATACATTACAACACAAAAGTAACAGATATTATAATTAGAAACAAAAAAATTGTAGGCTGCAAGACCGCTGATAATAATGAGTTCAAAGCAAAAGCGTTGATTTTGGCTACCGGTCATTCGGCACACGATATTTACAAACTGCTTGATGCGAAAAAGATAGCAATGGAGCCTGCCGGTTTTGCAATGGGCGTGCGCGTTGAGCATCCGCAAAGTTTAATCACCACAATTCAATACCACTCGCTGATTAACAAGTACTTGCCTGTTGCTTCATACTCACTGACAACGCAAATAGGCGAGCGCGGAGTATATTCGTTCTGCATGTGCCCGGGCGGACATATTGTTCCTTCGGCAAGCGCTGAAAATCAGATTGTTGTAAATGGAATGTCTGTATCCGACAGAAATTCGCCCTTCGCAAATTCGGGGATTGTTGTCGAAATTCGCCCCGAAGATGTGCCCGCAGAGTTTCAACAGCACGGTGCGCTGGCGGGGCTGAAATTTCAGCAGCATCTTGAGAGTCTGGCATTCAAAAACAACGGCGGCAGAGGGCAAACCGCACCAGCACAAGGGCTGCTCGACTTTGTAACCGGCAGATTGTCCGATAATTTGGCGAAAACATCTTACTTGCCCGGACTCATTCCGTCGCCACTGCACTTCTGGTTGCCCGAATTTATATCAAAACGCTTACGCGAAGGCTTCAGATTTTTCAACCAGAGGATGCGCGGTTTTATAACCAACGATGCTGTGGTGGTGGGCGTAGAAAGTCGCACCTCATCGCCGGTACGCATCACGCGCAACACAGAAACATTCCAACATATTGAAATCAAGGGACTGTTCCCCTGCGGAGAAGGGTCGGGCTACTCCGGAGGAATCACATCGTCGGCTGTTGACGGCGAAAATGCGGCATACGGAGTTGCGAAATATCTGGGCAAAGCAGAATAAACGGTAAAAAATATACAGAACAATTTTTAAGTTAGAAATTAGAATTCTAAATTTCTTTTTTGCCACTGATTTATCTAACGCTGATTTCCAATTCACGGAACTACACAGATTATTATTCCTGTTTTTCAGTATTCAGTTTCCAGCAAAAGTTCTTTACCCTTTATTCTCCTGCTTTGGCGGGACAAGTATTATTCTTTATTACACAGAGTGACACAGAGAGATTTTTTCGCGCCTCGCGCTTTTGAACAATGCCACAATACATTGTTAATTGTTCACTGTTCACTGTTCACTGTTCACTATTCACTATTCACTATTCATTGTTCACTGCTTAGTCCGTTAGGACTTTAATGTCAATAGAAAATCAGGTGTACAATCTCATTTTTGTCCGTAGGACATTAACTAACGTTTTTGAAATTTTTTTTGTTTTTTTTCAAAAAATATTTTTTATTCCGAAAAGTTTTGTAACTTTGCCACGCTAAAATGCTTATAAACAGGCAGATATAGTAAAAATGTTTATCAATTTGTTTTATATTTTTTTGTAAATAAATAAATTGATAAAAAAGGAATGCGCAAGCGAGCGCGAAAATAATAAATATAGCGTTTAACGCAGATTCTTGCTCTGAAAAATTCGACACTTAGCAGAAAATCAAGAATAAGTTAGACCGCAGCAATGTGGATTTGCTTATTTGATTTTCAGGTTGTCGAATACCTCGGGGCGGATATAGCAAGTCCGCTTTTTTTGTGTGCAAAACAGCGAACAATTAGCAATTAGCAATTAGCAATTAGCAGTTAGCAGATAGCAATTTTAAATTCTCAATTCTCAATTCTCAATTCTCAATTCTCAATTTTGAATTATTAAAAAAATAACATTTTAAATTTAAATTTTTACAAAAATGAAAAAGAGTATTTTAATTTTGGGCTTAGCAGCCCTGATGAGCAGCGGACAATCTTTGTTCGCGCAGGTGGGTATCAACACCGATGCCCCGAAAACGACCTTGGACATTGTCCAAAAAGACACCGCAACTGTCAAAGGCAGAGGTTTCCGCCTTGTTGACGGGAACGAGGCGGCAGGAAAAGTGCTTACAAGCAATGATGACGGCGAAGGGACGTGGACAAATCCCACCAGATGCGAAACCATTCCGGGACCACAGTTCGTAAACGATTATATTGTACTTGCAGAGGGCTGGGAAGCGGTGGACATAAGTGATTGGACTTTTATGCAATGTGGAAACATGGTCACTATATCGGGCTTCGTAATGTATCACGGCAGTTCGACCATGCCAATTATTCAAGACAATGGACAAATTTTAGATTTCTGGATATTTTATATTAAACCCCCATACAGACCTTCTACGTACTCGGCATTTTCAGGTGTTGGGTATATGAAAGAAGTTGCAACAGACTTTCTTGGTTATTCGGTTTACTGTATTGGCATTGTCAGACCCAATGGTCTTTTTCATGTTGAAAATGTACCCGGTACAGGTTTGGGACATCAATGGGAAGGCAACCCAAACTCCAACAGGCTCATACCCACCGGAAATTACATTTCTTTTCGTGCTCAATATATGATTGAAGCCCCGTTGCCTCCACAGTAAAGAGGCAAGCGACTTATATTTGAAAGATGATAAAAATCCTGACTTTCAGGCGCAGACAGGGACAAAAAATTTTTGCCCCTGTTTTTTATAGATGTAAACAAAATTTAACACATCGCTGGGGTTGTTTCAAAAGTCAAATTTTCTTTACCACAAAGAACACAAAGAAATTCACAAGGGGCACAATACTTGTCCAGCCAGAGCGGTAGGTTTTTTTGTAAAAAATCTCTGTGTCTCTCTGTGAACCTCCGTGTCACTCTGTGTAATAAATAAAGAACAAGACTTGTCCCGCCAAAGCGGGAGAATAAAGATTTTTTCTGACAACTGACAACTATCTTTTTTCTTTATTCTAAAAAAATAATACTAAATTTGCATTTTTTAAATTGAACAACATTTATTCTGTACATTTGTACTCCTAAAAAAATATTTTATGGGAAATATTTTTGTAAAATCAGTAGTTTTAGCGTTATTAATAGCGTCAGTTTTTTCGTGTTCGTCACAACGCTCAGTTCGTCAAACGCGCGGGCAAGAATCGCAAACACAGGCGGTTGCACCGCTGATTAAAATTGACGGGACGCTCAAAACAATGGGTCGCACCGAAACTCTGCCCAACGGTAATGTGGCGCTTATAAGTGCGGCTTCGATGGCAGAATTTTCGTTTTCGCAAAAGGAGACCTTTGAAATAGACCTGAAGACCTTAGATGCGAAATATTCTTATGTCAGCATAGAACTTGACGGAAACTATGCAGGGCGCAAACGTATAAATGCCTCAAACACAGCGCTTTCATTTGCTTTTGCCGATGCCGACCGCCTGCACCATGTCAAGATTTACAAAGCAACCGAAGCCGCAACAGGCAATGTGGAAATAATTGTTCCGAAAAACTGGCAACTTGTACGCACTTCTGCTGCCGGTTTTGCCGGCAAAAAAATTGAATTTATAGGCAATTCAATTACTTCGGGGATGGGCAACGACCTGCAAATCTCCTGCGACGGGAACGAGGAATGGTTCGACCAGCATAACGCCTACTTCTCGTACGCAACACAGTTGGCAAACGAACTGGGCGTTGATTTCCAGTTAAGCAGCGTATCGGGCATTGGAATGTACCGCAACTGGAACGATGAACACGAACTGGAGCCGATTATGCCTGAAGTTTATGAAAATCTATATCTGAACAGAGACAAATCAAAACCATACGACTTCAATTTTAAGCCGGATATTATCTCTATCTGCATAGGAACTAATGACTTATCGCTTGGAGACGGACAGAAAAAACGCCTCCCGTTCAACGCCGAAAAATTTGTCAATAATTATGTAGAATTTATCAAAATGCTTTACAGGCATAACCCGCACACTCAAATCGTACTGCTGAACAGCCCGATGCTAACAGGTGAAAACCGCAAAATTTTAGATAATTGTTTGGATGCAGTCAAAGACACATTCACCGCCGACAATACGCACAAAGCCATTCTGATTTTCCATTTCTCCGACAAAATTGTCCCCCACGGCTGCGACTATCATCCTGACATCAAGGACAACACGCAAATGAAAAATGAACTGCTGCCGCTTTTTATAAATCTATTGAAATAAAGATTTGCAGAAATAAAAAGTTAAAAAAAACTTGTTTGTTTTTTATTTTGAAAAAATATTAATAATTTTGCGCAAAATATTTAATTGCATGATTTTATGAACAAATTTTTGTCTGCTCTAACAGTTTTTCTTTGTTTGACATCTTCGTTTAACGTGTCGGCAGAAGATTTTTCGGTTGTGAATAACGGTAAAACGATTTATTACCGCGTAACTAACGCAAGCGCCAGAGAAGTGGCAGTTACCTATCAGGGCGCCACCGCCCTTGCTGTTAAAGAATATAGCGGCGATGTGATTATTCCGGGGTCGGTTACCAATAACTCAATAACGTATTCTGTTACCTCAATTGACAGTGTTGCGTTCCTCGAATGTACGGGATTGACAGCCATAACAATTCCTTCCACAATAAAAGCGATTTATGGCTTTGCCTTCAAAGATTGTACCGCGCTTGCAGTGGTGAATTTTAATGCCACAGACTGTACATATATGGGAAGCGCTTCATCTGCCGTATTTAAGGGCGCAACTAACTTAACGACAGTAAATTTTGGGACCAACGTCAGAAGAATTGCAAACAATGCGTTCCGCGACTGTACAGCGCTTAATTTGCCGGTATTTGCCAATGCAACGGAGGTGATTGGCGCATCTGCTTTTTATAATTGCACAGGAATGACAGGGTTTCTGAATTTGCCGACCCTGCTTCATACTATCGGCAACAACGCATTTTTCAAATGTACAGGATTAAGCAATGCGCTGGTTTTGCCCGCAACTATGAAATATCTCAACAACAACGCATTCTTACTTTGCTCCGGCTTTACAGAAGCTCTTGTATTGCCCAACGACATAATTTTTATAGGCAGTGCGCCCTTCTCAGGCTGCACAGGCTTGGTAAATGCAACTGAGACCTTGACCATTCCGGAATCTGTTAATTCGATGGGTATCAATGCTTTCCAGGGTTTTAGTAATCTGAAAACAATCAATTTTAATGCCTCTAATTGTCAAAAAATGGGTGTTGATACAACAACATTCTATGTCTTTGGCGCCTGCCCGTTGGTAGAAATCATTAATATAGGACCCAATGTTACAATGATACCGGAGAAAGGTTTTGCAGGACTTGCAAGCGTTCAATACATTAAAAGCGAATCGGTAACGCCGCCACAAATAAGCACAAATTCATTTCTGGACGTTCCCAAAAATATCCCCGTAAGTGTTCCGTGCAATGGAGAAGCATATTTGAGCGCCGACAACTGGGATAAATTCACTAATATTCAGACAGTTGGCAATGCAAATGTGCCATACAATCTGGAGGCTACAAACAGGGGAACAGACATCAAACTCCAATGGAAGGGTAACGCAGCGAACTGCAAAGTCTATCGTAATAATGTGCTTATTGCAACCGTAAGCGCAAATAACTACATAGATGGCAACGTTACCGTAGGGAGTTCATACTGTTATCAAATAAGAGTAGAAAACACAAACCCTGTGTGTGCCGAGGCAGTAAGCAACGAAGATTGCATCGTATATACCTCTGTTAATCAGGTAGAAACGCAGCATTTCAAAGTATATCCGAACCCTGCAACCGACAAAATTTTTATCGCCGGCGACAGGCAATTTAACTCCGCGAAAATTTATGATGTTGCAGGCAGAGAAATGAGATGCCCAAGTAACTATAACGAAATAAATATCAGCAATTTACCGCAAGGTAATTATATAATAAATATTTTCTATGACGGCATCGCCACAGAAAGAGTGAAGTTTATTAAAAATTAATTTTTTTGAACGTTTTAAGCAGTGAGAGCAGAGACAAAACACATATTGAGCGTAAGCTAAATATACGTTTTGGCTATGGCGAGTCGCGTAAAACGACTAATTTATTGAATGAAAAAAACCGACTGGAAAGAAGCATTGAGTAGTTTGTACCCACCCAATCCAAGTTTTTCGGAAAACAACAGCCACGCTGAAACGGACTCGACAACCCCGGCAAAGCAGTTGCTGCGCATTGAACTGGATAAGCGCAAAGGCAAACCGGCGACGCTGATTACCGATTTCAAAGGCACAGACGAAGCGTTGAAAGAGTTATCCAAAATGCTGAAATTGAGATGCGGAGCAGGCGGCTCGCAGCGAGACGGCGAAATTTTAATACAAGGTGATTTCCGACAGAAAATTGCGCAAATTTTGCTCGAAAACGGTTACAAAATCAAAAAAACAGGGTTCTAAACCCGTTGCTTTCATTCCTTTTGATATAATTTTTTTTTGACTTTATTTTTTTAATAATAAAATGCTTATGAAACGAACACGATTAACCAAACACACAAGGTTATGATTATGTTGTCGTGTGAGTTCCATCAGACCTTAAAAATAAAATATAAACAGATGAAACATAAAATAGTTTTTATTGTTCTGATTATCAGTTCCTTTTTTGTGAATTTCACTTTGGCGCAACCGTCAACGACAAACACAGTGTACTCCAAAGGCGTGTTCACAACTACCGTATCGGGCGTTTTTGAGGGAAGTCAACAAACTGTAAATCAAACGATTAATAAATTCATATCGGAATACAGCGGCAATTTGCAGGCGCTCTTTGGCTGGGCGCTGAAAGGATTAAAGTTGCAGGGCGAAAAAGACGGCTTCATTGAATTTAATATCAAATCGCACACGCCTGAAAATCAGATAATTATCGGCAAAATGGACATTGCAGTCAAACTGATGGGCAAGCAGCACAACAACGTTGCCTACAAAGTAAAAATTGAAAAAACCAAAACCGCCGACAACCTTACCGAAATATCGTATCATCTTTACGATTGCGAGGAAGTAATCAGTTCGGCAAAAGCAACTCTTACCATAACAAAGTTAGAATCAAACACTTACGATTACAAATTGGTGGTGCGTACAACGCTGACAAAATTCTACAACGCGCTTATGAGCCGAAAAATGTTCCGCGAAAATATAGAATGGCGTTTTAGTAAATTAACAGATAATTTGATAAAAGATATCGGAAATTAGCAGATAAATTGTAAACTAAATCATATTTCATTTTAGCAAAGGGAAAGATTTTTTAGAAACATAATCTTTTCCTTTTTTGAATTAAAAAAAAATTATAAATCAGTAAATTATAATTCCACAATTAACAAATGAAAATTCTGCTTCTTGGTTCAGGTGGGCGGGAACATGCTTTGGGTTGGAAAATAGCGCAAAGTCCCAAAGTATCAGCGCTTTATATAGCGCCCGGCAATGCCGGCACAGCCGGCGTTGCCATAAATTTGCCTTTTGCTGCCAACGATTTTGCCGCAGTAAAGCGTGCTGTTGCTCGGCACGACATTGACATGGTGGTGGTTGGACCCGAAGAGCCGCTCGTAAATGGTATCGCCGACTTCTTTGAAGACGATGATTTGTTGCGCAAAGTTCCGATTATTGCGCCCAACAAGGCGGCGGCACAGTTGGAAGGCAGCAAGGCGTTTGCCAAAAAATTTATGTCAAAATACAATATTCCAACGGCGAAATATATGAGCGTTACGCATAACACAATTGTAGATGGAATAGAGTTTTTGGAGCAAATGCAGCCACCTTATGTACTGAAAGCCAGCGGTTTGGCGGCAGGCAAGGGCGTTCTGATTGTCAACAGTTTGGCAGAGGCGCAAAAAGAACTTGCAGTAATGCTTGACGGGAAGTTTGGCGAAGCAAGCCAAGTAGTTGTGATAGAAGAGTTTATGCGCGGTATAGAATGTTCGGTTTTTGTGATTACAGATGGAAAAAACTACAAAATTTTGCCCGAAGCAAAAGATTACAAGCGCATTGGCGAAGGCGACAAAGGCTTGAACACAGGCGGAATGGGCGCAGTGTCGCCTGTAACATTTGTTGATGCTGCATTTATGCAAAAGGTTGAAAATAAGATTATTAAGCCAACAATAAAAGGCTTGGCATCAGAAGGTATTGATTATAAGGGATTTATATTTTTCGGACTGATAAATATAGACACGCAACCGTACCTTATTGAGTACAATGCGCGTTTGGGCGACCCCGAAACAGAAGTAGTTATGCTACGCATGAAATCGGATATTGTAGATTTGTTCGAAGGAATTGCAAATGGAAATTTAGACGAAAAAACAGTAGAATTTGACCGCCGCTATGCTGCAACTGTTATGCTCGTTTCGGGAGGCTACCCCGAACATTACAAAAAAGGAGAAATTATACACGGGTTGAACAGCGTGGAAAACGGCATAATATTTCACGCAGGCACAACCGAAAAAGACGGAAAAACCCTGACTGACGGAGGACGGGTAATGGCTGTAAGCGCTTATGGTACAACAAAAAACGATGCCGTAAAACTCTGCTGCCAAAACGCCGAAAAAATAAATTTTGAAGGAAAATATTACAGAAAAGATATAGGATTTGATTTGGAATAAATACATTAATCATAATAAAATTTCAACTCTTTCATTCACAATCATAAAAATCACATTTCAAACGATGCCGAAAATACTTGTTATAGACGATGAGCGCAGTATTCGTGGAACTTTAAAAGACATACTCGAATTTGAGAAACACAAGGTAACGCTTGCCGAGAACGGTCGCAAGGGGCTTGCGGCTGTAGAAAGCGGCGAATTTGACCTCATTTTTTCCGATGTAAAGATGCCGGAGATGGACGGACTCGAATTTCTGACAAAAGTACGCGAAATGAATATTGAAACGCCTGTGGTGATGATTTCAGGACACGGAAACATTGAGACCGCAGTTGAATGTATCAAAATCGGCGCCTTTGATTTTATAGAAAAGCCTATTGACCTCAACCGCCTGCTTGTGGTGTTGCGCAACGCGATAGACAGCAAAAATTTAGTCAGCGAAACCAAACGCCTGCGCAACAAAATTGACAGCCAAAATCAGATGATAGGTCAAAGTGCGGCTATTAAGAAAGTGATGGAAATGATTGAGCGCGTTGCCCCGACCGATGCGCGGGTGCTGATTACCGGCGAAAACGGCACGGGCAAAGAACTCGTGGCGCAGTTGCTGTACAAACTCAGCAATCGCGCAGAAGCGCCTTTTGTGGAAGTAAATTGCGCAGCAATTCCGTCAGAACTGATTGAAAGTGAACTGTTTGGACATGAAAAAGGCGCCTTCACATCGGCAGTCAAACAGAGGACAGGGAAATTTGAGCAGGCAGACGGCGGCACTATTTTTCTTGACGAAATTGGAGATATGTCCTTGTCGGCACAAACAAAAGTGCTGCGCGTTTTGCAGGAATCGGAACTCACGCGGGTGGGCAGCGACAAGGTAATTAAAGTAAATGTACGTGTGTTTGCTGCCACAAACAAGGATTTGAAAAAGGAAATTGAAAAAGGAAATTTCCGCGAAGACCTTTTTCACCGCCTCAACGTAATACCAATTCATGTGCCCACGCTTGAGCAGCGCAGAGAAGATATTAATCTGCTAATCAGCCACTTCTGCCAACTCATTTGCGAAGAGATGGGCATTGCGCTCAAAACATTCAGCAACGAGGCTATTAAAATATTGCAAATGCGTACTTGGAGAGGCAACATCCGCGAACTGCGCAACGTGGTGGAACGACTGATAATACTTTCGGGAAACCCGATAACAGCAAAAGAGGTGGAAGATTTTGCGATGTTTTAAATTAGGGGTTAGTGATTAGTGGTTAATTTTTTTAATTGAAATGAATAGTTACATATACGAACTTGAAATGCAGGTGCGCGACTATGAGTGTGATATTCAGGGAATTGTGAACAATGCAAATTATCTGCATTACCTCGAACACACGCGGCACACGTTTCTTACAGCCAACAATTTGAGTTTTGCCCAGTTACACAGCAGAGGCATAGATGCGGTAGTTTCGCGAGTCGAAATCCAGTACAAAAATTCTCTGCGCCCAGACGATGTTTTTATCTCCAAACTTAACGTTGTGCGTCAGGGCGCGAAATATGTTTTCAATCAGGTTATTTGCAAAAAAAATGATAACACATTGTGTATCAGTGCAAAAATAGACATCGTGGCGCTTGTGAACGGAAAACTGTCAAAGGGCATAGCCGAATTTGACAGTTTAACCGAAGTTACAGGGGTTTAGTTTGCTTCGTTCTGTTATTTTTTCCTGATTATTGTCAATCCGTCCCGCACGGGCAAAATGATTTTTTCAACGCGCGTGTCGGCTGCCAGAAAGTCATTGAACTCAATAATTGCTTTTGTCTGACTGTCAGCGCTTTGCGGCGGTTCAAAGACTTTCCCGTTCCAAAGCGTATTGTCAACCAAAATCACGCCTCCACTTCTTACAGCAGGCAAAACTGTTTGGTAATATTTCAAATAATCACGTTTATCCGCATCTATAAAAATCAAATCGAACTGCTTATTGTCCAGAGTTTCAATTATTTGTAACGCATCGCCAATATGTAACACAATTTTTTTGCCGAAATCGACAGTAGAAAAATTCTCCAGAATAATATCTTCCAGTTCGTCATCAATCTCAATTGTGTCAATAACAGCATTTTGCGGCGCACCTTCTGCGATGCAGAGAGCCGAATAGCCCACAAAAGTTCCGATTTCGAGCACATTTTTCGGCTGCAAAAGTTCGGCAAGCATCTTCAGCAGCCGCCCCTGCAATGCGCCCGATACCATTCGCCCGTTCAGCAACCTGACGTGGGCGCGGCGTGCAATACGCTGCAAATACAAAGGCTCGCCTTCTGAATGTTCATTAATATAATCGAAAAACTGCTCGGACATTTGTCAAAAAAAAACTATTGGGGACTTCTAAAAATTAGATTATTTTAGGCGGACAAGTTTTCAAAAGCGCAGTTTACTTATGTAAATGAGCATTTTGAAAATGAAGTCCAACGACAAATAAGCAATTTTTAGGAGTTC
>JAISWT010000237.1 GCA_031271005.1 Prevotellaceae bacterium | reverse complement strand
CCGAGCAACATTGATATATCGCTGATTTTGAAAACAGTACGACTGTCTTTATATATCTCAAATAATATGTCTTTCTTTTCTACGCCAACCATACATCTAAATATTTTGGATTAACAGTTTGCAAAAATACAACTTTTTGTCTGAACGGTGATCTTTTTGATTTATTTAAATTTTTTATGCCTTTTTCTGGGCGGTTAATATTCGATTTTTTTCTCCAGCTTTGGCGGGACAAGTCTTGCGCCCTTTGTGAATTTCTTTGTGCGCCTTGTGGTGAAAAAATTAACCACAAAGGGCACAAGATTTATCCCGCCAAAGCGGGATCTTGCACAAAGTTCACAATATTCCATTATTCATACGAATCACGGGCTTTTCAACCCGTGATTTGTATGAATAATTAATAGTGGCGAACACGGTTTTCAACGAGCGCACGTACATTCTGGGCGGACACGCATTCAGGGGGCTGTCTCAAAAGTATTTTTTCTTTGCGATTATCCTCTTTTTTTTATAAACGGGAACTCCTGAAAATTGGTTATTTGATATTTTTCTCCCGCTTTGGCATGACAAGTCTTGCCTCTTTGCGTATCTTCCTTGCGAACTTTGCGGTAAAAAAATATTTAACCGCAAGGGACACAAGATTTATCCCGCCAAAGCGGGAGGTTTCGCAAGACTTGTCCCGCCAAAGCGGGAGTGCGCAAAGGGTTTTTGAGACAGCTTCCTACGCTGCGCAAATGATGAAAGGACGCAAAATTCGCATTAATAACTAACCACTAACCATTAACAACTATTTCTTTATTCTAAATATTAAACGTTTTATTAAATTAAAATTGTAATTTTGTGGACAAATTTTTTTGGAAAAAATATGCACGAAAAACTTTTTGAACTGTCAGAAGACACCGACCTCGCAATTTTTTATGGCGTTAATAATGTAAATATCAGGCTTATCTCCGACCTGTTTCCGCTAATCAAAGTGTCGGCACGCGGTCATATTGTTAAAGTGGCAGGGTCTGATGACGAGGCAGATAAACTGCTAAAGAAATTGCACGACCTCGAAATTTTTTGCATCGAAAACAATTCTCTTTCCCGCGAAGAAATTATCCAAATCTTAAAGGGCGAGGCGCCGCTTAGCCCCACTTCTCAAAACCTTATTTTGCACGGGATTGGCGGGAAGCAGATTGTGGCGCGAACAAAAAATCAGCAGCGTCTTGTGGCAGAGTTTGCCGCAAACGACCTGCTTTTTGCCGTGGGTCCGGCTGGGTCGGGCAAAACATACACTTCCATTGCCCTGGCAGTAAAAGCGTTGAAAAACAGGGAAGTAAGGCGAATAATACTGAGCCGCCCCGCCGTTGAAGCCGGCGAGAAACTCGGCTTCCTGCCGGGCGACATGAAAGATAAAATTGACCCGTACCTGCAACCCCTTTACGATGCGTTGCAGGATATGATTATGCCGCAGAAACTGAAAGATTACCTCGAAAACGACATCATTCAGATAGCGCCGCTCGCGTTTATGCGCGGGCGCACCCTCGGAGACGCGGCTGTAATACTTGACGAGGCGCAAAACACTACTGTTCAACAGATTAAAATGTTCTTGACACGAATGGGAACTAACGCGAAAATGATTGTTACAGGCGACCTGACGCAAATAGACCTGCCTGCATCGCAAAAGTCGGGGCTGATTGACGCGCTGAACAGACTGCACAACATAAAAGGGATTGCCTGTATCGAATTTGACAAAGGTGATATTCTGAGGCACAAACTGGTGCAAAAAATTGTTGACGCCTATGAAAAGAACGATATTTCTGATAAAAAATAATTTGAATAATGAACAGTGAATAATAAATAAACTCAATTCTGAAAACTGAAAACTAACATACAATGAGCATAATAAAAAAAATAAACGACACGAAAAATACTGCTTTCTCTTTTGAACTGCTGCCGCCGTTGAAAGGCAATGGAATAGACTCGCTGTTTAAGAGCATCGACCGACTGCGTGAATTTGACCCGCAATACATCAACATCACCAATCACCGCAGCGAATTTGTGTACCGCGACCAAGGCGACGGCACTTTTGTGCGCTTTACCGAGCGTCATCGCCCCGGAACGGTTGCAGTGGCGGCTGCCATTCAGAATAAATACAACATTTTAGTTGTGCCGCACATATTGTGCAGCGGCTTTACCCGTCAGGAAACCGAATATGTGCTGATTGACCTGCAGTTTTTGGGGATAACCGACTTGCTGCTTTTGCGCGGCGACAAGGCAAAACACGACCGCGAATTTACAGTTACAGGCAACGCTCACGCCACCGACTTGCAATTACAGGTAAATCAGTTCAATAACGGATTCTTTGAAAATGGACAAGCGATGAAAACCAAAGGCGTTCCGTTTGCCTACGGAATGGCGTGCTACCCCGAAAAACACGAGGAGGCGCCAAACTTGGAAGCAGACCTGCTCTGGACTAAAAAGAAAGTGGAAGACGGCGCACAATATTTGGTTACACAAATGTTTTTTGATAATGCGAAATACTTTGAGTTCGTAGAAAAATGCCGCCAAAACGGTATAAACATACCCATAATTCCCGGAATTAAGCCCGTTACATTTTGTAACCAACTAACGTCCCTGCCAAAGATTTTCCACGTTGATATCCCCGAAGCCTTCGCCGGCGAACTTGCAAAGTGCAAAACAGACGAGCAGGCAACCGAAGTTGGAGTTGAATGGTGCATTGCGCAAGCAAAAGAGTTGAAAAACAGGGGAGTACCGAGCATTCATTTCTACAGTTTGATGGCTACCGAAAGCGTGCGGCGCGTTGCAAAGGCAGTGTATTAAAGCCGTGAATGCAGGCAAGAGCCAAAAAAACACTTAACACGATAGTTTCATTTCATCGCTTTTTGCTCACATCTTTTTGCAGTTCTTTGGGCTTTTGTTGTGTCAGAGGCTCGCTGCCCCAGTTTGACCATGTCTCCTCAAATTCCCAATTTGCCATCAGGGTCAATTTTTTATTGAGGTAAAAAACCTTTTCGGGCTGGCGGCGCGGCGCCAAGTTGCCTGTATCCCACACTCCATTGCCGTTTTCATCTACAAACATTCGCAGGTAATAATCTCCCGGCTTCATATATTCAAACAAAGCGCCTTGCTCTACGGCAGGCAGGGTTGCAACCGGAACGTCCTTTGCATCAAGTATTTGTAAAACAACCTGCTCGTTAAACGGAACAATTATTACACGAACACTTGAATATTCTTCCAATGAGCGAATCTTAAAATTTGTACTCGATTTAATATTTGTTTTATTATAAATTGAAACAAAAGCGCCGCTATCAATCTCTAACTGATATGATTTTTCGGGTTCCCATTTGTAAATAATATTAAAACTCATGTTTGTAGAATCCATAGGACGCCATTCATACTGAAGTTGTTTGAAAACAGTATCAACTTTTTCTTTCAATTTCACTTTTTCCGGAGCAATATTTTGCAAAGGCTCGTAGAACGCAGTTGTAATTGATTTATAGACATCGAAATTATTTTCAATATTGGTTTTAAAGGTCAGTTGGTCAGCATTTTTTTGTTTTGTTTCGCGGCGCGGACGGCGATAAATCACTGCCACAGTATCCGTTTGTGCGGCAGGCAAAAAAGCGGAGTCGGTTTTCAGATACTTCATTTGCATTTTCAGCGTGTCTGTTTGCCAGAGTGTTGAGTCTGCAAGCCAATAGGTCAAAGTATCTAATGTGTTGTTTTTCTGAATTATATATTTGCCGTCCCAGTCAAAATTCAGTGGCGTGAGTTCGGGTAGCGAGTCCGCTTTTGCATTAAAAAACAGCGTGAAACTTACAGGCGTTTTGCGCTCGGATTTGACAAAATATTGCCGCTTCAAATTTTCTTTGAAATACAGAAGTTCAATATTGTCAGGCAGATACATGAATCCGTTTCGCTGCACAACCGTATCCACAGTAACGGTATCTTTCCAAATTGTGTCCGCAAAAACGTGTGGCTCTACAACAGGTACAACAACGGAGTCGTACATCGCCATCGACTCGCCCGGATTGTAGTGAAAATCATTGCTCACATCGCCCAGTGCGTATATTTTGTAATCGCCTTCGTGCATATTGTTGATGGAGAAACGACCGTTTTCGTCAGTTCGCCCGATGCGCAGAAAAGGTTTGGTAATAAACAAACTGTCGTCTGGGCGCGTGTTGGCGTATATGCCTGCCAGCGCTCCCGAAACGGGATTTAAGTCGCTGGCGTTCAGCAGAGCGCCGCTTACTTTGAGCGTGTCAATACGGTCGCCCGTGGAGAAGGCAAAAATGTAGTTCTTGAGCGGATTTTTCTCGTTCAAATCCACAATTGCATTCCCAAAATCTATTGAATAGGTGGTGTTTGCCTGCAAAGTGTCGTTAAATTGGATGTGCAGGTTTTTGCCGTAAGCCACAATCGTAGGCGGACGTGTTTGCGGCGGCGACACAATTACGTTTTCGTTCAGTTTTTCCAGTGAGATATTTTCGTCAAACATAACGCGAATTTCTTTTTTATCGAAATGCAACGAACTGTTTGCCGGCAATTCCTTCATCACTCGCGGCGGGATCTCGTCTTTTTTGCCTCCTGTGGGACCTTGACCCTTATTAGCGCACGAAACATATAAAACGCTAAAAATGAATAATATAAAAAGTTTATTGTTCATTAAAAATAAATAAATAAAATATTTCATTGCTGCTTTGCTACAATTTTATGCCCTATTCGGCAGTGCAAACATTTTTTCAGGTCGCAATAATTTTTTTTCAGTTGAATTAGCGCCTGCGTTTCAAAAGCAGAAGTAGCATTAATTCCGAGTGCATTCCAATATGTTACAATGGCGTTTTTTTCGGGCGGCAGTTGCTCCAAAATAGATAAGGCTGTTTCCTTTATTGCGGCGTTTTTCTTTTTTTCGGCGTATGCAAAAAGCATGGGTGCAACGGTGTTAATCAGCAGAATATCAACTGTTTGTCGGCTCATATTTTTCGTTTTGCGCTTGCTCTGATGCTCAAAGCGATAATGCGTTTCCCAGAACTCGCAAGGCTTGCAATCAAACATTGCTCGCAGAGCCGCGAGGTCTGTTGTTTCCACAATTTTTGAAAATAGTTTGCTTGAATGTACCACCAGAGCGGCAAATTGCGCGATACGCACATACGGGAAATTGTCGGGGCGCAGGCGCAAGAGTTTCCACTGCGAGCCTTCTATTGCTTGCAGCCCGTATTTTTTTGCTAAAAAATCGTACTCTTTTTTCAGCGCAAGCACGCGAGGGTCGGCGCTGTCGGTCGGCAACAGATTTGCCTGCCCAAAAAGCAGCGCCTCTATTTGCAAAATATTGTTCTTGTGTGTGGCTAAAATCTTATGCGGCAAAGATTTAGCCAACTGCTCGAAAGGCTCGCTGTTTGTGCCGAAGCCAAAATTGCGGGCTAAAACCACATAAAACGTATCTTCCCAATTATTGTTATTTTGGAAAAGAAGGTCAAATATTGCTGCTGTTTTTTGCTGCAAACGCTCGGTTAGAAGCGCCGTTTTCCACAAATTTATTATTATTTCGGGCACTTCTTTAATCCTGTTTTCGCACGGAATTTGTTTCTTTGCAGACAGAAGTTCCCTGTAGTTTTGCAAAATCGGGGCAGGAAAACTCAGCGCCATTTGCGGTATTTCTGTTCCGTCGCTCCTGAAAATATCCACATCAGCCTGACACACGACATGCAAAATAACATTGTCGTATGCCTTGTTATTCAAATGTTTATGTTTGTTCCACTCCGACGAGCGCGTGTGAATCTCCACGTTGCCTGCCCAAAGCGTGCTGCCGATTCTGATTTTTGCGTTGAAAAAATCGGGACCCGCGTCCGTGTTGGACTTCCCTGTATCGACCACCTCAACAGGAACACCATCGGTTGTAGTTAAGTTGTTGATATAAAACAACTTGTGTTGCCAAACATAATGCAATAATGCTTCGGGGATATTCATTTTTTGGAAAAAAAAAGTTTTTGTCAAAATTACTGTTTTTTTTCCAAATAAAATCAGTTGTCGGTTAGAGTAAAGACAAATTCTGAAGACTGATAACTTTTTAAAAAGTATATCTAACCCCCCACAGATGCCTGAAATGGACACCCGCGTTTTCGATAAGGCAAGTGGGCGCTACTTCTATTACGCCTGCGCATCGTGTTTTTTATCAATTATTTATTTGCAAAAAAATAGAACAAATTGATAAATCTTTTTATTGTATTTGCCTGTTTTTAAGCAAATTACGGCGGCAAAATTAATACTTTACAATTAATTTATTATTAGCGTCCCTTGCTAAGCCTACCGCTTTGGCGGGAGAACGCAAAGTCCCTGTGGCGAAGTCAGGAAATAAATCATTTTAAAATCAAAGTTCAGACAATATATGCAACAATAATTCGACATGGCAAACGGCTGAAAGCCGTACAATCAATAGCGTAGGGCAACGCCCTACGGAACAAAACGCGCATAATACACAAGCCCCAATGGGGCGTAATCAATATTGACAAAAATATCGAAAATGAACTCTGGACATATATAGGCGGACAAGGTAGTAGAATACATTGACAATCAGGAAAGACATCACTGTAAAAAGACATTTCAGGAAGAATTATTGGCATTTTTGAAAAAATATAATGTGGAATATGATGAACGGTATTTGTGGAATTAGGTTTTCGATTACGCCCCTGCGGGGCTTAGGTTTGCTATCGCGATTGTTACGCAGGGCGTTGCCCTACGCTATTGATTTTGGGTTTTCAACCCAAGGTCATGACTTCGATACGCTATACCTCTCATATTTTATAAAACATTCATTATCAATTTAATATAGTTTTTACTACACACATTTTGGGTGACGCATTATCGAAGTCAGGAAATTTCCTGCGCAGCTAACTTTTTTTCCTGCGTAGCCGTTAGAAATTTCCTGCACAGCTAATTTTTTTTCCTGCGCAGCCGTTTTTTTCCCTGACTTCGACACTTTCTACCTCTCATATTTTATAAAATATTCATTATCAATTTAGTATAGTTTTTGCGACACACAAAATGGGTGTCGTATTATCGAAGTCAGGAAAAACATCGCGTCTGAAAAAAATATTTAACCAAAAAAAGAGAGGCTTTTTACCTCTCTTTTTCCATTTAGAATAAAACACAATACAAAATCCTTATTTACATTTCGGTTACAATGTCCACTGTGGTAACTGTATAATCGTGTCCGCCAATTATCAGTCCGGTTGCCTGCAATTTTGTTTTAATTTCGGCGGTTACTTCGAGTTGGAAATCGCCTGTAATATCAAAATATTCAGTTCCTTCTGCAATTTGCGGCCATCCGCTCTCCATTGTTTTAAACGAACCTTGCGCTCCTGCTGCCACATCGGCAGTAGAAACTTTGATGACGTCGCCTGCCTTAACATTTTCAAACAGGTTAGGGTCTAACTGTACAAAATTTGCCCAGTTGCCTGTTGGTTGACTTCCCGTCCAAATATTGTTTGTTATTTTGGCTTTGCTTAGCAGCGTTACCTTGTTGAAAATCCAGTTTTCGCCTTGAATTATCATTCCCCAACCATCCTTAATATTTGTATTAATATTATCCAATATGCTTTGAGTGAGTTTTAATTCAACAGAAGTAATGCTCTTGTCATGATTAATCATCGGTCCGTCTGTTTTCAAGTAACCGTCGTTGTTAAGTTCTGCAAACGGAATTGGCACCCATTCGCCATTGTTGATTTGTACCTGTCCCCACGCTTCTTTTTGCTGGAAATATAATTTAAGATACGTTCCTGCGGTTACGCCTGCAAATTTGCTGTCTTCAATGAACAATTGTCCGCCGGGCGCCCATGTAAGATCAACAACGCCTTCCCAAATGGTTGTTTCCAGATTTCCGCCGGGGATTACATTTATTGTATATTCAATTTCGCCGTTTGACGAAACAAGTTTCAACGTACAGTTGCCATAAGCATTGCTTGGAATGCCGATATACAGTTGGTCGCCGTCCAAAACGTAGTTAACTGTTTGTCCGTTAAGTTGAACGCCTGTAAGTTTATCCTCGTTTTCGAGCGTAACAATCCACAGTTTGCCGCCTTTAATTTCGCCGTCGGGCATAGCGGGAATGTATGCGCAAACAGGTTTGTCAATTGCGAGCAAAGATGCCGTAACAGTTTCTGTGTTTGCCATTGTAAGCGTTAATTCTCCTGTTTCGGCAGTTGTAGGAACGCTAACAACCAAAGTTGACGGGTCGGAGGTTTGCGTTACTTCCACCTTAATATTTCCGCCAAAGGTTATATCTTTAACAAGGTCGAGGTTATGCCCCTGCAAAGTAAGGTCTGTGCCTGCAGCAACCGGATTTGCGCTGTAAGACAATACTTCGGGTTTGAGCGTTTCAACAGCAACTTCTGCCGTTTTGCCGCTTCCGGTGTTCAGCGTAATATTACCTGTTATTGCCATTGCGGGCATATTTACTTTAACTTGCGTAGCGGTTTTGGAAGTTGGCTCAAGGGCGTCTGCTACTCCTGCAAAATTCAAGGTTGTTACCAAATCCATATTCACGCCTGTGATGGTCAGTTCGTCTCCTGCACGAATGCCCACCGCGGGCGTAACAACAAGTTCCGATGGCACAACCACTCCAATATTAGCCAGAGCAACATGAACGCCCGATGCGGGCATCATTATAATCGTTCCGTCAGAAATATTATCCGGCAAAGTGAATACGATGTAATTTCCATCAACGGAGAACGGAATGGCATCGCCTGCGGGCGTAATAACGGCGGTAACAAGGTCGAGGTTCTCTACTTCAATACGAATTACATCGCCCGGTTTTTTGTCAGTCAGGTCGGGCGCGTTAGTTGACGGCAAAACAACGTCCAGCGTCTGCTCCGAAACGAGTTCAAAAGGCGTTGCCGTTGTGTCCGAAAGAATGACTGCGCCTGTTTGCGCTTGAGCAGGCACAAGGAACTCAATTTTGCCGCGTTCCCAAGTTGAAAAGTCGGTACAAACTATTTCAACGCCCTCGCTCAGAATCACTTTTCGCACCAGATTCAGATAGTCGCCTTCGAGCGTGAGCGTTGTTCCGGGCTTAACCGGATTTGGGGACATGGAGGCGAGCGAAATCGGCTCGGTAAATGTGAGCAGCGTTTTTGTGGTAAATTCCACGCCGTTTGGTCCTATAAGTTTTACGTAACCCGGAACGGCATTTTGCGGAATAACAACTTTGATATGCTCGCTGTCGATTACTTCAATATCGGTAATTTCAATTCCGTCAGGCAAAATAACCTTCACAATTTTATCCAGATTTTTACCGATAAAAGTAAGTTTGCCGCCGCGCGGCGATGGACTCGGTCCGAAGGATTCAAGCAGTATCTGACCTGAATTCTTGTCGTCATCATCGCGGCATGCCGAAAAGCCCGTCGCCAAAACAGCCGCCAAAAACATTACCAGGGCATTATTTATAAATTTATTGAATTTCATTTTTATTTTATTTTTAAAATTAAATATTTTTTTAATTGAAACATAATTTGTATCATCTGTCCAAATTATGTTTCAATTATTTTTATTAATAATTATTTTTTAACAATACGAACATTGTCAATCCAAATTATTGGTTTGCATGGCGTTCCTGCCACGCCGCCACTGTTAACAAAGAGGGTGATACCCGAATAGTGTCCCGCTCCTTGCGGAGTAGCCGAGCCGCCGTTTGCGTTGTATTTACAATCGCTCATTGGTATTGTAACGGTAGTCCAGCCATTGCTGCTTGCAGGTCCGCCGTCTTTCCATGGGATGTAAAGTATTCGTGGATACGAGGCGTCCCCGATGTAGCCATTTGCTGCGTCCCATTTGGCGTTGTAAGTCAAACCGTTGCCGTTTCCCCAATTAAGCATAACGTCTGTTGCGCCGGTGAAAATCACTTGCAGAGCGGCAGCGGTCCAGTCCGTATATTTTATTTCAAATTTCAACTCGTATTTGTCAATGCTATTTGCGTCAAAAAAGTCCGGGTCTTCGACTAAAGACGTCCAAACCTCGAATCCAAATTTGCTGTCGTTCCAAGTGTCGTCTGTCATTTCGAGCGAGCCGTCGCCAAAAATCAGGTAATTACCGTTGATGCCGCCGTCTGTGCCAACTCCTGTTCCGCCGTGCCATCCGTGATAATAATCATAGTCGGGCGAGATGCCGTTGTTGAACGAAAGAACGATATTGCGGTTGTCGCGCCACCAAAAAGAACTTTCAGTTTCGCCATAGACCGAAGTTATAGTAACCGGACCCGGCTGCGCACCGTCCGGTACGCGCACTGCAACATTATTCACATCCTGACTTATTATTTCTGCTTCGATGTCATCGTTGAAAGTTACTTTGAGCGGGCTGCCTGCATCGTTCACAAAATACAAACCGTGAATATATGCAATATCGCCTTCTGCTGCATATTCAAAATCCATAGAGTTGACCGCTGGCGCAGGTACTTTGGTTTCAAAAACGTAGGGAATCGTATCGTGCGAAGTGATAAGATAAATTTTGTCTTCTTTCAGGGTTGGTATTCCCTGCGGCACATCAACAATAATCGCGTTTTGAGTAACGTAAGTGGGGTTGAGTTTCGCTTTTTGGTCGTTGAAATAGATTTCGCGCACACTCGCAAGGTTTTCGCCAATAAGGGCTATTTTATTGCCCAAATACGCAGAGCTAATCAGCGAATCGGAAGCATTGGGGTCGTTAATTCGAACATATTTTACAAATGGTTTTCCTCCATTTACTTTTTCAATATCTTCGTCGTTGCAGGCAATGAACAATGTCATTGAGCACAGGGCAACGAGCGTTATATTTAATATTTTTCTCATAATTATTTATAAATTTAAAAAATTAAAAATCATAATCAACAGGCGTTTCTCTTATGTTCGGCGTTTTGGTAGCCGTTCCGTCGGGTATTGGCAACACAAGTTGATTTGCATTAAATGTTATAACTGCAATATCCGGATTAATAAAGAATGGCGTTCCGTCAACGTCGTCTTCGGGTTCTATGGGTGTAAATCCGCCATGATACATATTTGCAGCATTATACTCCTCATCGGTATAGTTGGAATTTTGTACGTATTGTTTCCAGCGTTCCATTGAGTTGAGATAATCTACAGCGCTCTGTTCGTTGCGGTAACTCATACGTTTGATGTCGAAAAAGTTGATGCTTTCAAATGCAAATTCTACGCGGCGTTCTTTGACAAGTTGGTCGTAAGTGATAGACGAAACTGCTGCCAGTCCTGCACGCTGTCGAATTTTGTTGAAAACTTCCAGCGCTAAAGCATCGTTAGTACTTGTGCCTGCGCCTATGCACGCCTCTGCGTAAACCAAATAAACATCAGCCAAACGCAAGAGATAAATATTGTTGCCTGCGTCCTGATTTGTTGCGCCCGCTTTTCCGCCGCAATCGGCATTTGCGCCCACGATGTATTTTCTAACGTGGTTCAACATTTCGTTTGCAGTTTCTTCTTTGGACAGCGATTTGTTAACGTTAAGATAGTCGTATCCGCCTCCGGCAAGGTTGTCGTAGTGGTCGCCGTTGCGCATAAAAGTAAGTTTGCGGCGTGCGTCTCCGTTTTCAAATGCGCTCTGCAAACTGAGCGTTGCACCTTTGCCTGCGCCCCACGAGTTACCTAAATTAATATTTTCGTTTCTCGACAAACTCACGTTACGAGCATTGCCGTAGGCGTAGCCGTCTTGCGTGCATTGGATTGCAAACAAACTTTCGGAATTGTTGTTGGCAGCGGGATAGAACAATGCGCTTAAATCTGCATAAAGTTCCAATCCGCTGTTATTTATCACGTCGGCAGCATATTCTTTTGCTTTTGCAAAGTTTTCGGCAGAATTTGCGTCGTCCAAATGCGAAGCCATTGTGAGATGCAGTTTTGCAAGCATTCCTTCGGCAGTCCATTTTGTAACCCTCCCTGCCTGAAATGGCGTGGCGGGCAAAATTTCTTTTGCAAATTCAAGGTCGCGGCGGATAAATTCATACACCGATTTTTGAGTGTTGCGGCGAATGTCGTCGCCCGACATATTATTATCTGTAACAATAGGCACGTCTTTCCAATATTCTGTTAGGAAATAATACGCAAACGCCCTTATGCATCTGGCTTCTGCCAGCCCGCGATTGATTGCGGCTTCCTGCACTCCGTTGGCGCTTGCGGCGTTGGGCATATTGTTGATAATATTGTTGCAATAGGACACAACTCTGTACAGTCCGTCCCAACCGGCAGTCATAAAAGTATTTGTGCTGTTGAAATTCATCAGGTAGAACTGTCCTTCCTCTGCGTATGTATAAAACAAGTCGCCGGAAAGTTCATCGCCTGCCATCCACATAAAATTGATGTGGAAATCCTGCCAAACATAAGCGGAATATAGCGTTGCGGTGTTCGCATCAACCGCCTTATCGTCAATGTAGTATGTTTCAAACACTTGGCGGTCGTCTGGTATAATGGTAAGGAAGTCGTTGCACGAGGCAAACGTTCCTATTGTCAAAATAAATATTATTTTAATTATGTTTTTCATTTTCTTTTTTATTTAAAATGTAAAATTAACTCCGAAAGTAAAAATTCTTGGCGCAGGGTAACGTCCAAAATCTATATTTGACATGTCCACGCTTTGGTTGAACGCGCCAATTTCGGGGTCGAGTCCGGAATATTTTGTAAAAGTATAAACGTTTTGCACGTTGAAATACAATTTAGCCGCTTGCAGTTTTAATTTTTCCAAAATTGATTTTGGCAAATTGTAAGTCAAAGCGATGTTTTGAATACGAACATACGAGCCGTCCTCTATCCAACGGTCGCTCATACGGTTATTGTCGTTACCGTCGGTGTTACTCCAACGCGGCAGAGTCGGGTTTTCGCTTGCATTAATAAGGTAACTGTTGTCCAAATCCGCCTCGCTGCCTTTGGTATTGTCGCCGTCAAGGTAGCCGAGTTGTGCGCGGTTGAGCACAGAGGCGAGTTGGTTGTCCCAAGTGAGTTGCTCGCGTTCGAGTTTCATTCTTGCAACGTTGAAAATGTCGCCGCCCACAGAGCCTGTTATTCCGATATTCAAATCAAAATTGCCAACGCTGAACATATTATTGAAACCGAAAGTAAAATCTGGATTTGGGTCTCCAATAATAGTTTTATCTTTTTCGTTAATGACCCCGTCTTGATGCAAATCTTTGAATTTTATATCGCCAATCCACACTCCGCTGTTTCTATCAATCGGTTTACCTTCGGGGCGCGGCGAATTGCGGAGGTCTTCGGCGTCTTTATACAAGCCATCGGTTTGGTAACCATAGAAAACGCCCATTGGTTGTCCCACTGTGATAAGCGAAACATCGTCGTAGCCGCCAAGAAATACCATTTGTTGAATAGACGAGGTGAAAGGCGTATTGAGTTCGTCGAGCGCAAGCACTTTATTTCTGTTCAGCGAAAAAACAATATTTGTATTCCATTTGAATAATTTGCCGTCAATATTGCGGGTATTCAAAGCGATGTCGATACCTTTGTTTTCCACTTTGCCGATATTTTGCATTGCTGTGGCAATATCCTGATACAGACTGCCTCCAAGCACAGGCGACACAGACGGACGAAGCAACAAATCTTTTGTTGTTTTGTAATATGCGTCAACGGTAAAATCAACTCTGCCATTGAACAAAACAAGGTCAAGCCCTGCGTTATATTGAATTGAAGTTTCCCATTTCAAATCAGGATTTGCGTTTTTTTCCATCCTGTAGCCCGTTCCAAACACAGTGGGGAAAGCAAGCATACTCGAACCGTAAAGATATGTTTCAATATTGTCGTTACCGTTTTGTCCATAGCCCAAACGCAGTTTCAGGTTTGACAGCCAACTTTGCGCTGATTCCATAAATTTTTCGTTAGAAATGCGCCACGCTGCAGCAAACGATGGAAAATAACCCCAACGATTGTTTGCGCCAAAACGCGAAGAGCCGTCGGCACGTATTGTTGCGGTTAACAAATATCGGTCGGCATAGTTATAATTGCCTCTGCCAAAGAATGAAACTTTGCTTATTGCACCGCTCCAACCGTCATTCGACACAAAAGTTCCGTCTTTGCCTATTACGTGAATATCGTTTGACGAAAGATTGTCTATCAACAATGCTGTACCGTCCCATTGCGAGCGCGAGGTTTCGTTGCCGAGCATAACGTTAAGATTATGACTGCCGAACAACTGATTGTAATTCACCAGATTTTTCCAAATCCAATAGGTAGAGGCGTCTTTTCTGTCCATTATCATTGCATTACGAAACTGTCCGTAATTGTAATTCGGCTTGAACCCAAGTTGCTTGTTGTTAGAGGCATCAACGCCAAATTCTGTGCGATAATTCAAATATTTTAAAAAATTAATTTGAACATAGGCATTACCTGATGTTCGCCGGCGAAGAATATTGTTAATCTGCTCTTTTGCCATTGCTACAGGATTGAAAATCGCCGAGCCGTCTGATGCGTCAGAAGTTGCATAATTGCCGTCAAAATCAAGTACCGGCACATCGGGGCGCATCAAACTTGCCTGCATAACAATACCGTTGATACCGTCATTATTCACAATGTTTTCGCCTGTACGCGAATATGCGAGGTTTGCGCCCATTTTGAACCATTTATTATATTGATGGTCAACGCTTACTCTGCCTGTAAAACGTTCAAAATTGGAATTCAGGATAATACCGTCTTGACCGGTATAACCCAGCGAAGCGGCAAATTGCGTACTCTGGTTGCCGCCATTCATAGAAATGTTGTGGCTGTGCATCCACGCATTACGCAAAACAGCATCCTGCCAGTCTGTGCCTTCGCCCAGAAGTGAAGGGTCTAAATAAGTTTGATTGATATTGGGCAAAAAACCTTCCGAATTAAGTTGTTTTTGATATGTAGCAAATTCCTGCAAATTCATCAAATCAAGTTTTTTGCCTGCGCGAGTTTGTACAGCCGTCAATCCGTCATAATTTACCGACATATTATCCTTGCTGCCACGCTTTGTGGTAACAATAATTACTCCGTTAGCGCCTGCAGAGCCGTAAATTGCAGTTGCAGAGGCGTCTTTTAAAACGT
Organism: Prevotellaceae bacterium; assembly: GCA_031271005.1. Lineage (GTDB taxonomy): Bacteria > Bacteroidota > Bacteroidia > Bacteroidales > Paludibacteraceae > WRGS01. The sequence continues at coordinate 5,058 of JAISWT010000237.1, read as the reverse complement.
CAATGGACACAATGTCGCTCGGCGCAATTGAAGCCAAAGGATTGACAATGTTTTGCCCGTTTGAACCGCCGCCCCAATTGAAACCGGCAGTAGTTGTTCCTGCGCCCGACATCGGTATCCCGTCAATAACATAGAGCGGCTCGTTGGAATTGTTGATGGACGATGCGCCGCGAATACGGATAGAATTTGCCGCGCCCGGCGCACCCGAATTTGACTGCACCTGTACGCCCGCCACGCGACCCTGCAAAATCTGGTCTGCATTGGTAACGATAGATTCGCTCAGTTTGCCGCCCGACAACTGCGAGACAGCGCCGGTGAGGTCGCTTTTTTTCATCGTTCCGTAGCCTATCGCCACCACTTCGTCAAGTATTGTTACATCCTCTTCGAGAGCAACGTTGATATAATTTCGACTATTAACGTTAATAGTTTGTTGGCGATAGCCAACAAAGGAGAACGTAAGTACCGCGTCCGGCGCAGCCGAGATGTTAAAATCCCCGTCAATGTTGGTCATTGTTGCAGCAGAAGTCCCTGATACTGCGACAGTTACCCCCGCGAGCGGGTCGCCGTTTGCGGAATCGGTTACCTTCCCGGAAATGTTGCGTTGCGCCCACAGCGCACTCGGCAGCAACATCAGGAAAAACAGATAAAGAATCTTTCTCATTTGATATTAGGTTTAAATTAGTATTATTTTATATTAACCTGTTACAATTTATTCAAAAACATCAATATTATTTGCGTTATTGTACAAATTAAATGTTCTTCTTTTTAAAAATACAAAATTAAAATGTTTGAATGCTAAAAAATACACATTTTTTATCTAATAATAATACTATTTTAACAATGTAAGTTTTCAGTTATCAGTTGTCAAAGTTTAGAATTTTTTGCCACGGATTTAGATAACGCTGATTTCCAATTCACTGATTTACACGGAAAAAAAACTCTGCGCCGCTCTGTGTGATAAAAAAATACATTCTTTCACAGAGTAACACAGAGGTTTCACAGAGGTTTCACAGAGAAACACAGAGAAACACAGAGAAACACAGAGAGATTAAAGGATTAGCAAGTTCATTGCTAATCACACTATTCACTATTCACAGAATTTTTTGCCACGGATTTAGATAACGCTGATTTCCAATTCACTGATTTACACGGAAAAAAACTCTGCGCCGCTCTGTGTGATAAAAAAAATACATTCTTTCACAGAGTAACACAGAGCTTGTCCCGCCAAAGCGGGAGATTGCACAGAGAGACACAGAGAGATTAAAGGATTATCAAGTTCTTTGCTAATCACATTATTCACTATTCACTATTCACTATTCACTGTTTCAAACATCAACTTGCCGTCTTTGCCCACATCTACCTTTATCGGTTTTGAGTTATCCACTTTTCCTGCAATTATTTGTTTTGATAAATCGTTGAGTAAAAATCGTTGGATAGCGCGTTTTACGGGTCTTGCTCCAAATTGCGGGTCGTAGCCTTCGGCTGCGAGGAAGTCTATTGCCCTGTCAGCAAGTTCGAGTGTTATACCGTTGTTGGTGAGCATTTTGCGCACGGCGTCTATTTGTAAAGTTACTATTTGCTTTATTTCCTGCTCGTTCAAAGGCGAGAACATTACTGTTTCGTCAATGCGGTTCAGAAATTCGGGACGTATTGTTTGCTTCAGCAAGTCAAACAAAGCCTCCTTCAATTCGCCCACAGGGGGAAAATCTTCGCCTTTTTCACGCGCTTTGTCGTAAAAATCGTTAATCATTGGAGAACCGATGTTGCTTGTCAGAATGATAATGGTATTTTTGAAATTCACTACTCGCCCTTTGTTGTCGGTCAGTCTCCCGTCATCGAGTACTTGCAGCAGCACGTTGAACACGTCAGGGTGTGCTTTTTCTATTTCGTCAAACAGTACTACCGAGTAGGGTTTTCGGCGGATAGCCTCTGTGAGTTGCCCGCCCTCGTCATAGCCAACGTAGCCCGGAGGCGAGCCGATAAGCCGTGTAACGCTGAATTTTTCCTGATATTCGCTCATGTCAATGCGCGTTATAAGGTTCTCATCATCAAAGAGATATTCGGCGAGCGCCTTTGCAAGTTCGGTTTTGCCAACGCCTGTTGTCCCCAGAAAAATGAACGAGCCAATCGGTCTTTTCGGGTCTTGCAGCCCTGCCCTGCTGCGGCGTACAGCATCGCTCACTGCCTCAATCGCTTCGTCCTGCCCTATCACGCGGCGGTGCAATTCGCTTTCCAAATGCAAAAGTTTGTCCTTCTCCGACTGAAGCATTTTACTGACAGGAATACCTGTCCAACGACTTACAACATCTGCAATATCCTCACTGTCAACCTCTTCCTTAATCATTGCTCTGACGCCCTGAATTTTTGCAAGGTCGCTTTGCAATGCCTTGATGTCGTCTTCCGCCTGCTTGATTTTTCCATAGCGAATTTCGGCAACAAGCCCGTAATTGCCTTCGCGCTCGGCTCTGTCTGCCTGATATTTAAAGTCTTCTATTTCAATTTTGTGCTGTTGAATATTATCAATCAATTCTTTTTCGCTTTTCCATTTTGCACGCAGTTCTTCGGACTGCTCTTTAAAATCGGCAATATCTTTATTCAGCGCTTCGAGTTTGGCGGTATTGTTTTCGCGTTTAATCGCTTCACGTTCAATCTCCAACTGCTTTATATTCCGCTCAATAATATCCAACTCTTCGGGTACGGAGTCTACTTCGAGGCGCAGTTTGGCGGCGGCTTCGTCCATCAGGTCTATCGCCTTGTCGGGCAGGAAACGCTCTGTGATGTATCTGCTCGACAACTCAACCGCAGCAATAATAGCATCGTCTTTAATGCGCACTTTGTGATGATTTTCGTATCGCTCCTTCAGCCCGCGAAGAATAGAAATGGTACTTGCCTCGTCAGGTTCATTGACCATAACTATCTGGAAACGCCGTTCCAGCGCTTTATCTTTTTCAAAATATTTTTGATATTCGTTCAAAGTTGTAGCGCCAATAGAGCGCAGTTCGCCGCGTGCAAGCGCGGGTTTGAGAATGTTTGCAGCATCCATAGCGCCCTCGCCGCCACCTGCACCTACAAGCGTGTGAATTTCGTCAATAAAAAGGATTATCTCACCGTCTGACTTAATCACCTCATTTATAACACTTTTCAGTCGCTCTTCAAATTCGCCCTTGTATTTTGCCCCTGCTATCAACGCTCCCATGTCAAGCGAAAAAATCTGTTTTGATTTCAAATTTTCGGGCACATCTCCGCGCACTATTCTATGCGCAAGCCCCTCTGCAATAGCGGTTTTGCCTACGCCCGGCTCGCCGATAAGCACAGGGTTGTTTTTGGTGCGGCGACTGAGAATTTGCAGCACGCGGCGGATTTCTTCATCACGCCCGATTACGGGGTCAAGTTTGCCCGAACGCGCTTTTTCATTCAAATTTATCGCATATTTTTCCAACGACTGATAAGTGTCCTCTTCCGAAGCGGAATTAACTTTTTCGCCTTTGCGAAGTTCAAAAATTGCCGACTGTAATCCGTTTTCGGTAATACCTGCGTCCTTCAGGACTTGCGAAACAGCATTTTTTTCCACCAGAAGAGCGAGCAAAATCTGCTCGAGTGGAACGAACCTGTCGCCCGCTTTTGACGACAAGTCAATTGCTCTTTGCAAAACCGCATTTGCTTCGCGACTCAAATACGGCTCACTGCCACCTGAAACACGCGGGTAAGTATCTACCTTTGAGGAAATCACAGTATCAACGGTTTGCAAATTCACACCCAATTTACTGAACAGAAAATTCAGTATATCTTCGCCCTGTTTCAAAATCCCTTTAAACAAGTGAGGCGTCTCTATGGCTTGCTGACCTTTGCTATTTACAAGATTTACAGCGTCTTGCACTGCATCTTGCGCTTTCATTGTAAAATTATTCAAATTCATATTTTGCTAAACTAAAATTTTATCTCACCACAAGGCGCACATAAAACGTTCTATTGCGTGCTTTGTGGTTAAATGCTAACTTTTTCATCAAAAATAAAACCAGAAGGGAAAACCTGACATTTTTGACATAAAAATATAACTCCTTTTATAAATAACAGGACAAAATTGGCAATAATATTTTGCAGAATAATTTTTTTATCTATTATTTTTTTTGTTAATTTTCTTTAAAAAAAGTTGATGGGTCAGACACACAGGGTTGTCTCAAAAGTCAAAGTTTCTTTACCACAAAGGGCACAATACTTGTCCCGCCAAAGCGGTAGGTTTCGCAAAGGGCGCAATATTCCATTAAGAACTCTTCCTGACTTCGCCATATGGACAGATAAAACGGTGTCCTGAAATTTGTAAATCGTTGATTTGTAAATATTTATAAATTAAAGAAAGAAACGTATCAAAGTTAGGAACTGCCGGATATTTTTCATAGCGCCTCAAAAAAAGATTTATCTAAAAAAGGCGATTTTGACTTTTTAGAAAATTTAGACCTGAATTTTCACACGGCAAAGAGTCAGAAAGCGCTTTTACAAATAATTTTCAAAAAAATTGATTCACTGAAATGATAATTGCAGGGAAAGGTTTTATCTTTGCAGCGTGAGAAAAGTTTTTCTCAAATAATTATCAAAAAGTTAAATTTTTAAATTATTTGAAAGATGAAAAATCTTATTTTATGAATTATTTTCTTCTACTCAACAGGCATAAAAATATTGCGCGAAAGCGACAGGCGGATTATAAACGCAATCTGATTGTTGTTGTTGCGTTAATTTTTTCGATAATATTTGTAGCGGGAATGTTGTTTGCGCCTTTGCCAGAGGAAGACCTTGAAAATTTTGCGCCGTTTCTGCTGCCTGCGCTTGTTTTTTTTGATTTTTCAGTGCGGTTTGTTATTAAGAAAAATGCAGGGGCAGGGATTTTTCCGTATCTGACATTGCCTGTACCGCGTAAATCGCTGATTTGGCATATTGTGTTAGCCGATTTGCAAAGTTTATGGATTTGGGGCTGCTGGCTGATTTATTGCGTCATTTCGGGGTTTTGCGGAGTTTTAACATTTTGGGCTGCAACAGAATTACTGTTTTTGATATTGATTAACA
>JAISWT010000234.1 GCA_031271005.1 Prevotellaceae bacterium | reverse complement strand
CATCAAGTTGAATTGAAATCTTACGAAAGATATTTGCTCGGACAAACCAATTTTGATGATACTTTGCCCGAAAAAATCAAAAAACAGGCAATTTTGGCTGTTAAAGACGAGTATAATTTCGGTTTTGCCGACTTGCTTGACGGACACTCGGAACGCGATTTGGAAACGGCTCTGACACAAAACATTCGTGCGTTTCTTATTGAGTTTGGCGGCGATTTTTCGTTTATTGGCAATCAGTACCGCATTGAGGTGGAAGACGAGGAATATTTTATTGATTTATTGCTGTTTCACAGGCGTTTGCAATGTTTGATAGCAGTAGAATTGAAAGTCGGAAAATTTATTCCCGAATACAAGGGTAAAATGGAATTTTATCTCAATATTTTAAATGATAAAGTAAAATTTCCGCACGAAAACGAAGCAATCGGCATTATTATTTGCAAAGAAAAAAAGCGGACAATTGTGGAATATGCGCTGAAAGATTCTAAAAAACCGATTGGCGTGGCTACATACAGTTTGTCGGCTGAACTGCCCGAAAAATACCGCGAACTTTTGCCGTCAGCCGAAATGATTGCAGAAAAATTGGTTAATTTTACAGGGTAAGGTTTTCAATTGCGGCATTTTGCCGGATAAAATTGAGCGGAAAAGTAAATGATATAAATTTTTAAAGCAATAAATATCCGTATTTTTCACCTTTCGCGCAGAGCATTGGGTTGTACTTTTTAATTCGCAGTTAAGTAAAAATGGAAACTTCCGAAATCTTAAAAAAAGTCCGCAAAATAGAGATTAAGACGCGCGGGCTGTCGCAAAATATCTTTGCAGGCAAATATCACTCTGCGTTTAAGGGGCGTGGCATGACCTTTTCGGAGGTGCGCGAATACAGTTATGGCGATGAGGTGCGCACTATCGACTGGAACGTAACTGCGCGTTTGGGGCATCCGTTTGTCAAAATTTTTGAGGAAGAGCGCGAACTGACCGTGATGTTACTGATTGATGTTTCGGGTAGCCGCGATTTTGGAACCGTGCGGCAGACAAAAAGAGATATGATGACCGAAATTGCCGCAGTTCTGGCGTTCTCAACCATCGAAAACAACGACAAAATTGGCGTCATTCTGTTTTCAGACGAAATAGAAAAATTCATACCTCCGCAGAAGGGGCGAAAACACGTCCTGCATATTATCCGCGAACTGATTGATTTCAAGCCATATAGCCGCACTACAAACATTGCGGGTGCGTTGAAATATTTTACCAGCGCAATAAAGAAAAGTTCCACTGCCTTTGTGATTTCCGACTTTATAGACAGCGATTTTGAGCAGGAACTGTCCATATCAAGCAAAAAACACGACATCGCCGCAATTCAGGTGTTTGATGTCCGCGAAACCGAACTGCCAAATGTGGGAATTTTAAAACTTAAAGATGCGGAAACAGGGCAACGAATATATGTTGACACCGCCGACAAAAAAGTGCGCACAATGTATAAACATTCGTGGGGCGAAGTGCAACTTGCTAATCAGAAGGCTTTTACACGCGCAGGCGTGGACTCTGTTTCGATTTCTACCGCAGATGATTATGTGAAAAAATTGGTGCAATTGTTCAGCATCAGATAAAGCAACAACATTCAGCCTGCATCAGCGCTTTCCGTTTTTCTTAAAACGAAAATTGCGCGGCAATTCTAATTCCCCATTTGTCGGTTTGGGGCAGGTCCCTGTGCGTAAGTCGGCAGATGTAGTCAATACGGATGATGTTTAAGATGTTTTCAATGCCTGCGCCGACTTCAATGTATGGCGTTTTCTTAAAAAATTGTGTGTTGTCAGGCAAAGCAAAAAGCCCTGCGGGGTTGTGTTGCGGATTGTTTTTGTCGGTTAGTTGCCCGTACATTGCTTTGAAGGTCAGTACTTCGCGCAGACGCAGTTTTTTAAGCATCGGTATTCTGTTGAAAATCAGCCCTTTGAGGTGATAAGTGGTGAACAGCGCCGCATATTCATCACTTATAAATTCCATCGGGCGCATAAGCATAAACGCCTCGCTGCTGATAAAAATTGACTGTTCAGTGCGCGGAAGTATTAACATCGGGAACGGGCTTTTGTCCCATATTTTACCCGCTTTGAAGGTGGCATCAATAAAGCCGAAAGCCGACAGCCAAATGCGCTTGTTCACAGCCAGTTCGGTGTGATTGCAGGCAAAGTCGGCGCCTGTAAATCCTTTGAAAGCAATCTGATGCGAGATTTTGAAAACAGGCGCACCTTTTGCGATATAAAGTTTTGACGACTTGCCTTTGCGGTTGTTGTAAGTCCCCTCACCGGGCGCAAAGCGCAACTGAAACCCTGTTTCTGTGATTTGAAAACTGCTAACCGCTTTCTGATTCCCAAAATTGTCAAGTATATTATATTCAAGCGTTCCGGCGGGCTGATTGTGGCGTTGCTCGGTCCAGACCGTAAGCAGTAAATTATTCAACCATTCGTGTTCATATTGCAGTTTGCTGCGCCTTATGTAAAGCATTTGTGTTGTGGTTTGACCCACAGGCAGCAGAAAAATGTTGTCGTAGATGCTCAAAAAATCAAACCCCGGAGTATAAATATCGTAGCCGTGCATAAGCGAAATTTTGTGTATAAGGCTCTCATTTTCGTGATACTTTTTTGCGCCAAAAGAGTATG
>JAISWT010000181.1 GCA_031271005.1 Prevotellaceae bacterium | reverse complement strand
GAATCGGCACTGCTCGACCGTTTCCATTGTTTCATAGAGGGCTGGCACCTGCCTCGCATTGATAAGTCAATGATTTTCAAAGGTTGGACGATAAATGTTGAGTATTTTTCGGAAATACTACACTCCCTGCGGACACAAAATCAATACAGCCTGCTGTTTGACGAACTCGTAACGTTTGACCCAAAAGCGGATATGCGTGATTTTAACGCTGTTAAACGCATAACTACGGCTTATATGAAACTGCTTTTCCCACACTGGATTACGGCTGAGGATGTTAATTCTTCTGATTTTGATAATTACTGCCTGCAACCCGCTATTCGTCGCCGCGGAATTATCAAGGAACAGTGCCACAATATAGATGCGGAATTTAGTAATACTAAAATGCCGGAGATAAGAGTTAAGACAGCATAATTGGGAAAAATAGGAGTTAAGTAATTAAATATTGAAAGGAAGATAAATATGAGTATTATAAGACCTCGATTAAATGACTTTCATAATATTCCTTTCACTCAAGAGGAGGTTGATTTTGCGATTCCTTTTCTTGATGAAGATATTCCTTTGTACCTTGACCCATTCCTATTATGGAAATGCACCTAAAAGAAAAATGTTTCAAAACACAATAGATTTGTGGGCAGGACAACGCAGATGTATTTTAATACTTGATGATAATGATTTAAAAGCAATTGTTCAAGTATTTGAAAGTAAACAGCGTAACCCAATCGAATATATAAAAAAGAAGTATGTTGAATTTACAAGGGCATGCCATTCTTAAAACGTAAATATAATGAAAACAGAAGCAGAAGTTATTCAATTTGAGAAAGTACAAACTCAAATAAAAGGTTTGTATAATGAAATAGGGATTTTGTCAAAAAAAAATCCTAATGATGCCGTTAATAAATTCAAACTGAAATTTATTAATCAGTCACTGACAGAGGCGAATAAAATATTGCAAGATAAAAAGCCATATTCAGATTTCAATATTTTTGATGTTGATGATACACCAACTACAAGTGATATTGTGATGATTTTAGAACAGTATTATTCTGCGTTAGAATCTATTAGATGTATAAATATCACAAAAAAAGATTATACCAATATATGGGTATGGATGATCAATGGAAAACAATCAAAGATAGAAACAAACAGTTCCACTATTAAATAATTATTATTTATGGCGAAGAAAAAATATAATCACAATTTACCGACTCAAGCAGAAGTAAATAAATTTGAGATGCTTGAAAAATTATTAGCATCAATTTATGAAGAGATGAAAGAGTTTTCAAAAAAGAAACCCGACGAACCTCTTAATAAATTTAAAGTTAAGAATATCAATCGTGTATTAGCACAAATAAAAGATATTCTGAAAAACGAGCCAACTAATGAATTTCTTGACTTGTTAGATGAAGATTCGTTGCCGTCTAATAGCGATTGTATATTGATTATTGGGCAATTCAAGTCTTCAATGAGTCAATTTCGTAAAGAATATTACATATGGACAGGCATTGAGTATTTATGGGAAACGAAAGAATGATTTACGTTACATATCCTAGAAATTTCAATATACGAAATATGCAAGATATAAAGCATAAGAAAACAACGAAATATACGTTTTAAGGAAATTCAACTATAAATAATATAGCCAAATGGACATAGAATATAAAAATAGCATTCATAGAAAATTGATGTTTCAAGTCCAATAAATTACAATAATAGTAATATGCAAGACATAAAACATAAAAACATAGAGATAACGTCAGCAAAAATACTTGCTGTCGTAAATGAAAAAGGCAAGAAGTGGTTTTGTCTTAATGAGATATTGCCCTTATTACCCGAAATGACCGATAATCATATCAGGGTACAAGTTCAGCGAATGACCGAAGAAGGACTTCTGATGCGACTTCGCGAAGGCGTTTACTACATAATTCCTTTCGAGCAGGATTCAGCATCGTTTATGCCCGATTGGCACTTGCTTGCAGAGCCATTGACACGAGGCGGGGAATACTATATCGGTTATTATTCTGCTTTGCAGATACACCAACTGATTACGCAACCGTCTTTGAAAGAACAAATCGTTGTAAAAAAACGAATTAAGCCTGCGGAAACGGAAATCAAAGGCGTGAAATTTCAGTTTATTTATCCGAATGATAAGCATTTTTTCGGCTATAAAAAACTATGGATTGACAATTTCAACAAGGTATATTGCAGCGACTTGGAAAAAACGTTTGTCGATTGCCTCTACAAACCTGATTATGCGGGCGGTATCATAGAAATTGCCAAAGCCATCGTTATGGCAAAGGATAAAATCAACTTTGATACGCTTCTGAAATACGTTTTGCAGTTCGATGCGCAGGTAGTTATCAAACGTTTGGGTTATCTGCTTGAAATGTTGCAAATTGATACGCCAATTATCGAAACACTGCTCAAAGAACGCTCGTCGTCTATCGCGCTTTTAGACACAGAAGCGCCAAAAGAAGGCAAAGTTCTGTCAAGATGGAATATTCAACAAAACGTTGATACAGAAACTATTAGAAATGTGATACTGACGTGATAAGACTTTTTTGTTATGAAAACCAACATTACACATACAATACGAGAAGCGGTTGCAACGCTTAATGTCGGGATAGTGATTTCTGCATCGGATTTCCCGATTGCATCGAAAAGCCCAAAAGCAGTAAGCCTGATACTCAATACTCTGGTTTCAGAAGGCGTTTTGCGCAAACTGTCGAAAGGACGTTTCTACAAACCGGAAACGGACAATTCCGGCGAATTGCAACCGGCTATTTATCAGGTAATAAAAGATTTACTTGTAAAAAACGGACGGCTGATTGGTTATACCACAGGTTATTCGGTTTTCAACGATTTGATGCTGACATCGCAAGAACCTGACATTATTCAGATTGGAACGAGAAAAGAGAAACGCCCTATTGAACGCGGAAATGGGCTGTATCGTATCCATTTTGCTAAACAGGAAAACCTTATCACAGAGAAAAACATCCCTCTGCTGCGGCTACTCGACTGTCTGCGTTTTTTCAAAACTATTCCCGATACAACGCCTGACAAGGCTTGTCAGCGATTATTGCAACTTATTCAAGAACTTGACAAACAGTGTATTGCAGAGATGAAAGAACTTGTTCTTAACTATACGCCCCAAGCCGTCGCTTTATTTGGCGCAATGCTCGAAACGCTCTATCCCGATGAAGACACAAACTATTTGTATCAAGTTTTGAATCCGATAACAGACTACAAACTATCAATATCGGAAAACGTTTTACCTACACAGAGGAAATGGAATATACGGTAATAGATTTGATGATGCCAATCTTCCAAAAATATAGGTTACAGCCTGCAAAATATTAAGTCAGTCATTTGCAACATCGGCGAAGTTGTATGCAAATCGTATATCCCACAAAAGAATAAAGGACTCACAATCTCTTATAAGTCCTTCATTTTGAAGTGGGCGTTGAGGGATTCGAACCCCCGACCCTCTGCTTGTAAGGCAGATGCTCTGAACCAGCTGAGCTAAACGCCCCCTTAAATCCTATGATTGGGAAACTTCATTCCAGTTGCATCTCTTAAATGCGGTGCAAAAGTACAGTATTATTTTTTATCCACCAAATATTTTCGAGAAAAAATTTAAAATATTTCTCCAACAACATAAGTACTCCCTCCAATAAAGATTAAATCATCTTCCGAAGCGTCCGAAATGGCAGCGTTAACAGCCTCTTTTACTGTATGATATGTTTCTCCATAAAGAGAGTAGGGACGAGCAAGATGTTGCAGCATTTTTTCATCCAAAGCACGCGGAATTGACGCTTTTGTGAAATAATAAATGGCATTTTGAGGTAATAATGCCAAAACGGGCGCCGTTTTTTTGTCATTTACCATCCCAAAAACAATACGTAAACGACAAAATTTCTGTTCTAACAACTGTTCCACCACCAGACGGATGCCCGCCTCGTTATGAGCCGTGTCACAAATAACCGCAGGACGAAGACGTAATGTCTGCCAGCGCCCGTTTAAATTCGTCAAGCTTATTACATCGGCAAAGCCCGTCCTGATATGCTCCGCCGTAATCGTCCATCCCAGCTCCTGCAAACATTCTATTGCCGTAAAAGCTGTGGCAATATTGCGTCTCTGATACCATCCACCCAAACCGCAGGAAGGCAACGCCCTGTCATGCTGTCGAACATCCGCAAAAACGACGGGCGCACAACACTCATTCGCCCGCGCCAGAAAAACAGGCGCCGTTTCAGGATGCGTCTCGCCTATCACTACTCTGACGTCGGGCTTGATAATGCCCGCTTTCTCCCAGGCAATGGCAGCAAGCGTATCCCCGAGAATGTCGGTGTGATCAAAACTGATATTGGTAATCACAGACAGTTGCGGCGTGATGATATTGGTACAGTCCAGACGTCCGCCAAGACCCGCTTCAACAACAGCCACATCTACATTACAATCAGCGAAATAGCGGAAAGCAAATGCCGTTGTAATCTCAAAAAAAGAGGGTTGCAGACGTTCTATAACAGAACGGTTATTCTCTACAAAATCCGTTACAGCCTGTTCGTCAATCGGTGCGCCGTTGACGCGGATACGCTCGGAGAAATCCCGCAAATGCGGCGACGTATATAACCCTACTCTGTATCCGGCTGCCTGTAGAACAGCGGCTATCAAATGCGTTGTTGAGCCTTTTCCATTCGTTCCGGCAACGTGAATCGTCTGATAATTTCTGTGCGCATGTCCAAAGTGTGCATCAAGCAGTTCGGAAGTGTGCAAGCCCGACTTGTAGGCTTTCTTCCCGTGATGCTGAAACATAGGCGCCTGCTGATAAAGATATTTTATTGCTTCGGAATAGTTCATTAGTATATTGACAATTAACAGATTGTATTGGGGGCTTCTAAAAATTAGATTTTTCAAGGCTTGCCATTGAGGTAAAAGCGGAGTTTACTAACGTAAATGAGCATTTTACCGAAAGAGCGTAACGCAGAAAAAGCAATTGTTAGAAGTTCCCTATTATTTAACAGGCTTTACACGTACACCGTTC
>JAISWT010000071.1 GCA_031271005.1 Prevotellaceae bacterium | reverse complement strand
TATCAATTATCAAATTATAAATCTATTTAATTAATTTACTTAACACGAATAATTAACTTAACATTAGAAATTAGAAATGAACCACTAAACTATAAACTCTAAAAACTAAACTCTAAACTCTAACCACTAACCACTATAAAAAGATGCGTTTGTTCCTTTTTACAAATAATTTTCCATACGGGCTTGGCGAAACGTTTTTGGCTAACGAAGCGCCGTTTTTGTCTGCAAAATTCGACGAAATTGTGTTTATTCCTCTGTATAAAGACAATGAAATCAGAACGTTGCCCAAAAATTCGCAACTCTGGGAAACTCTGCTTGATTTCTGCCCGAAAAACAGGAAAAAACTTTTGCTGAAAGGAATTTTCAACCTGTCGCCGCTTTTCAGGTTTTTACCCGAACTGTTTGAGGAAAAAGTTTACCTTAACGGGAAACATTTTTGGAATTACGGGACTTCGCTTTTGCTTTTCAGGGCAATTTTTTCAAAAAAAACGGTTTGGGAAAAACTTTTTTCTCAAATAAAAAAGGAAGACAAACTTTATTTCTACTGGGGCGACAAGTCGGCTCTGATAATTCCGTTCCTTAAAAAGCACATTGACAACCAGGTATTTGTGCGGTTTCACGGTAGCGATTTGTATCAACATGCCAACAATGGTTACATTCCGTTTCGTAAATATTTATTTCCAAAAATTGATTTTTTTGTACCCATTTCGCAAGACGGCAAAGAATATTTATTACAAAATTATTCAAAAATAATTACTCTCGAAAAAATATATGTCTCCCGTTTGGGCGTTTCTGACAACGGAATAAATTTTGCGCAGGAAACGAAATTTCATCTTTTCAGTTGCTCAAATGTAATTTCAGTCAAGCGTATAGATTTGATTATTAGCGCCTTGCAGCAAATTTCCTTTCCGCTTAAATGGACGCATACAGGCGCGGGCGTTTTATTTGACCAAATAAAAGAAAAAGCCAAACATTTGCCTGCCAATGTGGAAGTAGAGTTCAAAGGCGCGGTTAAAAACGCGCAAGTAATTGATTTTTACCGAAATACGCATGTAGATTTATTTATCAACGTCAGTGAAAGCGAGGGTGTGCCTGTGTCGATAATGGAGGCGTTGTCGTTTGGAGCGCCGGTAATGGCGACAGATGTTGGCGGCACTGCCGAAATTGTTGATAATCAGGTTGGTAAATTGCTCCCCAAAGATGTTTCGGCATCAGAGATAGCCGCAGAAATCACGCTGTTTGCAAACAGCGACCTTTCGGAACTGCGCAAAAACGCTCGCGCCAGATGGGATGAACGCTGCAATGCGGAAAAAAACTATACCGACTTTGTGGAATTGATTACAAAGTAAAAATGGGCTTTAAAACGTTATTTTTTTATGTCGAACAGCAAATATAATTTATTGTTTGGAAAGGCTGCTGCATATTGTTCATTATCAGAGCATTGCATTTCGGAAGTTACCGAAAAACTTCAAAGGTGGGACGCTGACAACCAACTGACAACAGAAATTATTGAACATCTTATATCGGAAAAATACATTGATGAACAACGCTTTGCCAATGCTTATGCCCGCGATAAATTTCGCTTCAACAAGTGGGGGAAGATTAAAATCAGAATGCTCCTGCAACAGAAAAACATTGATAATGAAACAGTTAACAATGCTCTTGACTGTATTAATACCGAAGACTATCAAAATGTTTTGCGCCAACTGCTGAACGCGAAATCGAAGAGCGTAAAAAGCAGTTCCGAATACGAAAAACGTGCAAAACTGACACGCTTTGCCTGCGGAAGAGGTTTTGAATTGTCGGAAATAGAAAAGGCATTGAAATAAAATCAAAAAGCGACCGCAAAAAATGTCGGGCAAGAGCCGCTATTGAGCCGATAATCAGCCACTTAAAATATGATTATCGGCTGTTAGAGAATTATTTTTGGGGCGAAAAAGGCATTAATATCAACGCTTTGATGGCAGGCGCTGCGTGGAATCTGAGAAAAATGATAGAAAAACTCAAAGGAGATTTTCTTTGCCTCATTTTTACCTTGCTTTTCTACCCAAAATTGAAACCATCAACAATGAAAATGAAGGGTTGATAAGGATTGACTAAATAAATGAATTTTTCAATAATTTTATTGTTTATGCAAATTATAGTTGTACATTTGTACCGATTTTTTAAAGAGTTTTAAAACAGACTTCGGCTCCTTTTGAAAAATCTAAATAATAAATAATTTTTAGAAGTATCCCCTACTAAAATTTATGAAACAAAAGTATTTAATAATTACGGCAATTGTTGCGTTATTGTTCCTTGGGTGCAACAATACAGATATTCTTAATGATGGAATATCAATTGATAAGGAAAATCAATTTCTGTTAAATGAAAAGGAAATGATTCAAATTGCGGGTGAGGTAGAATTTAGCGGCAATACGAGGCTAAAATCTATACCTGTTTCAAAAAAACTGTTTAATTATAAACTCATTAAAGAAGGAGGCAACCCATGTTACTGCATTCTCAATTATGAAGGAGGAGGTTTTATTCTTTTATCGGCAGATAAAAGAAGTGAACCTGTGCTTGCGTACTCTTATGAATCTTCTTTCCCTCTAAATGAAACCGATATGCCCATTGGATTACAGGAATGGACGGAAAGCGCGATTGAGCAAATTAAAGAGTTAAGAAATCAGGCATGGGTTGATGACTATGTATCGGAGCGGTGGGATAGAGCCATAAAGGATGGAGTGCCAAGCATATTACCAGCGCCGATATCTGACGATCCCCCTAATGAGATAGGACAGTAATACCTGATGATACAAATGACCCTTTGTGTAATACCCAGGTCTATAGTGTTGCGCCATTATTGTCCACATACTGGCATCAAGGTGTGGGATTTAATAACAGTGCACCATATATGAATTGTTCAGCCCAAAGTAACGGCAGGGCATTGGCAGGCTGTGTTGCAATTGCAGGAGCGCAGGTGATGAACTATTTTAAATACCCTGCAACTTATGATTATAACCTAATGCATAATACGCTGGGCTCCTCTGAAGCATCTCGCATGATAAGGGACATTGGTAGCGCTGTTGATATGGATTATGGTTGCGGTGTATCCAGCGCAGTAACCAAAGATTTGGCAAAAGTTTTTAAAAATAATTTTTCTTACTCATCGGCTACTTATGATGATTTTAATGTTAACACTGTTGTCAATGAACTGAAGTGGAGTTATCCCGTAATATTGCGCGGAGAATCTTCTTCTGACGGACACGCATGGGTTTGCGATGGATATATTTACCATGTTAATCCCTGTGGGGCTAATTTACTTTGGCTGCATATGAATTGGGGATGGGGAGTTAATACTGCCAACGGTTACTATGGAATAGGTGATAATGGGGGATTTAATAAGAATAATAAAATGATTTATAACATTAGAAAATAATAGCATCATGAGAACTTTAATTTATTTACTAATAATAGCAATGTGCTTTACAGGCTGTGAGCAAGAAAAACCAAATGCTTTCCCGGGTCCAAAGGGAGTCTCAATAGTCTTAATTGGTAAAGATGGACAGAATCTTTTTAACAGCAACGTTAAAAACCAGATAGAGATTGACAAAATCAAGAATCTGTTTTTAATTGATGGAGAATTAGTTGAGCAGTACCATGCACATTTTGATTCTCCTAAAATGTGTGTAATTGTTGATTCGCAAACCGATATAGGTAATGTTTTCTTTTTAGGTTTAAGTGCGTATTTTAATTCAGAAGGGTTATCTACAACTGTAGTCGACTGGGGTAATGGCGATTCGGATACTATTCAAGCAACTGTGCTTCCATCAACCAAACTTCCATATTCCGAATTTTGGTACAATGGAGTTTCAATGAAAACACTTACACTAAAGGCATATACCGAAGAAAATGCTGACTTCTACTATGAAATTAAGAAAGATTATTAGACACCACTGCTAAAATCTTTCTTAAAATGAGTTAAAAACGTATTATTTGTTTGATAACAAATAAGATAATTGACAACACTCATGTCTGCCGAATTTCAAATTCGGCAGACATGAGTGTTGTCATTTGAAATGCAAAATATACAATTTCCTGTTAATAACTAGTCAATCCTTATCAAGCAGTTAAGACTTTGGTTATCAGTAAAATAATTGCAAAAAAGTTTGTTATTTTCAGCCGATTTTTGTACCTTTGCGGTATAAAAATTGGAAAATTATGATAGTAAAATTACCCGGAGATACCAAGCAGCGCGAACATATCTTAACAGTGTTATCAGCGTGCGAAAATATTATTTTTGTATATCAAAAACTTTTCGTAATTTTGTAAAAGTTTTTAATATAAACTAAACTTTCACAAAATGCGAGAAGAATTTATTGTACGTCAAAAATATTTGGACAAAATAAAACCTTACATAAACAAGCAGATAATCAAGGTTTTGGTTGGGCAACGCAGAGTTGGCAAAAGTTATGTTCTGTTGCAAATAATTGATGCAATTGAAAAAGCGGACAAATCGGCTAATATACTGTATATCAATAAGGAAGATTTGGCTTTTGACGCGATAAAAACTGCTGTTGATTTAGATGATTTTGTACAAAAAAACACGAAAAGCGGCGTAAAAAATTACGTTTTTATTGACGAAATTCAGGAGATTACCGAGTTTGAAAAGGCATTGCGAAGTTTGCTGCTGAACACTGACTACGACTTGTATTGCACAGGTAGCAACGCGCATATCTTGTCGGGCGAACTTTCCACTTTTTTGAGTGGACGGTTTGTAGAGATTCCCGTTTATAGTTTGTCCTTCAACGAATTTTGCGAGTTCCATAACTTGGAAAACACAAATGAAACGTTGCAAAAATTTTTGAAATTCGGCGGCTTACCTTATCTAAAACATTTGAGTTTAGATGACAAAATTGTTTTTGATTATCTCAAAGGCGTTTACAATACTGTGATATACAGGGATTTAATTCAAAGACACGAAATCAGAAACACTGCTTTTTTGGAAAATCTTGTGCGCTTTTTGGCAGACAATACAGGGCAATTATTTTCTGCAAAAAAAATCGGCGACTTTCTGAAATCGCAACAAATAAATATGTCTGTTTCGCAAATTATTAACTATTTAAACTATATTACAAACACATTTTTAATTAGAAAAGTAAAACGACTTGATATTGCGGGCAAAAAAGTTTTTGAAATAGGCGAAAAATTTTACTTTGAAGATTTGGGGTTGCGACATTCAATTCGCGGGTTTCGGCAAGCAGACATTGGCAAAATCCTTGAAAATGTTGTTTATAATCACTTGTTGAGTAGCGATTATGAGGTGAAGATAGGACAAGTTGGCAACATGGAAATTGATTTTGTTGCCGAACGCGGCGGCGAAAAAGTTTACATTCAAGTGTGCTATCTCTTGTCCGACGAAAAAACAATAGAACGTGAATTTGGCAATTTGCTGAAAATCAATGATAATTATCCGAAAATTGTAGTTTCGGCAGACAACTTTGCCGGAAATTCATACGAAGGAATTGAACATATTAATATCAGAAAATTTTTGTCGGAATGGAAATAAAATCAAAAACGACTGCAAAAAAATGTTCAATAAATTCATTATTAATAAATTTAAAAAAAAAAGAAAAAGAAAATCACTATGAAACGACCACGATTAACAAAACATACAAGGTTATGATTATGTTGTCGTGTGAGTTCCATTTGACCTTAAAAAATAAAATATAAACAGATGAAAAAGAATTTAAAACTGTCGTTATTTTTAGCAGCATTGTTTGTTGCTAATGTAGCGTCTGCACAAGGCGAAACGCTTAAACGGGTTGAAGTGCGCAACGGCTCTGTTTTTGCAAATCTTGCAGAGCAGAAAATTGTAACGCAAAATGCAGCAAACAGGTTAAACGAACTGTTAAATCTTAATACAGATTTTACATTTGAACGGGTTTTGCAACGCGCTGACGA
Source organism: Prevotellaceae bacterium (assembly GCA_031271005.1). Classification (GTDB taxonomy): domain Bacteria; phylum Bacteroidota; class Bacteroidia; order Bacteroidales; family Paludibacteraceae; genus WRGS01. The sequence goes on along the minus strand of JAISWT010000071.1, from coordinate 14,544 downwards.
AATTGGTTTTATTCACACCAATTTTCAGCAATTTTACAAGGGCTATCCGCTTGATGGGCAAATGATTATGTTGCACGAAAAAGACGGATTCTTAAGTAGCATGAATGGAAAAATTGCGCAGTTTGAAACGCTCGATTTGCAGATAAATATTTCTGATAATCAAGCAGTTGAGATTGCAAAAGCAGATTTAGGCGTGGATAGTTTGGCAAAAAAACACCCTGTTGAAACTGTAATCGCAAAAATCCCGAAAGACGAAAAATCTTATTTTGCACTTGTGAAAAAAGTTAAAGCAATTTCGTACAGTCCATTGAAAATGTATAATGTTTTTATTGATGCAAAAACGGGCAAAGTATTAAATAAAATCACACTTATCAACGATGCCGATGTAGCAGGCACAGCGCAAACGATGTACAGCGGGACACAAGATATAACCTGCTATCAAAACAGTTCAACCTGTCTGTTGGAAGACCACGCGCGAAACATATATACCTATGATGTAACAGACTGGAATATGTACTATCAAACAGACCCTCCTGTTTTCGCAAACAATTCTACAAATTGGAGCCCTGCGCCCGTTTTAAAAACTTTTACGATTTACAGCACACCTTCAACAGAGTGGTGGTATGATGCAACAGATACAAAACCCGATTTTTATATCAAAATTTATGACGGCTCAAACTCACCTGTTTATACTTCGAGTGTACGCAGTAACCAAACGCCGCCGGTTGCAATTAACAACATTAATTTACCATTGTCAAATCCACCTTATTATGTGGAAGTTTGGGATTATAATGCAGCAGGAAGCGATGAATTTGGCAGTACGGTTAATATTACTTCTTCTACTAATCAGGGGATTTATACTTATCAGGGAAGTAATACAATTTGCCGTTACAGTCTTGAAAATATAAAAAAAGCAGCATTAGATGTTCATTGGGGAATGGAAAAAACTTATGATTTTTATTTTAATATTTTTAACAGAGATAGTTATGACGGAAATCATAGTGAAATAGCAAACTGGGTGAATCCTGTTTTTTATGGTGGGCAATATGGATTCCCAAATAATGCGGCTGCATTAGGAGATGGTATTATGGTTTATGGTGTGGGCGACTCTGAATATATGAAACCTCTTGTTGCGATTGATGTTGTGGGACACGAATTTACTCATTTAGTTGTTGATAATAATAATAATGGCGGTTTATATTATCAAGGCGAATCGGGCGCTTTAAATGAATCGTTTGCAGATATTTTTGGCGCTTGCATTGAATCGTATGCACGCCCAAGCAATGCAAATTGGACTATCGGTGAGGATATTATGATAACAGAACCTTTTATGCGCTCAATGTCCAACCCGTCTTCTAATCAATTACCCTCGTATTACAGACAGCCTGACACCTATCAGGGAACATACTGGGTAAGTACAACAGATATGGATGATAACGGCGGGGTGCATACTAACAGTGGAGTGCAAAATTTTTGGTTTTATTTGCTTTGTCAAGGTGGCAGTGGTACAAATGATTTTGGCAATGCTTATTCTGTAGCCGGTATCGGAATTACAGATGCGAGAAAAATTGCATATAGAAATTTAATGAACTATTTATCACCCTACGCAGATCATTATGATTCGTATACCGGCTCTTTGCAAGCCGCATCAGACCTCTTCGGTATCAATTCTACACAATACGCAGCCGTACAAAATGCGTGGTATGCAGTTGGTATCGGCACAATGCCATTTAACTGTTCATCTTCTTACGTCGAAGACTTCAACAATCTCAATGGCGCCACAAATTACAGCGACGGCTCCTTTGTTGGGAACAACGGCATTACATGGAATTATATACACTGTATTGATGCAAGCGGCACGGCGGCTTCTCCAATAAACGGAAAATCGTTGCTTTTGCGCCGCACAAGCGAAAACAGCAAATTATATTCTGCCACCATTACAAACGGAATACAAAGTTTTTCCTGCAAATTCCGTAAAGCATATACAGGCACGTCGCCGCGCTATTTGGAATTGTACATCAACGGCGAACTGAAAGGCGCTTCGAGAACTATCGGTACAAATTCCGGCGAAGATGCTACTATTTACGATTTCACAGTTAATAATATCAATGTTTTGGGCGACTTTACAATCGAAATTCGCCTCGCAAGTTCTGTAACAGGTAACGCACAAATTGTGATTGACGATATTGAATGGTGCGTAATGTCTGTGCCGAAACCAACGCCGCCTGTTGCCGATTTCTTAGCAGACAAAACGTCAATAGATATAGGCGAAACTGTTAATTTCACCGACAACTCAACAAACGACCCTGCGAGATGGAAATGGACTTTTGAAGGCGGCGCTCCCGCAGCTTCCGTGACGCAAAATCCGACAGTAAGATACGATACAGCAGGTACTTACAGCGTAACTCTTACTGTTACAAATGCAGACGGCAGCGACACAAAAACACAAAATGCTTACATTTCCGTTGCCAATATTGCGGGCGTCGAAGATATTTTGAAGAACAAATTACTGATTTATCCAAACCCTGCAAAAGATAAATTACACATAAAATTATTAGATACTGAAAATTTAACAGGTTTAGATGTGCAAATTTGCGACATTTCGGGCAAGGTAAATTCAAATTACGAATTAAAAACGGCAGATTACGCAGCGGGAGAAACAACAATTGATATTTCCAACCTGCCGTCTGGCGTTTATTTCGTAAAAATGACTAATTTTGTTGCGAAATTTATAAAGGAATAAAACACTTTAGAACAGGCAGGCAGCACATCGAGCGCACTCATAACCGACAACTGAAGCAATTGGTCAGGTAAAAGCGCCGTCGCTGTGCGGACATGGGCAGTTGGAAGATACAACAAACTCATTATTAATAAATTAACAAAAAAAAGAAAGCGAAAGTCAGTATGAAATTTTTGATATGATATGAAATACCCATTACTAATTTAATTAAAGATTTAGAAACAAAAAGGAATGTTGGGATTTCAATAACTTATAAAATTTAAACAGATGAAAAAACAGATGGAATTATGCAAGATAATAACCAATACGTAGATATCTTTCTTGCTCCAATTCAGAAATGCAGGGAATACAGACCAAAATTCGGCGAAAGCCGGAATGAATACGGCGTTTTGCTTGAAGGTTTTTTGGAACTTTACGGCAACGATCCGTTTTATTCGTGGATTGGGCTTGACAGCAGTTTGATGTACGCAGCACACAAAGCCGCAGACGGTATGACCTCAATCTATCGGCAAATAGGTATCGGTTGCGAGCATTTGTTTCGAGAAATAATTGTTGATACGGCACAATATAAGGATAAGGATTTTGCTTTGTGGAGTTACGAAACTAAAACGCAAAGCGGCAAAACTAAAACGCTCACGTTAGACGGTCGCTTGGAGTTAAAAGAGATACAAAATTTAGAATTGAAAAATCGTTTGCAAAATTGGATTATCGCCTGTTGCAAAGATTTGTCTGTTACGCAAATCCCGCAAAACGGCGTAGATTTTGAAGTCCGCCAGGGTTACAAAAGCAAAGGCAGCAAACGACAAAATGCAGATATTGATAATGCCACTGTCGCTTATTCAAACGGCTATCTGCCTGTTTTTGCTATCTTCTCTTCGCAAATAGATTCGGATATTGTACTGCGCTATCGCAATAATCGCTGTGGATTAATTACGGGCATAAATTCTGATAATCCACAAACTTCGCTTTTTACATTTTGTAAAACAATATTGGGCTATGACCTTGCTGCATTTTTCAAAAACAATTCCGAGAAATTCAAATTAGAAATAAATTCGGTACTCAAAACTCTGTTAGATGCAAACTAAATTTTTTGATATAGCGAAAAGAACGGATTATACTTTTAAGTACAATACGAAATTGGGGCGGCACGGTTGGTTACGCCTCACACCCGCATATTCTGTAAAGTTGGTTGAGGAAATTATCAAAACCGATTGCAAAAAAGGAGATCTTATTCTTGACCCTTTTTCCGGAACTGCCACAACAGGTTTAGTGGCTTCCGAGATGGGCTTCTCTTCCGTTTTATATGAAATCAATCCGTTTTTGATTTGGTTGGGGAATATTAAATGCCACAATTATTCTGTGAAAAAATTGGAATTATTACAAAAACAATTCAATCAATATCTTGAAAATATCGTTGTTTCAGATAATTATTGGATTCCGCCCATTCACAATATTGAGCGTTGGTGGCACACAGACACCCTCATGGTTTTGGCAAGTATTCGCAATCGCCTTGTTGAAACGTTTGGTGAGCCAAACGGAAACCATTATCATAATCTGGTTTGGGTGGCGTTTTCGCGATTGATAATTGAAACTTCGTCGGCAGCATTCAATCATGTTTCAATGTCGTTCAAGGAAGATACTGTTCAATATGGTTTTACTCAAATAAAATCGTTATTTAAAACAATTTTTTTTAACATAATTCATTCGGCAGCAGAGCAACTATCAGGCAACACGCAAGTAATTCATACGGATTCAAAACTATTGGAAGTCAATGAAAAAAAATGTTTTAACACAGTTATTACCTCGCCGCCTTATCCAAACAGAATAAGTTATATTCGTGAGTTACGACCGTATATGTACTGGGTAAAATTTCTAAAAAACGGTAGCGATGCAGGCGCATTGGATTGGGAAACAATCGGCGGAACGTGGGGCGTTGCCACTAGCAACCTGAAAAATTGGATGCCGACAAACACAAATTTGCCTGCTCTGCTCTACGAAGTGTGCAACAAAATCAGCAAATGCGAGGACAAAAATGCCGAAACAATGAGCAGGTATGTTCATAAGTATTTTGACAATATCTATCTGCACCTTTTCAATATGAGCGTTTTATTAAAGTCTAATGCCAAAATAAATTACATTGTAGGCAATTCTTCTTTTTACGGACATTTCGTTGAAACCCAGGATATTATTGCCGAATGTATGAAACAAATAGGCTACAAGATAATCGCAATCAATGTAATACGGCGTAGAAACACAAAAAAAGGATTGTTGGAATATAATGTAAGAGCGTGTTTCAATAATTAAAAAAAACCGACAAATGAAGCAAGCAATTGTACCTGATTAAATACATTTTTCAGATTATGATAAGTCAGAGTACAGCAAGTTGCGGCATATATGAATAAAAAAAATATGAACCAAAACACAGAAAATAAGCAAGATGCCGTGATTGTTCTCGGCAGTGGCGCGTATCGTATCGGCTCTTCGGTGGAGTTCGACTGGTGCGGGGTGAACGCCATTAAAACCATCCGCAACGAAGGGTTGCGCTCGGTGATGATAAACTACAACCCCGAAACCGTCAGCACCGACTATGATGAGTGCGACAGACTCTACTTTGACGAGTTGAGTTTCGAGCGCGTGATGGACATCATCGACTTTGAACAGCCGAAGGGAACAATTGTCAGCACAGGCGGACAAATACCTAATAATCTGGCAGTTAAGTTGGCTAACGAAGGCGTAAATATTCTCGGAACGCAAGCCGTTGATATTGACCGCGCCGAAGACCGACACAAATTCTCGTCAATGTGCGATGAACTTGGAATTGACCAGCCGCGATGGAAAGAACTTACCACCTTTGACGACATTAATGAATTTGTTGAAAAAACAGGATTCCCGGTGATAGTGCGCCCCTCTTACGTGCTTTCGGGGGCAGCAATGAACGTTTGCTACGACAAATCGCAACTCGAAAATTTCCTGAAACTTGCTACCGAAGTCTCCAAAAAGCATCCTGTGGTAATTTCGGAATTTTTGGAACGCTGCAAGGAAATAGAGATTGATGCAGTAGCAAAAGACGGCGAAATTTTGCTCTACGCAATTTCCGAGCACGTAGAATTTGCAGGAATCCATTCGGGCGATGCCACTACGCAGTTCCCACCGCAGAAAATTTATGTGGAAACTATTAGACGAATCAAAAATATTGCGCGGCAAATTGCCAAATCGCTCAACATTTCAGGTCCGTTCAATATCCAGTTTCTTGCAAAAGACAATTATATAAAGGTCATAGAATGTAATTTACGCGCATCACGCAGTTTCCCCTTTGTAAGTAAAGTCTTGAAAATAAACTTCATAGAACTCGCCACAAAAATAATGCTCGGCTTGCCGGTAGAGAAGCCCGAAAAATCTGCCTTCGACCTCGACTATGTGGGAATAAAAGCATCTCAATTTTCGTTTGCGCGTCTTCAGGAGGCAGACCCCGTATCGGGCGTAGATATGGCTTCTACAGGCGAGGTGGGTTGCATTGGAGATGACTTTTCAGAGGCAATCCTAAAATCATTACTGTCAGTAGGCTACCAGTTACCTGCAAAAAAGAAAATCCTGATTTCCAGCGGAGAGGCTAAGTCAAAAGTTGATTTGCTCGATGCCTGCCATCTCTTGAAAAAACACAATTTTGAAATCTATGCAACGCGCGGAACGCAACAGTTTTTGGCAGCAAACGGCATCGAAACCACAACTGTACGTTGGGCTGACGAGGAAGGCGGCAACAATGTGGTGAAACTCATTTCCGACCACACTTTTGACCTCATTATTAATGTCCCCAAAAATATGGACAGCCGCAAACTCGCAAACGACTTCGCCATTCGCCGCGCAGCAATTGATTTCAATACCCCATTGCTCACAAATGCAAGACTGGCAAGCGCTTTTATAACCGCCTTCTGTACCAAAACGCAAGATGATTTGTTAATAAAAGCATGGCAAGAATATTGACCTGCAAAACATTCGCAAACCGGCAAATGCGCTTTCTACAGAAACGTTCTTGCCTGTCAAATAACTGATAATAAATATAGGGGGACTTCTAAAAATTAGATTATTTTAGGCGGGCAAGTTTTCAAAAGCGCAGTTTACTAATGTAAATGAGCATTTTGAAAATGAAGCCCAACGACAAATAAGCAATTTTTAGGAGTCCCCAATATAATATAAAAATTAAACGCAATAAAAAACACATTCATATTAATCGTATTAACAACTTGATTTTATGTTAAAAAGCATATTTTTTTAACTGAATTAAAAAAAAAAGATTGTGTATTAATTAAATTTGTAGTACTTTTGAAACTCGTAATCGTTTTGTAACGTTTATATGATAATTATTTAATTATCACCATATTATTGCAGTAAAACAGAAATGTTGCACTAAAAAAACATCAAAGCATAAACCAGTAATCCATAATTTTAGACATATAAAAATTGAGTATGAATAATTCTTTTTTAAGCAAACTGACCCCCAAAGAGCCAAAGTTTTTCCCGCTTTTAAAAAAAATGTCGGAAATTGCTATCGAGGCATCTTCCTTGCTGACCGAGTTTGTAACCTGTTACAGCCATACAACAGCCCCAGGCTATTATCGGCAAATAAAAGAAAAAGAACGCGAGGGCGACAAACTCTCAAACAAAGTGTTCGACGAACTGAACACCACGTTTATAACCCCCTTCGACCGCGAAGACATTAATGCGCTTGCCAACCGACTTGACGATGTTACAGACAGAATAAACAGTTGTGCCAAGCGCATTTTAATTTACAACCCCAAAAAATTGCCTGAAGCAGCAGTGCAAATGGCAGAAATACTGCACCAATGTGTGCTGGGAATCAACAAGGCTGTTGATGAACTCGACACCATTAAGAAAAGTACGGAAAACATCGTGAAATACTGTCAGGAACTGCACGACCTCGAAAACAAGGCAGACGAAGTCTACGAAAATTTCATCATCAAACTGTTTGAAAGCGAAACCAACAGTATAGAACTGATGAAAATCAAGGAAATTATGCAGGAACTCGAAAAGGCTACTGACGTTGCCGAATATGCCGGCAAAATAATTAAAACAATTATCGTAAAATACGCTTAATTAATTAATTAAATAAATGGTTAATGGGGAATTAACCATTTGTTCATTAATCGTTAAACAAAATGACTTTACTAATAATAATAATCATTCTTGCCTTGCTGTTCGATTTCATAAACGGCTTCCACGACGCAGCCAACTCGATAGCAACAATAGTATCCACGAAAGTTCTTACACCGTTTCAGGCGGTACTGTGGGCGGCGCTTTTCAATTTTGTCGCCTTTTTTATTGCCAAATTCGTAATTCAGGATTTTGGAATTGCAAATACGGTATCAAAAACGGTTTTTGAACAGTTCATCACATTGCCAATCATCTTTTCGGGAATTGTAGCGGCTATATTGTGGAACTTGGCAACCTGGTGGTTCGGAATTCCTTCGTCGTCTTCGCACACGCTGATAGGAGGCTTCGCAGGAGCGGCATTAATGGCTACGCGAAACATCGACTCTATTCACTGGGGCGGAAACAAAGGCGTGATTATGATTGCTATTTTCATCTTCCTCGCACCGATTATAGGTATGATTATAGCGCCCATTCTGTCAATAGCAATTCAGAATATCGCAAAAAAAGCGAACCCGCACCGCGCAAATCACTGGTTCAAACGGCTGCAACTCGTGTCGTCAGCGCTCTTCAGTATCGGACACGGTATGAACGACTCCCAGAAGGTGATGGGAATAATTTCAGTCGCCCTGATTGCATACAATCTGACGAACCCGGGAAGCCTGCCTGCATTCATGCAACTCACTGAATTTGAACAGATAATATCAACCGAGCATTTTGACTGGATACCGCTCGCCTGCTTCACCGCAATTGCGCTCGGAACAATGAGCGGAGGCTGGAAAATAGTAAAAACAATGGGCTCGCGCATCACAAAAGTTACACCATTTGAAGGCGTGGTTGCCGAAACAGCAGGAGCAATTACCCTATATCTCACCGAAATACTGAAAATACCGGTAAGTACAACTCACACAATTACAGGAGCAATTATCGGCGCAGGTGCAACTAAACGCCTGTCGGCTGTGCGATGGGGAGTAACAAAAAATCTGCTGGTAGCATGGCTGCTAACAATTCCCGTCAGCGCAACGGTGGCAGCAGCAGTCTATTGGCTCATTGGGCAGCGTTTTTAAGTTTTAAGAATGTAGTTACTAATTGCTAATTGCTATCTGCTAATTGATTCAAATAATTTCTAATGCAAAAACACAAGACAGCATATTTTTGCAAAAATTGCGGGACCGAGTCTCCTAAATGGATTGGACGATGCCCCGTCTGCGGCGAGTGGAATACTTATGTAGAAGAAATAGTAGCCGCAAAATCAACAAATGCGCGGACAAAAACTGCACTCAGCGGATTGGAACTCACAAAGCAAAAACCCGTTCTGATACACGATGTAGATATTGCCCACGAGCCGCGTATTGACACTTGCAACAGCGAACTCAACCGTGTACTCGGCGGCGGACTGGTGGCGGGGTCGCTGGTACTCATCGGCGGCGAACCCGGAATAGGAAAATCAACGCTCGCTTTGCAGGTAGTGCTGAAAATCAAGGGGAAACGGACGCTATATGTTTCGGGCGAGGAAAGCGTAAAACAACTCAAACTGCGTGCCGAGCGACTAACGCTCGATAATCCGGAATGTTACGTTTTGAGCGAGACCTCACTCGAAGAGATTTTTGTGCAAATCCAAAACATACAGCCCGATTTGGTCATCGTTGATTCTATTCAAACCGTCAGCACGGCAGCAGTAGAGAGTTCGCCCGGCAGCATTTTGCAGGTGCGCGAATGTGCCGCCGCGCTGCTAAAATTCTGCAAAACAACGGCTGTGCCGGTTATTCTTATCGGACATATTACAAAGGAAGGAACACTTGCAGGACCTAAAATCTTGGAGCATATTGTTGATACTGTTTTGCAGTTTGAAGGCGACCAGCACTACATATACCGAATCCTTCGCAGCATTAAAAACCGATTCGGAAGCACCTCCGAACTCGGAATATTTGAGATGCGACAAAACGGGCTGTGCGAAGTGAACAATCCCTCGCAACTGCTACTGTCAACAGCGCACGAAGGGTTGAGCGGAGTGGCTATTGCGGCGACTATTGAAGGGATTCGCCCGTTTTTGATTGAAGCACAAGCGCTTGTAAGTTCTGCCGCCTACGGTATGCCGCAACGGTCGAGTACAGGATTCGATATTCGCCGACTGAATATGCTGCTGGCTGTGCTTGAAAAACGCGCAGGATTTAAGTTGGCGCAAAAAGATGTGTTCCTAAACATTGCAGGCGGGCTCAAAGTGAACGACACGGCTATTGATTTGGCAATTATTTCGGCAATACTGTCGTCTAATGTTGATTTGGCGATAGAAAAGCGCGTTTGTATGGCTGGAGAAGTAGGACTGTCGGGCGAAATAAGACCAGTAAACAGAATTGAACAGCGAGTACTCGAAGCAGAAAAATTGGGATTTGATGCAATGTTAATCCCGGAATTTAACCGCAAAGCGCTGCAAAAATTACCTAAAAATATTGAAATTATTCCCGTAAAAAAGGTGGAAGAAGCATTCCGCGTTCTATTCAAAAAAGAATAAAAACTTTTTTTCAATTAGCAATTAAGCAATTGAGAATTGAGAATTGAGAATTGAGAATTAAAACAACTCCTAACTATTCCTAACTATTCCTAACTAAACTCTAAACTCTAAACTCTAAACTCTAAACTCTAATAACTAACCACTAACCACTAAATTTCATCTATTTGTTTATAAGTAAAACCTATTTGTTTTGCGGTTTAATATAAAATATCTTTGCAGCAGATAAATAATTTTTTAAATTTTAATAACCTTATGTTAGACAACACTTTAAAGGAACAGTTGCAAGGTATTTTTTCCGATTTGAAAAACAGTTATACCTTTGATATTTACGTTAGTAAGGAACATCAAAGCCGCAATGAATTGCTTGAACTGCTGGGCGAGGTGGCAGAATGTTCGCAAAACATTGAATGCAAGGTAAATGACGGCGACTCGCTGCAATTTTTCATCTGCAAAAATGGTGAGCGTACAGGCATTTCGTTTCGCGCCGTACCCAACGGACACGAATTTAATTCGCTGCTACTGACAATTCTCAACCTTGACGGCAAAGGTAAAAATCTGCCTGACGGATTTATTGCCGAAAAAATAAAAAATCTGAATGGGAAAATTCATTTAACAACTTATGTTTCATTAACTTGCACTAATTGCCCAGACGTAGTGCAGGCATTGAACGCTATAACAATTTTCAACCCCAACATCACACACGAAACTGTTGATGGTGCAATCAATCAGGCAGAAGCGGAACATCTTAATATTCAGGGCGTTCCTGCCGTTTTTGCCGATGGGAAAATGCTGCATTCGGGGCGTGGTGATTTACTGGTTTTGCTAAATAAACTCGAAGAAAAATACGGGTCAAAAATCCCTGATAATCAGGAAATTATACCAAAAGAATATGATGTGGCAGTGATTGGTGGCGGACCTGCCGGCGCCGCCGCAGCAATATATTCGGCACGCAAAGGGCTAACTGTGGCTATTGTGGCTGAACGAATGGGTGGACAAGTGAACGAAACTGTTGATATTGAGAACGTTATCTCTGTTCCAAAAACCACAGGCGCAAAGTTGGCAAGCGATTTGAAGCAGCATATAGAAAATTATTCTATAGAGGTTTTTGAACACAGAAAAGTGGAAAAAATAGCGCTCGAAGACGGCAAAAAACACATCTATACATCTGCAAACGAAGTATTTATCGCGCCTGCCGTAATTATTGCCACAGGTGCAAGTTGGCGCAAACTCAATGTGGACGGCGAGCAGCAGTATATTGGACGGGGAGTGCATTTTTGCCCGCACTGCGACGGACCGTTTTACAAAAACAAGCGTGTGGCAGTGATAGGAGGCGGAAATTCGGGAATTGAAGCAGCGATTGACCTCGCCGGAATTGCCGAAAAAGTTACTGTTTTTGAATTTCTTGACGAATTGCGTGCCGACAAAGTGCTGCAACAAAAAGCATATTCGCTGACAAATGTGGAAATTCTGCTCAGCCGGCAAACAGTAGAAGTGCTTGGCAATGGCGACAAAGTAACAGGATTGAAAGTGAAAAACAGGCAAACCGATGAGGAAAAACTTTACGAACTGGACGGTGTGTTTGTGCAGATTGGATTAGTAGCAAACAGTGCGCAATTCAGTGATTTATTGACAGTTAACAGAGTTGGCGAAATAGAAATTGATGCAAAAAACCGCACAGGAATCGCGGGTATCTACGCTGCCGGCGATGTTTCTACCGTGCCTTATAAGCAAATAATTGTTTCAATGGGCGAAGGAGCAAAAGCCGCTCTGACTGCCTTCGACGACAGAATTAGAAATTTGATTTAGCAATTAAACAGTGTGTAAGTAGAATAAAGACTGAAAACTTCCGAGTCTCATTCGTATCCGAAACTTTTCAGTTTGGATTCGCGGTTGCGCCAGTCTTTTTCTACTTTTACATACAATTCTATAAAGACTTTTTTCTCGAAAAATGCCTCAATATCTATTCGTGCTTCTTTGCCTACTTTTTTCAGCATCTTGCCGCCGTGTCCTATAATAATGCCTTTTTGCGAATTGCGTTCAACATAAATTATAGCATTGATATTTATAATATTTTCTTTTTCAATAAATTGCTCAACTTCAACTTCTACCGAATACGGTATTTCCCTGTCGTAGTTCAATAAGATTTTTTCGCGGATAATTTCCGTTACAAAAAATCGTGCGGGCTTGTCGGTCAGTTGCTCCTTGTCAAAATAAGGCGGACTTTCGGGCAGCAGTTGGAGTATGCGTTTCAATAAATTATCAATTCCAAAGCGTTCCTGCGCCGAAATAGGGAAAATTTCTGCCTTCGGCAACAGTGTTTCCCATTTTTCAACCAGTTCAATCAGTTTCTCCTGAGTTGTAAGGTCTATTTTGTTGATAACAAGAATTATGGGCGCAGCATTTTGCTTGACCTGCTCTACAAAGTCGGCGTTTTTAGTTGGCGAATCAAAAATATCTGTTACATATATTAATACGTCAGCATCGGCAAGCGCCGATTTGGAGAAATTCAGCATCGCGTTTTGCAATTTGTAGTTCGGTTTCAGCACGCCGGGCGTGTCGGAATACACAATCTGAAAATCGGCGCCATTTACGATGCCCAAAATGCGGTGCCGCGTGGTTTGCGCCTTAGACGTGATTATACTGATGCGCTCGCCAACAAGCGCGTTCATCAACGTAGATTTGCCTACATTAGGATTGCCCGTGATATTTACAAAGCCTGATTTATGTCCCATGTTCAATTCCATTAATTATTAAAACCTTATTTTCAACGTTTTGCGCAACTCGGATAGTGAGCGCCGATTTACTGACTTAATGATTACTGAATTACTTGAAAACCTCCGCCAGCATACAGCGCACGCTGCCGCCGCCATGTTTTTCGATGGTTGGAATGGCTACCGACAGAATTTTACCGTGTTTTTGCAGCCGCTCCAACTGACTGGCATCAAGCGATTGATGCGCCGTTTTTGACATCACAATCAATTTCTCGCCTCGCGTGTTCTCTATTTGAAGCATATTCCCCGCAAAATTCAACATCTGCTCTTCGCTGATTTCAATTATCTCTTTTTTACTTAGCAGCAATTCATTCTCCACATTACTGCGTTCATTCTTATCATCAATACTTTGCAAACAGACAACCGCAAATCCCTCGCCTACCGACATCATCACGTTAGTATGATAAATCGGCGCTCGCTGTCCGTCAACGGTTTGCAACGCCTTAAAAACCAATGGTTTATATCTAAATGCTGCGCAAAATTCATTCAACACTTTTTTATGTGTACGTTTGGAGAGCGCGGCGTATGCGATGTGATTTACTCTGTCCAAAACCATGCTGCCTGTGCCTTCCAGAAATTTCCCGGTGTTTTCAGCAGCAGAAAGGTCAATAATATCATTCAGCGCAAATCCGTTACTGATAACGCTATTCATAACATCAACCCGTCTTTCCTGCCTCCTGTTGGGCGCAAACATGGGATAAAGTACCGCAACGCCGCCCGCGTGAAACGAAATCCAGTTGTTTGGAAAAATAGAATCGGGGGTAAACGGCTCTTCGGTGTCCTGTATAACGATGACTTTAACGCCTTCTTTGAGCAGCAACTGTACCATTGCCCGAAACTCAAGTAGAGCGCTCGCTTGAATTGCAGCAGACTGCAAATCGCCTTTCTGCTGAAAAAAGTTGTTCTTGGCTGTCTGCTCATTGAAACCAAAATTGACCGGCTCAATCATTAAAACAGTGGAAGTGGTTTGCATGGCGCTAAATGATAATTAACAATTTATAATCCGTATAAAAATTCAAAGGATACAAAAGTAATATTTTTTTGTTTTTTTACAAAATTCACTCTTCGGGGATTTTTTAATATTTATTCTAAAATGAAAAAATATATAATTTTATTGTTGCCCGTAGGACATTAACCAGCGTTTTAAGCAGCGAGCGCAGAGACGAAACGACTAAATTTATTGAATTTTTGTTAATTCCCTACGGGAAATGTTCGAGATGGTTGTCATTTTTCTATTGGGAACTCCTAAAAACTAGATTATTTTAGGCGGACAAGTTTTCAAAAGCGCAGTTTACTAATGTAAATGAGCATTTTGAAAATGAAGTCCAACGACAAATAAGCAGTTTTTAGGAGTT
>JAISWT010000045.1 GCA_031271005.1 Prevotellaceae bacterium | reverse complement strand
CCGCGCTATTGAATTACGGGCTTTCAGCCCTTCTCTCCCCCTCGTTGCAAACGAGAGGCGCACATTCCTGAATTGAAAACTGAAAACTTTTTTATAGCACCTCAAAAAAAGAATTAACCTTTTTCATCATTTATTGGGGACTTCTAAAAATTAGATTATTTTAGGCGGGCAAGTTTTCAAAAGCGCAGTTTGCTAATGTAAATGAGCGCTTTTTGAAAATGAAGCCCAACGACAAATAAGCAATTTTTAGGAGTTCCCTATTTCCTTTCATTTGTTTGACGTTATATAAAAAGTTGGTTAGAATGTAAACGAACTACTGACACATAACAACTAACCACTAACAACTAACAACTATCCACATCTGTTTGAGAAAAATTATTTTTGATTTCCAAAAAATTTTCCATACTTTTGTTTTCCGTAAGGTGTGTGTTTTATATGTTCTGTAAAGCCGCGCTAAATAGCACATTTTCAATGAATTTAGCACAATGAGACGCCGCTTTTTTTGTAAATTTTTCAATCCTGCCTCACTAAAATCAGGTGTGAAACATTAGTTAAATGATTAAAATAAAATGAAACGTTACAAACTTTTTAACAACATTTTTGGCTGGCTGGCTTTTGCAGTGGCTGCCTTCACTTATTTGAGTACCATAGAACCGACAGGCAGTTTTTGGGACTGCGGCGAGTTTATCTCTTCGGCATACAAATTTGACGTGGGGCATCCTCCCGGTGCGCCGTTCTTTATGCTGCTGGGCAAATTTTTCACTCTTTTTGCCTCCGGCTCGGCGCAAGTTGCTGCATTAGTCAATTCAATGTCCGCACTTTGCAGCGCATTTACCATTTTGTTCCTGTTCTGGACAATAACTCATTTGGCACGCAAAATTGTGATTAAAAATGAAGAGACCGATTTTACTCCTGCCAATATCATTGCAATAATAGGGACAGGGCTAACAGGCGCTCTGGCTTACACCTTCACAGACTCGTTCTGGTTTTCGGCGGTCGAAGGCGAGGTTTATGCGATGTCGTCCCTGTTCACCGCAGTTGTTTTCTGGCTTATACTCAAATGGGAGCAGAACGCCGACAGCGCACATTCCGACCGATGGCTTATTCTTATAGCCTATCTCATGGGCTTGTCGATAGGAGTACACCTGCTTAATTTGCTTACAATTCCCGCAATTGCTCTGGTTTATTATTTCAAAAGGAACGAAACTGTAACTGCCAAAGGCGTGATTGCCACTGTTTTAACATCGTTTGCAATGGTGATTTTTGTTATGTACGGACTTGTTCAAGGCTTTGTGCAGGTGGCAGCGTGGTTTGAACTGCTTTTTGTAAATGGAGCAGGTATGCCCTATAATTCAGGACTTTTCATTTACCTGATTATAACAGCAGCATTGCTGGCGTGGACAATTTTACTCACACGCAATCCGAAAAATCCAATCCTTACAAATGTCGTTTTTATATCAACGATGAGTTTTATAGGTATCCCGTTTCTGATGGGCAATGTTTGGATTGGGATTTTGATAATTATTGTAGCAGCAGTACTTTTCTATTTTATAAAAAATAAAATCAATTATCACTGGCTTAATACCATTACAGTGATGGCGGTGGTGATGGTTATTGGTTATTTCTCGTTTGGCGTGATTATGATACGCGCATCGGCACAGCCAACAATGGACCAGAACGCGCCGGACAATGTCTTTTCGCTGAAAAGTTATCTTAATCGCGAGCAGTACGGCGACCGTCCTTTGTTATATGGCGAAGTGTTCAATGCTGTGCCCGAATATGAAGAGTTGTGCGGAATTATGTATCGTGCAAAGATGAATAAAGGTGCGCCGATTTACGAAAAAGCAGTAAAAATGTCTGAAAACGATAAAGATAAATATGTTGCCGTTAGCCACAAAAAAGATTATGTGTATATAAACCAGTTTAATATGCTCTTTCCGAGAATGTATTCAAGTGTGCAGCAGCACGTTGACGAGTATAAAAGTTGGTCGGACATGAAAGGCAAAACTGTCCGTTTCAAGATTAACGGACAAACACGCATGGAAGTTATTCCGTCTTTTGCCGACAATTTGAAGTTTTTCTTCACTTACCAGTTGAATTATATGTACTTACGCTATTTTATGTGGAATTTTAGCGGCAGACAAAACGATTTGCAGGGGAACGGCGAAATTGACAAGGGCAACTGGATTACAGGCATCAAGTTTATAGATAAATTTCGCGCGGGCGAAAATCAGTTGTATCCCGATACGCTCAAAGAAAACAAGGCTCACAACGTGTATTATATGCTGCCGTTCCTTTTAGGTATTTTGGGCATTTTTTACCAAATATACAGAGGCAAAAGAGGCGTTCAAACCTTTTGGGTAACCATGACTTTGTTTTTCATGACAGGAATTGCAATAGTTATCTATCTTAATCAGACGCCTTTGCAGCCGCGTGAACGCGATTATGCCTACGCCGGTTCGTTTTACGCTTTCTGCATTTGGATTGGACTCGGCGTATTGGGAGTTATTTCTTTATTGAAAAAAATAAGAATTACAAATTCTGTAGCAGCATCAATCACTGCTACGGTTGTTTGCCTGCTGGTACCTGCACAGATGGCGCAGCAAAACTGGGATGACCACGACCGATCAGGACGCTTTGCTGCCCGCGATTTTGGCGCAAACTATCTAAATTCCTGCGAGCCAAACGCGATAATATTCTCAAATGGCGACAACGACACCTTCCCGCTGTGGTACAATCAGGAGGTTGAAGGGGTGCGAACCGATGTGCGCGTATGCAACCTCTCGTACATACAAACCGACTGGTATATTGACCAGATGAAACGCGGCTCGTACCAATCGCCGGCGCTGCAAATGAGTTTGGAAAAACAGAACTATATAACCGGCACAAATGATGCTGTGCAAATAATTGCCAGATACGACCAGCCGATAAACGTAAATACGGCGTTTGATTTTATACTCAGCGACGACAGTGTTACAAAACTGTGCGACGGCTCTTCGTTTTTACCGGTGAGTAAAATCTTTATCCCTGTAAATGCCGACTCTGTGATTGCCGCAGGCGCATTGCCCGAAAGCCGCCGCACCGAAATTGTGCCGCAAATAAATTTCAGTTTCGCAAACTACATGACCAAAGGCGATATG
>JAISWT010000148.1 GCA_031271005.1 Prevotellaceae bacterium | reverse complement strand
TATACTACATCATTCGCAAAACATTGAAAAGCAAGGATTCTGCTATTGAATTGCTTAAAAAATTTATAAAAACAATAAACATTGCTCAAGTTGAAGAAAGCCACATTTATGAGGCCTTGAATTTGAATTGGAACGATTTTGAAGATGTTATTCAGTACGTTGTCGGGAAAAGCAAAAGTGTCGAATACATTGTTACGAGAAACCAGAGTGATTTTCAGTGTCTTGACGTGAAAATTGTTTCACCGGAGGACTTTCTGAAGATCATTGAAACAGGAAGTAGTGTTTCTTGAGGGGGCAATTCCCATTTTGTGTAAACCTCTCAAAAGCAAAAAAGAGGCGACTATACTTATCATATTGCCCTCATTAGTGTGCTTTCCTCGCATAATAAGTCACCTCAAAATTAAGATGACTTATTTGGCTCAAATTATAATTTTTGTAAAGTTTTAGATGTTACAAACTACTAGTAGCGCACAACATCTAAAAATTTACAAATATATGAATACAACCGTTTTACTAAAAGTGCTTTTTGTAGCATCAACAGCTTATAGTTTTTGTAAAGATTTAGATGTTGTACGCTACTAGTGGTCAACACGTTGTATCTGATAGAATTGAAGTACATTGCGAACAGAAGGATCATCAACGGCAATGTCTTCATTAGAGAAATGATTATCGTGAATGATCTGATCCGCAATAGCTCGTTGCATTTCAGTCAGGGACGTATATGCTTTTCGCCACTCATCCGTAAGAGAATCGCAACTATTTATGTATTCCGCGACTTTACCGAAACGTTCTCGCTTTGCCTGATCATGTTCAAAACGTCGAATGATTAGAGCTTCGGGCATCATCATGATTTCATGGAACTCGTTTTCATCTGTACCGAAAGCCGCTGCAAAAAATTGTTTCCCTCGTCCAATTTTTCCATGTGTAGAAGTTAAAACTGCTTGAACAGCCCGAATATATTTCTTATTCCATCTCTTTCCAATAAAATCCCGATTACGGAACCATTTGGGATTATCAATCGGATGATATTTCATCGGGAAAGAATAAATAGTCACATGAAGTTCTTCGCATAAATCGACAGACAGCTTCATTCGGCGATAGAGATCAATTGGTTCCTCCTCGAAATTGTAAAGCATATAGTTTGATAGGTCAGTTAGCCCTGCCGCCGCTGCAGCTCGTATTGCTTTTTCATAGATGCTGCGCGATTTCCAATTATCGAAAGCAATTCGTAACGGACGAATATTGCTTTCTGATAATTTTCGCATTTTTTCAGGGGTAATCTCTCGTGCATCAATACCTTGGTTAAAATCTACAATCCTTTGCTTGGCAATTGGGCGATATGCGTATTTTTTGTAAAGCGGAGCAATGAAGTCGTGAAGTTCAACTATTGCCTCCTTTGTCGCTGTGTAGAATTTATCACATTCCGCACTCATAATCTGGCTATACAATCCATCACGGACGGTAATGTCTTTGCAGATATTGATATTGCTGCATTTGCTAAGTAGTTTGTCGTACAGTTCAACTATAACTCTAACATAAGCACGATCATTGAGACCATCAATCAAATTCTTGTACGCGATATCGTATGGGTTGGGTGGAATATACTTTGCTCCTCTCCCAAAACCACAAGCAACGATTTCATCAACAATGGCTTCAAAACGATTTGAGGCAAGAACATTGTTGTCCAGTAACATCAAATTCGTCTGTTCTCCAAAACGATTTTGCGCTACCTCTAATTGCTGACGGAGCGGAATATTATGTTGGTACTTGGGTTCTAGTCTTGGCACAGCACAGAATTTGCATTTATTCGGACATCCGCGTGTCATATAAGCAAAATACGCTTCAGTAGTCGGATATTTATAGTCAATTTCAGAGAGTATGGAATAATCCAAGGGCATAGTGTCAATAATCTTATCGCTATCTTCATCAAGGATTCCAGGCTTGTCGAGGACACCAACAATAGGTTGAATACCTGTTTCCTTCTTTATCTCCTTTGGGATAATTGACGAAGCAATACCTCCAACAAAAACTTTGTCCTTATTTTTGCAAAGGCGTTGCGCAAAATTTATAGTATCAACGGTTACTGCCCACTCGAATGTAAAAAGCGTCGTTACACAAACAACATCAAATCGAGGATGAACAAAATAATCTTTCTCCTTGTATTTCGTTCTGTATTCTCTAATTTGATCGAGAAGTATGTCCGCGTCGTCACACGTCACTTCGTTTTGACGAATAATTTCTTCTGGAACGTTAGCTGTTTTTCCATAACGGATAAATGCTGTCAATGTAGGCACAAGCCGTTTCCATTTCATCTCAGGAGCAATACCAAAAAGAATCCGAAGAAGTTCCTCACACAAACAACTTGCCACAAAACCTTGAAGATCGCCCTTGAAAAAACGCACACTATCCCCGCGTTCTTTGTAGTACGTGGAAATTTTCATCAATCCCATTGGAGGATATTTATTTTTGTAGTTTGGCTCAATCAACAGGACTTCCCTGGGCATATATGTCAGTCCTTCTTTGCTTTCAGTCCCGTGTGAATCTTTGCGATCAAATCTTGTGCAATATCAGGCACATTTTGATTTATTAAATCATAGATTTTCCCAATGACACGTCTAGTTTCTTTGGGATACTGAGAAAGCTCGTCAGTAATGTACATAGGCTTAATTTTTTTTGCCCCATCTTTTTTACCTTCAGTGGGGATATGCGGTAGCGGTTTTAACGGTTCCTCTGCCACCTGGGCGGTTTCTACTTTGCGGACAATAGATTTTATACGTGCAGTGATTACATCATCCTGTGATTCTTCAGACCGCTGAATCGCTTTTTGAGCTTTTTCCGCTCTTTGTTTCTTTTCTTCAAGAGATGTCTGCATGGAGTCTCGGTCAACGTTACCACTAAAACCGGTCTTAGCTTTTTCTCCATACGCAACAACAGATTCTCGATATTCACGTATCGATTTGATAGCACTTCGTTCGTCGCTTGCCACATTACAGAGTTTCCATAGGTAATCAAAAAAAACGCGCACTTGTTTTTCAAAAGCATCTTTAACCGCATTTTCGTTAAAATAGTCTCGTCTTGCGTTTGGAATCAAATCTGGATGTACAGCAAAGACTTCTCCAATAAAATATTCGTTACCTCTAGCGTCTTTAAAAAGCCTTCTTAATGTTCCAGAATCACCGATTTGGATATTTCCTTTGCGCAGTCGTAATCCTCGCTGAAGATTTCCTTGCGGTTTAATTTGCCCATTAAGAGAAGACAAACCGAACCACATCCATGCAATGAGTTTTTCATTTTCATCGTAAAAATCTTTAAACGAAACGTCCTTGATTTCATCGTGTGTTTTGCCACTAGCGTAAATTCTTGTTGTATATTCTTTGAATACTTGTTCACAATTAACGAAAATGTTGTATTCATCAATTGTTACACCAAGCGATTTTGCGTGGTCGTAGATATGTCCATAAAACATAAACTTATTCGGGTAGGGAGCGGGAATCTCAAATGATAAGTAATCCCTTATGATATCTTTGTCTAATAAATCTTGACTCGTCACACCAGACAGGACTACTTCAAAAAAATGATTATCAATTTCGCCGGGTTGTATAGAAGTTTGTAAAATTGCTTCTAACACTTCATCGGCAGTATGTTTTCTGTCGTCATTAAGCATCGTCCGCATTTTCCATGCGTTCCACGTCATAACACTTACGTCTTTTTCCCCTTTGGCGGATGAAATGAATTGGAGCTCGTTACAGTAAGCTAAACCACAAAGGCGTCCAAGGGTGTAGCTAAAAATTATTGGTAAAATATCTTTACATCACGGCAATGACTTGATAAGATGATGCCAACCTTATAGGGGAGGCATCATCAATGGACGAATCAAGTCAAGATAGTTTCAA
>JAISWT010000080.1 GCA_031271005.1 Prevotellaceae bacterium | reverse complement strand
GACTTCTAAAAATTAGATTATTTTAGGCGGACAAGTTTTCAAAAGCGCAGTTTACTTATGTAAATGAGCATTTTGAAAATGAAGTCCAACGACAAATAAGCAATTTTTAGGAGTTCCCTATTTTTTCATCATCTCAGAAACGGCTTTTTTAACTACCTCATCGTTGAGATAAAAAACAGGATAAAACCCGCTGTCGCCCAAAATATTACGAATAATATATGATTCCAAAGTGTTAATTATCAGATTTTTAGAAATCTCTACATCTTTTTTTGCGGCTTCAAGTTTTTTTGTCGCCGTAAAATTTGTGAATTGAGTCAGGAGTGTTTGATTATCAAGATATTGCTTCAAATCTTGCCACGATTTGAATGTGGAAAGGGTTTCGCGGTTTTCGTCAGTATATTTAAAGGCAAACTCAAAGAGGTATCCTGCGTTTATTGCGCGTGTGAGGTATGGCGTATATTGCGTCGTGTCGCGCGGCACAAAAATATCGGGCATTATTCCGCCGCCGCCATACACTGTCCGTCCGCCAACGGTTTTATACACGAGTGAATCTTTAAGTTTCACGCTGTCAGCATTATAGAACTCGCCATGCTCATAGCGGTTTATTAAGTCCATTGCATAGTCAGAAACTTTTCCACGTGTGTACGGTTTCTGAATGCTGCGTCCCGAAGGGGTGTAGTAACGTGCTACAGTCATACGGAAAGCGGAATTGTCGGATAGCGTAAATTGCTGCTGCACGAGCCCTTTGCCAAACGAGCGGCGTCCGATAACAGTTGCGCGGTCATTGTCTTGCATCGCTCCTGCAAAAATTTCGCTCGCCGAGGCAGAAAAATCATCTATCAGCACAGCCACAGGATTGTCAATGCAAGTTCCTTTGCCGTCGGCTTTTGCCTCGAAATATGGATATGAACGCCCTTTTGCATATACAATCATTCTGCCGCGTGGCAAAAATTCGTTAGCCATCTCAATTGCCTGGTCCATAAATCCGCCACTGTTTTCGCGCAGGTCGATGATAAATTTCCGCGCACCCTGAGCGTGAAGCGTTGCCAAAGCGTTAAGAAATTCGGCATAAGTTCTTGCGCCAAATTTATCTACGCGAATGAAGCCCGTTTCGGGGGCAATGATGTAAGATGCAACAACCGAATTTACGGGAATATCGCCGCGTGTAACCGCAAAGGTAAGGTTCTCGTGTGCGCTAACGCGCCGAACAGTGAGTTTGACCTGTGTTCCCTTTTTGCCACGCAAATTTTTCATAACACGCTCATTAGTGATAGTTTTACCCGTAAAATTAGAGTCATTTACGGCAATAATTCTGTCGCCTGCCAGCAAGCCCACTTTTTCTGACGGACCGCCGCTGATAACAGACACAATCATCACCGTATCCTGTTGAATATTAAACTGAATGCCCACGCCGCTAAACATCCCTTCGAGGTCGCTGTTCACCTCGGCAAGGTCGCGGGCGGGAATATAAACAGAGTGCGGGTCGAGCAACGAGGCAAGCCCCGCTACAAGTTCTTCGGCGAGCGCACCCGAATCAATACTGTCAACATATTCCCTGTTGATAATGCCAAGCATCTCACCTGTTTTGCTGTTCTCAACACGCAAAAAACGAGGTAAAGACACCGGCGACATTCCCCTTAAATGCTTATGTGCCAATAAATTACCTACCAATAGCCCGAAAGTTACGGACATTAAAATAACAACAATTAAAAGCCACTTTCTTTTATTCATCTGTTTATATTTTATTTTTAAGGTCAGATGGAACTCACACGACAACATAATCATAACCTTATGTGTTTTGTTAATCGTGTTCGTTTCATGAGTTTAAATTTTAAATGAGTAAGGGATATATCTGCCTGAATTTTCAAACAAAAATATTTATACTGAAAATGCAAAATTAGATGAAAAAAGTGAGTTTTCCAAGCGCGAGCAATGAAAAAAGTTTTTTGTGTTTCTGTTTGGCAGGGCATTTGACCGTTGCCAACACGACACGACAAGACAAGACGGAACACAATAAGCGTTAATTTTGTTTGGGTAGCCGCTCGGTAAAAAATTAGCTGCGCAGGAAAAAAAATTAGCTGCGCAGGGAATTTCCAATGGCTGCGCAGGAAAAAAATATTTTTGCAGGTTTTTTCAGGGAAAATTTTATTCATAAATAACATTGTTTCTTTTTTATTCTGTAAAAAAAATCTTTTACATTCCCGTCTTGTTTGCCAAACTCATGCTTTTAGTGTAATTTTGCAAAAAATGTCAAAGACAATTATCATATTAGATATTTTACTGTTACTCAACGTTTTCACTATTGCTTCGGCACAAAATGTTGAGAAACGCAAAATCCCCGAAGGCGGCGCTTTACTCAAGATAGAGATACTGCCCGATGGCGACACGCTTTATTTGGCAGATATTCAGGCGCTTCATGTGTTCCCGCGCTCAAGTTACACCGCAACTCGCGAGCAATTCTACTGGAAGACCGTTAGAGACGTGAAAAAAACCTTGCCGCTGGCAAAAATTGTCGGCGAAGAGATTGCAAAAACTAACCGCATACTTGTTACGCTCAAAACCGACAAAGAACGCAACGAATATCTCGGCGTGTTCGAGAAACAGGTTTTTGACAGGTATGAACCTGTGATAAGAAACATGACTCGCAGCCAGGGAACAATGCTGATTAAACTCATTGACCGCGAATGCCAACTCACCTCTTACGACATTATCCGTATATATAAAGGCAATGTAACGGCGTTCTTCTGGCAAAGTATTGCAAAGATTTTTCGCGCCAACCTTAAAGTAGAATACGACCCTGAGGGCGAAGACAAGCAACTTGAACGCATAATAGAACTGGTGGAAGCGGGACAATTGTGAGCAGGGACTGTGGTGCGGGTTTTTAACGCCTCGAAAATTTACACATGCCTTTCGGCGCAATAACTTGAGCGTACAAAAGGTGCGCTTTCTACTATGCGGAAGCCTTTTTGCAAGCCCGTTTCACGATACTGAGCAAACTTTTCGGGCGTAACATATTCTTTTACAGGAAAATTTCGGCGCGAGGGCTGCAAATACTGCCCTATTGTCAGAATCTGAACGCCTGCCGAGAGCGCATCGTCCATCAGTTCCGTAACTTCAACTTCTGTTTCGCCCAAGCCAAGCATAATTCCGGTTTTGGTTTTGCACCCGTTCTCTGACAGGTAGCGCAACACGTTCAAACTTGTTTCGTATTTTGCGTGGCTGCGCACAAGCGGAGTAATACGTCTGACCGTTTCCAAGTTGTGCGAAATCACATCCGGTTTCTCATTAACAATCATTTGCAGAAGAGATTTATCGCCGTCAAAATCGGGGATTAAGACCTCAATTGTGGTTTTCGGGTTCAGTTTTTTTATGCAGCTAATCGTTTCTGCCCAATGCGCCGCACCTTTGTCGGGCAGGTCGTCTCGGTCTACAGAAGTTATAACAGCATGCTTCAAGTTCATGTCGCGCACTGCCTCGGCGGTCTTCTGCGGGCTGTCAGGGCAGGGCGCAAGCGGCTTGCCGGTAAGCGTGTTGCAAAACTTGCACGCGCGTGTGCATATCTCACCCAAAATCATCAGCGTTGCCGTACCTTTGCTCCAACATTCTGCCTTGTTAGGGCAGCGACCGCTTGTGCAAATGGTGTGCAACCCGCGCTGCTCTATTATTTGCCCTGTCTGCGAAAATTTAAAGTCGCTGCGAAAACTGCTGCGAATCCATTCCGGTTTCTTCTGATACACGTACATTTACCTGAAATTTTACAATGATTTTTTTTCTATAAGGTAAAAATAGCAACTGTGGAAATTCTCATCGTTCTTTTGTCAATTACTCCGGTTTCACTGTTCTATCTTTCCCGTAATTGTCTATAAACCGTTTTTCGCTGGCGGTTTTCTCCAGAAATTCCACTGTCCTCTCAATATGCTGAATAGAGTCGACAGGTGGTATTGAATCGGGTTGAATGTCCCCTTTTATTGCTCCTTTAACCACCTCAATATAAGTAGCCTGCCTTTCGAGTTGGTTAATTAAACTGTCAACTTTTGCCGAGACTTTTACAACGGAAGACCTGTCAACCGTGTCGCCATAGCCCGGTAAGTAATAGCGAACAGGGGTTGCCAGTATCAACACGGTGAGCAATATAAACGTTACCGCCGCAAAAGTGAACAGGAAAAGAAACACAGTCATCCGCGACAGCCGCGCCGACCACGCCTGTTCCAAGGTGTTCTCGTTGATTATCGAAACGCGATACTTAAAGCGCATCTTTTTGAAAAATTGCCTGACCAAGCCTTTTTTTAATCGCATATTTTTTATTGTCAAATAAATTTAATCCTTAAAACCACGCTTTCAGCTTTCAGAAAATACGATTAAGAATTAAAAGTTTTTTGCTATCCACTAAACTCTAAACTCTAATAACTAATCACTAACCAAAAGCAGGTTTTAATATCTGTAATGTTCCGGTTTATATGGTCCTGCCACATCTATTCCGATGTAATCTGCTTGTTTGGGGGTTAAGGTGGTTAGTTTTACTCCCAAATTTGCAAGATGTAGCCGTGCCACTTCTTCGTCGAGGCGCTTTGGCAAGCGATAGACGCCGATTTCGTAATTCTCAGTATTCAGTTCTATTTGTGCAAGCGTCTGATTGGTAAAAGAGTTGCTCATTACGAAGGACGGATGCCCCGTGGCGCAACCGAGATTTACAAGCCTGCCGTCGGCAAGCAGCAAAATGCTATTCCCGGTTGGGAAAATATATTTATCAACTTGCGGTTTTATATTAATATGTTTGATGTTTGGGTAATTTTTCAGTTTTTCTACCTGAATTTCATTGTCGAAATGCCCTATATTACACACTATTGCGCCGTCAAGCATTTTTTCTAAATGTTCGATGCGAATGATGTCGCAGTTTCCTGTTGCTGTAACGTAG
>JAISWT010000093.1 GCA_031271005.1 Prevotellaceae bacterium | reverse complement strand
AAAATTTCGCGGGAACTTCAACCATATTGCTTTGAACTGCTCGCCATTGAGGGGCAATTTTTGAAAACTTACTCGGTTGTCTTTTCGTATAAAAGCGCAATCGTCTTTGTGAAGCCGTACCGTTTTGCCCGCTTCATTAATTTCCATCTCGCCCGAAAGCAGATAAACCAACCAATGTTCTCTAACCATTGGTTGATATGACGTTGCATCGTTGCTGAAACACGACAGGATGATGTCAGAGTAGTTTGTTATTTTAATTCCTTCGTCCATAATTATTGAGTTACTTTCACGCAAACCATTTTATTTTGGTCGTGGACTAATTGTTTTGAGCCACGAGGCGGGCGAAGATGAGCACGACCACGATGAGTAATCGGGTGTTGTAATGCGCTGTCAATATGACTGTTCCCCTCACAATTGAGATTGTTTCAAACGGAGGGGAATAGTTATTTCATAGCAGTCCAACGCTCAATTCATTCCAACAATCCCAAAGCCGAAGCGTATTTAACGGCTTCCAGTGAGTTGTCGGCATCGAGTTTTTCGAGAATGCGCTGGCGGTGAGTGTTTACTGTGTGGACGCTGATAAAAAGTTGCGACGAAATTTCCTTGCTAATTTTGCCTTCTTTGATAAGTTTCAGAATTTCAATCTCGCGCAACGACAGCCCTGTCCTCTGTCGCAGGGAATAAAGTTTTTGAACGGAAATGAAAGTATTGTCTGTCAGTTTTTTAATTACGCTTTTTGCTGTTTTGAGCGATGACTGGTCGGGCGAGAGGTCAATTACGCACAGGGCGAGCCAGGGATTGCCTGCGCGGTCGGCTTCGAGTAGCGAAAATTGCTCTATCACACGCACATAACGGTTGCTTTGATTTTGGATGCGGTATTCGCTCATCAGTTTGTATTTGCCCATATCGGCTTTTGTCGAAATCAGAAATCGCAGGGCTTCAACCGCGCTTCCCACCTGCATTTGCTCGTCGTCTGGATGAACGCGAATGTCGAAACCGTCAGTGCAATGCCCAAACAGTTCAACAAAATTGTCGGACGCGAAAACGTGAGTTTTGCGATAAAGGTCGAAAACAGTTATGCCACTGTTGGTTACGCGGGCAAGTTGCGACAGAATTGTTTTGTGGCGTTCCAAAAGCGAATAATCCAAATTGCTTTCGTCATAGGTCAATGAATTAAGCAGTTCGAGGTATTCTTTCTTTATATTTTCTAATTTGAGCATACAATATCTATAACGGCATTTGTGCTGTAAAATTATGTAAAACATCGAATTACTGATAAATCAGTATTGCCGTAAATCGTTTTGTATCGTACCTTTGCAGCAAAAATTATGAAAGTGAAATATATAATCATCTGTATTTCAGTTGTTTTTGGTGTTGAAATGCAGGCTCAAACCTTACGGCAAATTCGCGGAACGGTAATTGACGAGGCTTCTGGCGAGCCGATTGAGTTTGCGGCAGCGGTGTTGACGGACGTAAATCCTGTTGTCGGCACTCAAACCGATTCTGCGGGACGTTTTGTGTTGAATAACTTGCCGGCGGGACGTTATAATCTGAAAATAAGTTGCTTGGGTTACGATCCGGCCATAGTTGCGGAAATCTTGCTGACATCGGCAAAAGATGCGGTCGTGGAGGTTCGATTGAAGGAAAGCGTTGTGTCGATGCAGGAGGTGGTTGTTACGCCCAAAGTGAATAAGTCGGCGCCTCTGAACGCAATGACGATTGCAAGCGGGCGGCTGTTGAGCGTCGAGGAAGCGAGCCGTTTTGCAGGCGGTATGGACGACCCTGCGCGGCTGGCGGCGGCATTTGCAGGCGTTTCGAGTGATGTTGGCAACAACGGAATCGTGGTGCGCGGCAATGCGCCGAAGTCGTTACAGTGGCGTATGGAAGATGTCGAAATTCCCAATCCCAATCATTTTGCGGAAGTTACGACATTTGGCGGCGGTGGACTTACGTCGTTGAGCAGTAATGTTTTAGGAAATTCCGATTTTTTTACAGGCGCTTTTTCAGCCGAATACGGCAATGCGCTTTCGGGTGTTTTCGATATGCAAATACGCAACGGTAACAACAGTCGGCACGAGCATACGGTGCAGATTGGGCTGATTGGCATTGACCTCGCCTCGGAGGGTCCGCTTGCCCGCGGTTATAACGGCTCTTACATTTTTAATTATCGTTATTCGACGCTTTCGCTCTTGACGCCGCTCTTGCCGGAGGATGCGGAAGGTACTGAATATCAGGACTTGTCATTCAAATTTAATTTGCCGACAAAGCGGGCGGGAACATTTACGGTTTGGGGAACAGGCTTGAAGGATGCTTCAGGAGCAAAAGCCGAAACCGACTCATTGTTATGGAATTACGAACAGGACAAGTCGTCGCAGGACGTCAGGCAATATATGGGCGCTGCTGGAATTGGTCATAAAATCAGCCTGAAAAACAATATTTATCTGAAAAACACGCTCGCAGCAACAGTCAACGGCTTGAATATGCACACCGAAAGGATGGATTCCGCAATACAACTGATTCCGCAAAATGTTGTCAAGAGTTGCAACAGCACATTTGTTTTCGCAACTTCGCTGAACACCAAATTCAACGCCCGACACACAAACCGCACAGGCGTCAGATTTACAGGTTTGCACTATAATATTCTGACACTCAACTCTGTGAAGGCAGGCGAGCCTCTGCAAACACTGAATGATAATAAGGGATTCAGTTCGCTGATAGCGGCTTACAGCAGTTCGTCGCTGCGTTTTTCCGACAAATGGACGGCAAATATTGGCGTTCACGCACAATATTTCATTCTGAACGGCGCTTATTCCGTAGAGCCGCGAATCGGATTGAAACGACAACTGCAACAATCTCATTCACTTGCATTTGCATACGGATTGCACAGCCGTCTCGAAATGCTGAACTATTATTTCGTCAAATCGGAGACGGGCGAAATACTCAACCAAAAACTTGATTTTACCCGCGCCCACCACTTTGTGCTGTCGTATGATTACGCTTTCGGTTCCGTATATCATTTTAAAGCAGAACCTTATGTGCAATATCTGTACAATGTTCCGGTCGTCGCAGGTACTACTTTTTCGTTTTTGAATCTCAAAGGCGGCGAGGATATTTTTGTTGCCAATAAACTGATTAACAGCGGTAAAGGCTTGAATTACGGTCTTGACCTCACTTTCGAGAAATTCATCTCTCACGGCTATTATTTTCTTACAACCGCATCCGTATTTAATTCTCAATATCAAACAACTGTCAATCAATGGTATAACACTCGATTCAACCGTAATTTTGTTTGCAATTTGCTGTTTGGCAAGGAGTGGCAGACGGGCAAAAAGCGGCAAAACATTTTCAGCGTCAACGGCAGGATAACTTTTCAGGGCGGCGACCGCTATTCGCCCGTTGATGAGGCTTTATCCGCTAAAATTCAGGATATTGCGTATAATGAAACTCAACCTTACAGCCGCCGTTTTTCGCCCGCCCTTCTCGGACATCTGACCATAAGTTACCGCCACAACAGCGCCCACCTTTCGCACGAATTTGCGGTTAAAGCGCTGAACATCACTGGTTACAAGGAATATTACGGACATCGCTACAACTACCGCACAGGTCAGGTCGAAGCCGAACGCGAAGCCGTCGTAATGCCGAATGTGAGTTGGAGGGTGGAATTTTGAGAATTTTTGCCTTTACCGACACGTTGGCTATCGGGGCGATGAACTACCTCCGCAATCAATTTTTCTTGCGCATTTGTCAAGTTAAAATTACAAATTATCATTGCCGTTAAAATTATCTTTTTCATTATTCCTAAAAATTTTTGCAAAGGTACGGCGGAAGTTATATTGCCTGTTTTTCTGTAAGGCTCAAATATTTTTGGTGTGGGGGTCAATATTGTTATTTGATATTCAGTTTTATTGTTTCCGCCGCTTGCCGTTTTTTCTCGTCTATCAAATCGGCATAGATTTGAGTAGTGGCGACGTTTTTATGAGTGAGCATTTTACTAACTATCTTTATCACTTTCGATTTTGTGCAGGAAGTCTTATCGTTTGGAAAAACAGTCAAAGTTTTGCAGCCGCAAAGTTTGATGGATGAGGTGAAGTAGATTTATGAAAGGGCATGTGAGAAATATTAAAAAAAAGTTTTCAATTGCGCCGCTTTTTGGCGCAGAAAGGTTATAATTTTGCCGAAAAAAAATTTCGGGGTAACTGCCATTTTAACAAAAAAAAATTTGGGGGTAACTGCCATTTTAACAAAAATAAATTTGGGGGAAACCAAAAATGTTGCTACCTTTGCAGTCGTAACTCAATAATCATTTTGTTATGAATGAAATTATTTTTAAAAGAAAGTTATATACTCAAATGCTTCAAAAAAAATTTCAACAAAATGCAGTTAAATAACTGTATTTTAGTGGATTATTTCCCTATACAGAAATTCTTAAAGATATTGCCCAGCACTTCGTCTGTGGTAATTTCGCCTGTTATTTCGCCAAGATGGTGTATGGTTTCGCGGATGTCCTGCGCGAGGAAATCGGCAGATAGCGTATCGTTCAATCCGGCAATAACGCGGCTAATCGAATTTTGGGCGCTTCTCAATGCTTCATAATGGCGTATATTGCTCACAATTACATCTTTTTCGGATATTTGCGGAAGTTCGGCGGCTTTCAGCAAGGCTTTGTGCAGCAGTTCGGTATTCAGACGCAGTTTGGCGGATATTTGTATCCTTTCGCAGTTGAAAGCGGCAAAAAGGGAGTTTAAAATATCAAGTTCTTCTGCCGAGAGTTTGTCTATTTTATTGAAAATGAGGATAATTTTTTTTCCTGCGGCGCGTTTGAGAATTTTTTCGGTCAGCCATTCTATATGCTCCGACACATTTGTACCGTCAATGAGCCACAGTACAATTGATGCTTTCTCTATCTGTCGGTAGGTTCGTTCGATGCCGAGATTTTCGATTGCGTCCTGTGTGTTGCGTATCCCTGCGGTGTCAATAAATCGGAATGTAATTCCCTGAATATTAACAGTATCTTCTATTACGTCTCGTGTTGTGCCGTGTATATCCGAAACGATAGCCTTCTCTTCGTTGAGCAGCAGGTTGAGGAGTGTTGATTTGCCCACGTTTGTTTCGCCTACCAGCGCAACGGGTATGCCTGTTTTCAGCACGTTGCCTGTCCTGAACGAGTCGGCTAAACGGTTGATTTTCTGCTTTATGTTTAGCGCAAGCGATTTCAGTTTCTCGCGGTCGGCAAATTCTGCATCCTCTTCCGAAAAGTCAAGTTCGAGTTCTATGAGCGACGTAAAATTGAGCAATTGCGAGCGCAGTTCTTTCAGTTCGGCAGAGAAGCCGCCGCGCATTTGGTTCATCGCCATGCTGTGAGCCGACTCTGATTGCGAGGCGATAAGGTCGGCAACGGCTTCGGCTTGCGACAAGTCCATTTTGCCGTTGATGAAGGCGCGTTGCGTAAACTCGCCCGGATTAGCCGGACGGCAACCGCTTTCAACCAGCAGTTGCAAAATCTTTTGCTGAATGAACATAGAGCCGTGACACGAAATTTCAACCGTGTCGTCGCCGGTAAAGGAATGAGGAGCGCGAAAAACACTTACCAGAACCTCGTCAATCAACTGACAGCCATTGTCATCGCTGATATTGGAATTGCTGCGCGGGCTGTATGCGGTTATTTGCCCGAAAACAACTGTATGCGATTTCGTTTCGGACAGTTTTTGCTCATTCCGGGCAACAAAAATCCTCTCGCAGATTGCAATTGCCTGCTCGCCCGCTACGCGAATAACGGCAATTCCGCCTGTTCCTGCGGGAGTAGAAATTGCACAAATAGTGGCAGTATGGTTGTATTCTTTCATCTGTACGGTGTTATAAATGATTGTGATTCAGGCGCTCGTTTGTATGTATGTCTGTATTTTGAACTTCCTTTGTGGCTGTATGATTTTTTAGCAGTTTTATTTTTCGCAAAGTTAGCATTAAATTTTTAAATTACATGCAAACGGGGAAAAAGTTTTATCAGAAACCCGTCAAGTTTTTAGATTTTTCAAGTCTTCGTCCCTTGCGAAACCTACCGCTTTGTGAATTTCTTTGTGCTCTTTGTGGTAAAAAATATTTAACCACAAGGGACACAAAGGTTGCACAAAGGGCACAATATTCCATTAAAAATGCGAAAAACGGGCTTTTCAACCCGTGATTTGCATTAATAATGAAGAAATGAATGAATTAGTGAATAATTAAGAAATGAAGAAATGAAGAAATGAAGAAATGAATGAATTAGTGGATAATCTTTTTTTTAATTAACAATTAATAACTAATTGCTAACTACTAACTGCTAATTGCTAATTACTGTACGGGCAAAAACCTTTTGCCCCTACCTGCTAATTGCTAACTGCTAATTGCTAATTAAAAAAAAAACTCGCTGTTATTGAGTAATAACAGCGAGCCACTGGTTTTTAATGAGTTGTTTTAATATTCTGTATAATTAGATTATCTAAGGCGGACAAATTTTCCGTATCACGACTTTCATTATTACTTCATTCTTTTGCGTTCCTTTACGGTAAAAAATATTTAACCTCAAAACTTGTCCCGCCAAAGCGAGAGAGCGAGAGAGCGAGAGAGCGCGATAATGAATTAATAATTAAGGAATTAAGAAATGAATAATTAATAAATAACAACTAAACTCCAATAACCAATAATTCATTCCTTATTTCCTTCATTTCTTCATTATTAATTAATTACTTTTGTCCTTTTCGTCTCTTGTTCTGTTACTGTTTGCCCAAAAAACAGCCTTTTAAAAAACAAACGTCTTCTTATTGTTTTTATAACGGCGTCAGTATGACGGCAAGGCTTAAATATGCAGTCGCAAGTGCTTTGAGCGTTATAAAAAAATTTGCCGTCAAAAGATACATTAACTCTGTAATTGCCGTCGCGACCGGAATAAACAGCCGACCACTGTCCTAATGAAATAGGTTTCACATCTGTTATTTTACTCATCTTCGTTTTAATTGTTAATTGTTAAGGTTTAATTGTTAAATTTAATTTTTTTTATGTCGCCTTAATAAATGATACGCTAAGGCGCTGAAATAAAAAAATCCCGACAGACCATTGCTGTTGTGTAACATTTTGTCAACAGTCCGTCAGGGCTTTTATTTGCCTCTTTTTGAGGCGCTACAGTAAGGTTTTTTTATAGTTGTTAGTGGAAAAGAGTTATCAATTCTATATAGGTGATTGACCCGCCGCCCCTATGGAAGTTCCACCAAGATTTGCATGTGTTGGATTTTGTCTGGTACTGATAACCTTTGCCATACTCTTGTGAACTGCAATAACAGTAACTTCCCAAGTGCCATTTCTAGGTGTATTCGAATTTCCATTTAAAGGATATGTTTTACCCTCTGCATAATCCATTGACAAACTCCATGTTTCACCATTTTCAAAAGCATAAATATTCAATGGCGACTGTATATCAGGACTTGCCGTAACACTCAAGCTAGTACGGTCGGGAATTATAAATCGGTCTGCGCCGTTTGTCGTACTAGGCTTGGGGTCAAAACTGAAATCCGTCATAAACACAACCCAATCGCTTACAGGTATTTTTGTATCAAAGTTGTTAACATAATCACTGTTAACCTGTTCTATTTTATAACGAATAACATTGAGTAAGGTTGAAGACAGTTGCGTTTTCGGCAATTCCTGCCATGAGCCTACCCCGTCAGCGTCTGATGTCAGAACTTTCCCTGCTCCCTGATTGCCATCGTCTATACGGATGGCTTGCCCCGGTACTGTTTTGTCTTTCTGTACAACGTCCAGCGTTGCCTGTGGGTTCTCGGTATTAATACCTACCTGCGCATTCAGCGGCTTTACAAATAATAAGCCTGCACATAATACGCTTAATTTTAATGCTGATTTTAGTTTGTTCATTTTCTTCTGTTTTTTAATAAATTTTATTGTTATCATTATTATTATTATTATTATTATTGTGTTTTAAATTTAATTAATTACCTGTTATATTTTTTTTAAATTATTTTTTATGATATATACAATTAAATATTAATTTATAATTTTATTACTCTTTATATTTATTATTTTTTTTGTTTTTGAAATAAAAACCTTATTTACATAAAATTTTTCCCGTTTTTTTTGACACTGCAAAAGTAGTGCGTTTTTTAAACATGGAAATTGATGTATGTTAAGAAACAATAAAATCGTTAATTTCTTGATGTATGTTAAGAAATAACTCCTTCTTTAATTAGCAATTATCAATTAGCAGTTAAAAAGTTTATTCAAAAAAGAATTAGTACAAAAGTAATATATATAAAAAAGTTTATAAAAAAATTTATAAAACAATAAACGTAATATTGGATTTAAAAAAAACAAAAGCCCTGAAAAATTGAAATTAATTCTGTTGAAAACTAAAAAAAGTTGGAATTTTATTATGCCTGATTTTCAAGGAGTTATAAAACCGGGCAAATAAACAGAATTAACAATTATATATGCTAAATACCTGATTTTCAAGGCTTTTGCATTTTTAATAATTTTTATCAATATTTTCCCCGTTTTTATTACTTAATACCGTATTTAGTAATTTTGAAATTCGTTTGAAAAAAAATATTATGCGGAGGTTTTTTGCGAAGATATAAAGGGAATAGACACGAAGGTGCAAAGGCGCGAGCATAGCCAAAACGCATATTGAGCGTAAGCTAAATATACGTTTTGGCTATGCCAAATCAGTTATCAGTTATCAGTTATCAGAAAGTAAAGTGTATTCACTATTCACTATTCACTATTCACTGTTCACTATTCACTATTCACTCCTATATAGGCGAGGCGCCCGCTGAGCCTGTTTCGCCAAGCAGAGTGGCTTGTATCCCATGGTCCCTGTCTAAACCTATAACGTTTGCCATCTGCCGGTTTACTGCCACAACAGTAACTTTCCATGTGCCGTTCTGTGTTGTTCTACCTTCTACATAATCCATTGACAAACACCATGTGGCGCTTGGCAGCGTGTTTGATGATTTAAAGGCATAAATACTCAGTGGCGTCTGTATATCAGGATATACAGTTTGTGAGGTAAATCCGGTACGGTCTGGAATTATAAATCTCTCTCCGCCGTTGCTGTTTGGTGAATTAGGGTCAAAACTGAAATCCGTAATAAACACAACCCAATTGCTTACAGGTATTTTTGTGTCGAAACTGGCAATATAATCAAATGCTCCGGACTTCAGTTCGTAATAAATGAGGTTAAACAGTGTTGGGGTGAGTGTCGTTTGCGGCAGCGCCACCCATGTGCCTACCCCGTTAGCGTCTGATGTAAGGAGTCTCCCTGCACTCTGATTGCCGTCGTCTATACGGATGGCTTGCCCCGGTACGGTTTTATCTTTCTGTACAACGTCCAGCGTTGCCTGTGGGTTATCGGTATTAACGCCTACTTGCGCATTCAGAGGCATTACAAAAAGTAAGCCCGCACATAATACGCACAATTTTAATGCTGATTTTACTGTGTTCATTTTACTGCGTTTTTTTATAAATTTTCCTGTTACCATTATCTTGTTTCAGCCTTACAAATCCTATATAGGCGAACCGGTGGCTTCGCCTGTTGAACTGCTCAGAACAAATTTTAGCCCGTTATCCCTGTCTACGCCTATAACTCTTGCCATCTGCCGGTTTACTGCAATAAGAGTAATTTTCCATGTGCCGTTCTGTGCTGTTTTACCTTCTGCATAATCCATCGACAAACACCATGTGGCGTTAGGCAGTGTGGTGGACGATTTATAAGCATAGATATTCATTGACGACTGCAAATCGGTCTGCGTTGCAGATAAACGGTCGGGGAGTATAAATCTCTCTCCACCACTGGTAGTTGTTGAATTAGGGTCAAAACTGAAATCCGTAATAAACACAACCCAGTCGCTTACAGGTATTTTTGTGTCGAATTTGGCAACATAATCAAATGCGCCGGACTTCACTTCGTAATAGATAAGGTTAATCAGGGTTGGAACAAGGTGTGTTTCCGGCGCTATTTGCCATGAACCTACTCCGTTAGCGTCTGATGTCAGGACTTTCCCTGCTGCCTGATTGCCATCGTCTATACGGATGGCTTGCCCCGGTACGGTTTTGTCTTTTTGTACAACGTCCAGCGTTGCCTGTGGGTTATCGGTATTAATACCTACCTGCGCATTCAGAGGCATTACAAATAGTAAGCCTGCACATAATGCGCATAATTTTAATGCTAATTTCACTGTTCTCATTTTCTTTTTTGCTTTTTAAATATATTTTATTATCAGTAATTATTGATTCAAGCAAATTTACCTGTTATACTTTCAAATTTATTGTTTAATGTAGATGCAATTAAACAATAAATTCTAACTTTATTGATGTTTATTTCTTTATTCTTTAATTAAACTGTTCAATTCGGAAATAAAAACATTATTTATACAGGGGGTTTTTTTGAGATTGCAGAAGCGCTACGTTTTTTTCAACAAGAAAATCAATTTATATTTAATTTTTTGATGTATGTTAAAAAATGTGATACCTTTGTTTAATTAGCAAATAGCGGTTAGTGATTGCGGTCAGCAGTTGTGCGGTTAGTGATTGCGGTTAGCAATTGTGGTTAGAAAGTTTATTTGGTCAATAATTAAAAAATCGCGTGCAAAAGTAATTTATAAAAAATAATTTATAAAATAATTTATAAAATAATAAACGTAATATTGAATCTAAAAAAAGTAAAAAACCTAAAA
The DNA here is from genome assembly GCA_031271005.1 of Prevotellaceae bacterium. Lineage (GTDB taxonomy): Bacteria > Bacteroidota > Bacteroidia > Bacteroidales > Paludibacteraceae > WRGS01. Next base: position 645 of record JAISWT010000093.1, on the reverse strand, counting down.
AAAGTAAAAAAATAAAATTAATTCTGATGAAAAGTAAAAAAGAGTTTGAATTTTTTTTATAACTGATTTTCAAGTAGTTATAAAAACATGCAAATAAACAGAATTTACAATTATATATACTAAATACCTGATTTTCAGGACTATTACATTTTTTACTAATTTATGTTAATATTTCCCTCATTTTGTTACTAAATACCGTATTTAGTAATCTTAAAATTTGTTTAAAAAAATTATTATATTGGGCTTTTTTGCGCAGATATAAGGGGGGAGAAGGAAGGAGGGAATGAGGGAATGAAGGAATGAAGAAATGAAGAAATGAATTGTTAATTATTAGAGTTTAGATATTAGAGTTTAGAGTTTAGAAAAAACTCTAAACTCTAATAACCTAAAACTATTTTTAATTGTATTTTCTGAAAACTGAAAACTAATAACTGAAAACTGAGGCTAAATCTTTTTTTGAGGCGCTATTTTCGGGGCGGTTAATATTCAATCTTATTCTCCTGCTTTGGCGGGACAAGTCTTTGTGTCCTCCCGCTTTGGCGGGAGGACACAAGATTTATCCCGCCAAAGCGGGAGGTTGCACAAAGTTCACAATATTCCATTAAGAACTCTTCCTGACTTCGCTATATGGACAGATAAAACGGT
>JAISWT010000078.1 GCA_031271005.1 Prevotellaceae bacterium | reverse complement strand
ATCTCAAAAATTCGACAGGCAATGGAATGAAACCCTGTACAACGAGCGGAAAGTGGGCAAATGCGGCTTTGCAGAATGGTTACAGCCATTATGACGATAATATGCCATACGAAAAATATGTGCAGTGGCAACGCGATTGTTTGACCGAAATGTTTAGGTTGATTAAAAATGATGGTGCTATTTTTTACAATCATAAATGGCGTGTGCAAGATGGATTATTACAAGATAGGCAAGATATTGTTAGCGGTTTTCCTGTTCGACAAATTATTATTTGGCGGCGAAAAGGTGGAATAAATTTTAATCCCGGATATTTTTTGCCAACTTATGAAGTTATTTATTTAATTGCAAAACCGGACTTCAAACTTGTACCAAAATCAAACGGGGTTGGCGATGTTTGGGAATTTACACAGGAGATGAAAAACGGACACCCTGCACCTTTTCCTGTTGCATTGATTGACCGTATTATTAGCTCAACAAGTGCGCAAATCGTGTTAGACCCGTTTATGGGAAGTGGTACAACAGCAATCGTAGCAATGGGGCTGAAACGAAATTATATTGGCATTGAACTTTCGCCTGATTATTGCGAAATGGCAGAAAAAAGAATTGAAAAAAACAAGAAACAAAGCGAAATATCACAATTTCACATACCCAAATTATTTGATTAAAATGAAAATATACACAAAAGAAAATCTTATAAAAGAGTTCCACAAAATCGCAGAGCAAGGTTGGATAGAAAATGCTCGCAGTGGCAACGCAGGTGGCGTTGGTAATACGCTTGAAGACCTATTAGGTATTGAAGAAAATAATTTGCCCATTCCAAATGCGGCAGAATGGGAACTCAAAGCACAAAGATTGAATATTTCGTCTTTGACTACACTTTTTCATACCGAACCTTCGCCTCGTGCAGTAAAATTTGTTCCTCAACTTTTATTGCCTTTTTATGGTTGGAAACACCAAGAGGCAGGAGCAAAATATCCTGAAACAGAAATGAGTTTTCGACAAACTTTTGGTGGAAATTCTACAAGTCGCGGTTTCTCCTTGAAAATTGACAGAGAAAATCGAAAGGTTATTGTGTCTTTTGACCACACAAAAGTTTCGGCTGAAAATTCAGAATGGTTAAAGCAAGTTCAAAAAAATGTTGGTTTGTCCGAACTTAATCCGCAACCATATTGGGGATTTGACGACCTCGCAAGCAAAGCCGGAACAAAATTATTGAACTGTTTTTACGTTCAAGCAGAAGTAAAAAAAGAAGATGGCAAAGAATTTTACAAATATGGCAAAGTGTTGATGTTGCAAAAATTCAGTTTTGAAAAATTCTTGCAAGAGATTGAAAATGATAATATTCTTGTCGATTTTGATGCGCGTACAGGACATAATCACGGCACAAAATTCAGATTAAGACAGAATTGTTTCCCAAATTTGTACGAAAAGGCAACTCCAATATTATAACTATGCTATGGCTCATAATTCAAATTTAACAGTAGAACAATCTTTGAGAGATTGTAACTTTACAGAGGATGTCCCAAGAATATATTCAACTGGGGTTCATTTAGTTCCAATGAAAATTTCAATTCAAGGGACAAACAAATATGTTTGGATTGTTGATGATTTCAATGATGATTCATTTGATTCTGAAGGCAATAATATTTCGCCAAAAGTTATGTCTGATACAATAGAACAACTGCAATTGCAGCAAAAAGACTAGGGCGACAATATATTGGGTTTGAATTAGACGAAAAATATGCAGAAATTTCGCAAGAAAAATTAGAACTTGTACAGCCGAATTTCAAGATTGGTAATAGTTGGGTAAGTTTTTATTTGCGTGATATTGCCACAATCAGAAATAATGACTGGACTAATTTAGAACAATATTTTAATGTTCCAAATCCTGTGCGAACTATTGATTACCAAAAAACCTCACTCAAAAAGAGTGTTATCATTCCGCAAGAGTTAGAGTATCATTCCAAAGAAGCAGAAGTAGAAACAGAAAAAACAGTGTTTTTTGATATACTTGAAATTCCACAACGAAAAATTGCCGCTTATGCCGCTGCAACAAATTACAGTGTTTATAAAGATGAATTGAAAAAATAAAATATTATGTCCGAATCTCAAAACATAAAATACATACTTCGTTTGGCGCGACATCCTAAAGGCCTGCGAAAAGATATTATACCTGTTTTAGTTGCAGAACTAAAACGGAGAAATCTTGATGATAATGCATTCATTAATAAATCCTTAACAAGCTAAATTTTTCTAAAAACAGGTTGTAAATTTTGCTCAAACAGCAACAGGCAATTTTCCTAACATATTTTTCCAGTTTTTAAAGTGCAAAACTACGAAAATGGGGTGAAATATGCAAACTTTTTTAGTTTATTCTATTCAGTATCAAATATATATTTCTATTTTAAGGAGAGACTAATAAATTTCAACGAAAATCAATACACCAAAAAAAACCGCCCCTTTGTGGAAGCGGTTTTTTTGCTTTGCTCGATGTTCTCTTTTCTGCTTCGTTCGTGTCGCGTCAGTTGAGCGGTATCGCGCCCGTGTACGTACCCACGATTTTGCCGCTGTGGGTGGCTGCATTTACACTGATGTCGAAGT
>JAISWT010000052.1 GCA_031271005.1 Prevotellaceae bacterium | reverse complement strand
CGGACTTTGATACTTGCAGTGCCACCCTGAATTTCCCCGCAAGAGTTGGGACAATGAGGAATTTGGGGACTTTTGGGACAGGCAGCGTTTGCTGTGTGTTCTGCCTGTTCGAGCAAGGGTATTTTGCGGTCTATTAAACCGCAAATGTCTTGCGGATAATTCTTTTTGTACAACGCAAAATTGAGAATTTGCAATAACTCAACTTGCTTTTGATTTGAAAAATTGTTTTGTTCTAATACTTCTAAAATGTCATTGACTTCGATTAACGAAGTACTTTTTTTGTGTTTCTGATTTCATATTACTATATATTTAATTTGTAAAATTCAAAAAAAGTATTTTAGTCTTTATCATTCGTTTCTCATCTACCTTCGCGTGGTGTTGTGCCGAATTTTTGTTTGTAGGCGGCTGAAAAGTGCGAAAAACTCTCAAAACCAAGGCTGTAATATATGTCAGTCGGGCGTTTGTGTTTTTGTGTAAGCAGATATTGCGCTTCGTCTAAACGGCGGTTGCGCAGCCAATTTTCGGGCGTATCGGCGTAGATTTTCTTAAAATCACGTTTGAATGTTGATAAACTTCTGCCTGTGAGTCGTGAAAATTCCGAGAGAGGTAGATTGAACATATAATTATTGCTCATAAACTTTTCTAAATCAATCTTATACGGCTCGCTGAAATCGAACAGGAAAGATTGCATTTCCAATCGGTTGGCGAGTAGTAATTCAATGATTTCGGTGGTTTTGAGTTCAAGTAATTTTGCCGTAAAACGTTCTGTATGTTCAATATACGGCGTAAGAGAGGCGAAATATGCTTTTAGAAAGCGGTCGTTGCCGAGCGAAATAAATGGTTTGCCTTTGTACATCGGCTGTTGCGGCACATCGTTGTGAGTAGCATAATTACGAATGATTTCCTGCGTGAGAAAAATGTTTACCGTTCGGCACGCTTCATATTGATTTTCAGGGAATTTAGTTGCTTTCACAGGTTGATTTTTGCGGATAAGAATAATATCATCTGGAAAAAGCGATAGTGTTTCGCTATTAAATTGAAACTCAACCTTTCCCGACACAACAAAAGTGATAACGTGTTCGGAAACAACCTGTTCGGTAATATGCGTTGTCTGTTTCTCGCAACTGAAAAGGATATTTTGCTGATTCATAGAAGTTTATTTATTGTTTTAATCCATTGCTCAACATTTACTGCGCCGTTCAGTTCCGCCTTTTTCCCGTTGGCTTCAATCAGAAAATGAGGTACGCTTTGTACATTGAGTTGCTGTCGGGCAAAGTGGTATTCGTCTAAAACGTCCTGTACAAAAGCATTACTCTGCAAGGCTTCCATTGCTGCCGCAGTGTCTATGCCTTTCACGCCGGCAATAGTTTCAACGCAACTTTCAACGCTTGAAATATTCTTACCGTCTTCATATAAAGCGAGATGCAGACAGCCAAGCGCCTCGTGTTCCGCTTCCCATCCGAGCGTATTGCGCACATATACAAGGCAACGGTGGGCGTTCATCGGGTTTGCAAGCCATTTGTAATTTGCAATCCTTGCGTTTCGTGTTTTCAGGGCTGCCTCGTGATGCGCTTCCTTGCGGTTATATCCGCCAAGTTGTTCTTTGATATATTGCATCAAATCAATGCCGTTTTCGGGAATGTCGTCCCGCAGCAGATACGAAATGCGCCTTACTTGTACGTTCACATCGGGCAGTTGCTCTATCGCTTCGTCCAAGAACGACTTGCCGATATAGCACCAAGGGCAAACCAAATCCGATACTTCTGTTACCGTTACGGTATTGATTGTAAGCGAACTATTGAATTTCAACATTTTAAGTTCGTTCAGATAATCTCTGTTTCTTTTCATTGAGAATGCTTCGGTAAAATGTCCGTATGCGCCGAACAGCAACAATCCAAGCCCGACACCTTTCATCGTTAAGTTTCCCTGAAAGACCAAAACAAACAGCAAACCAATTACCACACAAGACGAAAACATAATTAAAGCCCCTGTGTATGAGGATTTCATCACGTTTTCCATTCGCGCGATTTCAGAGATTTGAGTTTCCGAATTGTTTGTAATATCTTGCTGTTCAATATTTTGAATCATTTTTCTGTTATGCAGTGAAACGCCCGCGCAGGCAACCGTAAAAAACAGCCCGCCGCCAATCAAAGCGTATGCAATGCCCCGCGACAGTCCCTGCGATGCGCCTAATTTCCAAAGCAAAACAGCCGCAATCAGGAAAATCACGCCCGCCCCCAAACCTGTAACAGTGCCGTGGAACTCGCTCAAATAATATTTAATCAAATATTCTTTCATATCTTTTTATCCTTAAAATTTTTCGGTACTAATCTGACAAGCGTTAATTCGCTGCGTGTCCCTAACCGTGCGGGCGCAAATATTGTTCCTGCACCTTCCGATACATAAATATCCATTGTTTTGTATTTGTAAAGTCCCGAATTATAGCCGAACATCCATTTTGCAATAAAAGTGAACGGAAAAATCTGTCCCGCGTGCGTATGTCCCGCCAATAACAGATTTGCGCCTTTTTGCTGCATATAATCTACTCCATCGGGGCGATGATGCAAAACTATTGTCGGCAAATTGTCTTCCAAATTTATGTTGTTCAAAGCATTTTCAATTGTTTGCGAGGTATCCGTTGCGTGCACATCAAACGATTTTACGTTGGCGAGCATATTGTTCAGCCCGATGATTTGCAATTCGCCGAAGCGTGCCGTTTCGTTTTGCAAAACTGTGGCATTGGCGTTTTTCATTCGCGAAACAACATTGTTCAAGCCTACGTGTTCATCGTGGTTGCCGTAAACGAAATAATGCGGCATTTTCAATTTGCGAAACGCCGCAAGCACATCGTTCCCTTTTGAAAAATGCGCCTTGCTGTCAAACATATCGCCTGTATTGAAAACTATGTCGGGATTGAGTTTGTTGATTGTTTCAACAACTTTTTCCAACTGCCTTTTGCCGCGAAAATTGCCCAAGTGCAAATCGGATATATGGACTGCCCTGATTTCGTGAGAAAGTCCCTGAACAGTAATTGTTACTTCCCTGACCTTCAAATTATAGGCATTCCAAACTCCATAAACGGTAAGAACTGCGGACAAAATTACCGCAAACATACCGCGAACTTGCGGAGAAAACTTGAAAATCAGATTGAACAAATCAACAACAGCAACCGACAACAGCGTAAAAATAAACAGCGTGGCGACAATAGCACCAAACATAAACACCGCTTTACCAACAGGATTGGCGGTTGTTGTGAACGCAAGAACGCCTGTAAAAGCAACTGTCATAACTGCAACTAATCCCCACATCAGAACTTTATGCGAAACCGACGGAAAAAACAGCGCAAACCTGTTTGACAGGTAAATAACCGCGCCTACAATCATTGAAAGCAAAACGATGAGCGATAATATGACGGCTATGTTTTTCATCGTTTTACATTCCTAACTGTTGATGAGCCAATCGGTCAAATTCCCTGTCGGAAAGATTTTTCCGCATTTCGAGCATTTCTTTTGCCATAAATCCTGCCGAATAGCGAGTTTCGGGCTGTTCAGTCGTAACCGCTTCGTAAATCAGGTCGGTAATGATTTTTGGTTCCGTTCCCGCTGTTTCGCCTATCGAGTTATTAACCCCTGTCAGCATATCGGCGAAACTGTTTGCCGATTTTGCATAACGTCCTGTGCCTGAAATTTTGCGAAGATTGCCTGCCGCAATGTCGCCCCATTCCGTTTTGATGCCGCCCGGCTCAACGACAATCACATCTACGCCGAAAGTACGGACTTCGTTGCGCAAACTGTCGCTCAACGCTTCCAAAGCGAACTTGCTCGCGTGATACCAACCGCCGAAAGCCGAAGCGATTTTTCCGCCTATTGACGTGATATTCACAATTTTACCATATCCGTTTTCAATCATTGCGGGCAAAACCAACTGTATCAGCCGCGCTGCGCCAAAAACGTTTACTTCCATCTGATAGCGGGCTTTTTCGAGCGGCACGTCTTCTATTGCGCCATATTCGCCGTAGCCCGCATTGTTCACAAGAATGTCTATCTTGCCCTCTTTTTCAAGAATTTGCGTTATGCCGTCAACCATTGACTGTTCGTCGGTTACGTCCATCGTCAAAACGTTTATTCCGAGATTTTGCAAATCTCTCATTTTTTCTACCCTTCGGGCTGCGGCATAAACTGTAAATCCCTCATTGGCAAACTTTTCTGCGGCGGCTTTCCCCATTCCCGAAGATGCTCCCGTAATAAAAACTGTTCTTTTCATCTTAAAAATATTTAGAAATTAAAGTGCAAAGGTACGGCTTTTTAGGATATGAAGTTTATGTCAGCGGCTCAAATTTATATAGTGAAAAGGTCAATAATTCACACAGCATACATCGTTTTCGCAAACTACTGTCTAATTTATTTCAGTTTTTACGACTAATCGCGCTTTGCCGCATTTAAAAAAAATATATGAGCTGCTCGTCGCGTGAGTTTCAGAAAATGTAAAAATAGCCGTTTATTTATTTGATTTTCAATTTTATGGCGTGCGCTGCTTTTTCTTTCTTTTCATCAACCACTTTCGCGTAAATCTGGGTGGTCTTTACATTGGTATGACCTAACATTTTGCTGACGGTGTAATTGTCTGTGCCGTTGGTTAATTACGCTTCGCGTGATTTTCGGCTGCGGCTCAACAAACTCGAACAAGTTCGGTTTGTGTTCGCCTTGCACGAAAATTGCAGGGTTGCGAATGTATGCCGAAAACAATGAAATGTAATTTTCTTTGTTATTCCTGCGTTTTCGAGCCACTTTTTGAGTAGGCGAGAATTGAAAATCAACGGAGTTAAAGAAGGGTCGGGCAGGTTTTCAAAAACAAGTTGTTCGAGTTTGCGCGGCTTGCCGCAAAGTTCCAACGCCTGCGGCGAAATGACGACAAACCGAAACCAAAGGACAAACTTGTTTGGGCTTTGGTGAGGTGCGAAGGAAGAAGACGAAGTCAAATGGGCATATATTCAACGCCTTTCGTTTTCTGCTGCGTGAAGTTGAGGCGGGCTTGTTCGCCGTCAATCTGTATTTCTTTCCACTGCATTTTTTGAATGTCGCAATGCCGCAAACCTGTGAGCGCAGAGAACAGGGCGGCGCGTTTGAATAAATTCCTCACGCTCGAAAAAATAAACAAGTTTCCTTTTACTCGCTTAATCGGAATTTTCCTGTTCCTGTATGCCTTTGATTTTTGCAGATAAATCTACTGTCAAATAGCCGTCAATAAAAGCCTGTTTTAATGCGGCTTTGAAAATGGAAAAATAGGTTGCGGCGGCTTTCTTTTCAACGACATAAAGGATTATTTCACAGAGATTTATTCTGTAACAGTCCAAAAGTTTCCTTTTGTGTCAAGGGCTATATAAGGTGGGCGGCAACGCTCTTTGTGGCTTAAGTAAATTGCCCTGTTAGCAGCATCACTTGTACTGTCAACAAGTAACCATAAGTGATCAACTCTATTTGGCGCGTTTTTCAGAAGATTAAATAATCCATCATCTTCGTAATGAAGCCATAGTTTATTATAAATATCTTGCTCTAAATATACGCCTTGTAAATATTCTCGCAATATTTTATTTTTTCGTAATATGTCAAGCGTATATGGATTTT
>JAISWT010000211.1 GCA_031271005.1 Prevotellaceae bacterium | reverse complement strand
TCGCGGATAAAACGCTTTAAATCTTTCTCATCTTTTTCAAAATAAAACAGATAAGTTTCAAACGGGATGTCGTTTTCGACGATGCTTTTTACCTTTTCGTAAACCTGTTTAAACTCTTTTGTGTCGTGGTTTGAAGACGCAACGTTCCAGTTAAAATCGTTCTGGTAAAAAATATGCTGTATATCGTGGTAGGGAATGAACGCGATTTTTTCGCAGTCGAAGCAGCCCAGAAACGCGGGCGGCAGATGTTTATTAAATGTTTTTGATTTGCCGATGGTCAAAACCAACTGCGTGAGCATTACCAAAACATCAGACGAAGCGGCTTCCGCCTCCGCCCAAAGCAGATATTCGTCTTCAAAATCCAACGCTTCGGCACGTTTAATTTTTACCGAAAAATCAATATTGCCAACAATTCCCGTACAGTCTAATTTTGGAAAAAAGTCGGCAGCAACGCTGTTTTTCAGTTCCTCTTCTCTGATATTTTCGTATTTCATAATTTCATTTATTAAGATTTTCCTTTCCTATGTCAAACAGCATATAAGTCAGTATTAGTTTGTTTTCGGTAGATATTGTTTTCACATCTGGAAAATATTTATAGTGCGTATTGCGCAGATAAAATTGTTGGTTCGCACTTATCTTAAAATGTTTTGTAGCGATAAAATTGATGTCGGTAGAAATCATCGCCAATCGTGCGTTTCCCTCGTTGCCCTTCAAATTAAGGCTCGTCATATCAACCGACTCCTCTGTTTTAACTGCCTGTCGGTTGCCTGTAAAAAAATGGTAATATTTCATCGAAATGCCTGAATACCATTGTTTTGAGAAAAAATACGTTCCATTGATTTTGATGCTGTAACCTGTTCCCAGATTATAATTGCGGTCTTTCACGTTATACCAGTCCGATTCGCTTGCGCCAAGAATTACCAGATTTGCAAATGCGCCGCCTGCGAGACAATAGTTATCAGAGTTTTTTTGTTTTTTTGCATAAAGCAGCCCGCCGCCAAAGGATGCGGTTTCTGCAAACTCAAACAATTGTTTCGCACCGTTTTTGAGCGGTTTGGAATCGTAATAATCAAAATGTTGAAAAACGCCGGTCAGAAAATCGCTACCCTTTTTGTGCCACTCCTGCCCCCAAATCAGCCCTAAAATGCTGGCAGATGATACAAGTGGTTGATTTCCCACAATATTCAAATCAATATTCCCCGCAAAAAAGTCGTAAGGGCTACGCAAGTCGTTTATAAAATGCTCTCCATAAACTATTTGCGTGGTAAGCATCATATTGAAATTACTGCGATTGTTGTTCAGGTCGGTCAAAAAGCGGTTTGCTACCGAAATGTTCAGCAGAAACGGCGGTCGGCGCATACTTTCATCGCTTGCAGGTTTGTACCGCCACAAGTCGCCACTGATTAGGCGATTAACAAAGGTCATTGGCGAAGTTAGCCCCGCAATCAATTCGCGCCCAATGCGTTCAAGCCCTGTTGCGCTTTGGTCTATAAAAATATTGGCAACACGATAACCCATTTCGCCAACTGCAATGCCGCCTATTGGCGTGGCTATCAAGTCGTTGATGGAGGGTTGCTTGTTTTCTCCAAAATATTCCCAAGTTAAACTGCCACCGATGGCATAAGGTATTGATTGCCAAAAGTTTAGTCCATTGGAGCGCGCAGCGTTGAAGTACAAACTACCGTGATAAGGGTGCCAGAAAAGATTTGTAGAGAAATGGTCGTTGTCCCACACAAAGCCGTTTCGCAGATTGAATTTAATGCTCTGGCAGTCAACTTGCGCATACTGGGCTTTTAGAACAAACCTGTCGAACAGATAGACGCCTGTATTCAGCCCAAGGACTTCCACTGACGGAAGAATATAATTTTTGTGAGTTGACTTCAATAAATGATTTCCCTCGCTAAAAGCAACACTGTCAGCATCCGTCTTCTCTTGCGAAAGCATGGAGACAGCAAAAAAACCAGTCAAAAAAAATATTAATATTAACCTGTTGGGCATTGAAAAATAAATTGAAACAAAATTATGAAAAAATAATTGTCCGTTTGACACGAAAAAAAAACTAAACTTTTCAGGATTTCCAAAAAAATGGATTTTTCAATTATTTTTTTTATCGTGCAAACGAAAAGCAAAAAACTGTTCTTGCCGCAAAATTACAAAATTATTCTTAAAAAGTTATCAGTTTTCAGTTAGTTAGCAGTTATTAGAGTTTAGAGTTCAGTTATTAGAGTTTAGTTATTAGAGTTTAGTTATTAGAGTTTAGTTATTAGTTTTCAGAAATTGAAAACATTTCGTAATTCGTAATTGAATATAATTCTCAATTCAAAAACATTTCTTCATTTCTTCATTTCTTCATTCTTCATTTCTTCATTTCTTCATTCTCAATTCTCAATTCTCAATTCTCAATTCTCAATTCTCAATTGCTATCTGCTCATTGCTAATTGTCAGAAGCCTCATTTTTCAAAAAATATTTCAGTATCTTTTGCAAAAATCAAAACTCTGACAACAGACAACAAAAAAAAGATGCTGTCTGTAATTTCAGCAGCATCTTCACTTTTTGAGTCGGTATAAATTAATATTCAGTATTTTGAGGGTCAAAGTTTGTCCATCCGCTCGCCCAACTGTCGTTTTCGTTTGCGAATGCTCCTATATAATCCACTTGTTCAAAACCGCTTGCAAGCGCATTATCAGTGAACAGTCCCGATTTGGCGGTTAGCGGGCTTCCCGCTGCGGGCTTCCAACTGCTGTTCAGGTGCAAGTCGGCGGCATTTTCGTAGTATCTGTTAGACGATTGCGCGTTGAAAAATGTTGATGAAAACGATGGAGCGCCTTCGGTGTCGGTCTTTCCATCGGTAGAAAGCAAGTCTTTGAAACTCTTATTGCGGTCGGACCCAAGCACAATCATGCCTGCAAAATACAGATTTTGAAGTTTGAGTTGCCCCTGCGTTGCCCATGTTTGCGTTGTACCTTTCTCGTTATCAAGCAATAATCCCACAGGAAAGCCTACTGCAACGGAATTGAAGCAGTTCAGTTTAGAGTTGCGGCGTATGTGCATTGCCGTCTGAAAAACACCTAAGCGCGAGCCGTTTTGTGGGTTGTAGCCGCCACCGTTGATGTAGTCGGTGGTGTTTGCAAAGTCATTTGCCTGCGCCATCGGTCCTGCAATAGTAACGTTGCTGAAAACTGCTGAGGTAAAAGGCTGCTGCTCTGTGCCGTTGGCATTGTTGTCTGATTCAAAGCCGTTGGAGACGGACTGGTCGGCAATGCGCGGATTTTTCACAGCGAGCAGGAATTGAAGGCGTCCGGAGAAGCCGTTGTCTGTGTCGAAGTCGTCATCCCAACCGTGATACGCAATCAGATATTTGGCATCAACGCTGCCGCCGAACCACTCGAAAGAATCGTCATTGCTGTACGACACTTGAACGTGGTCAATTTTTGTGCCTCTGCCCACAGAACCAAAGGTTATACCATTTATTTCCTGGTCGGTAGCAAACGGGAAGCCCGCAAATTCGCAGCGCACATAACTCAACACGCCCGAATTGTCGTTATCATCAGCGCCTCCGTGTGGCGCGTCAGGACCGCCTTCTATCTCCATTGTTCCCTGATTGTTACGCGCTCTGCCGCAGATAATAATTCCGCCCCAGTCGCCCGGTTTCCGCTGTCCCTTTGGTTGATTGGAGGTGAAAATGATTGGCTCTGTGGCAGTGCCCTGCGCAATTAGTTGTCCGCCTTTGCGCACAATGAAGGCGGCTTTAGTCTCCTTGTCGCCTTTGATAACCGTTCCCGCAGGAATACTCACAGAGGCGCCATCGTTGATGTAAACCCAACCTTTGAGAATGTAAACGCCTCGTTTGAGCGTGAAATGCTGATTCACTTCAAAATCCTGGTCGCCGTTTCCTATTTCGTTGCCGTTGAACACCAACCCGTCCATGCTCGGCTCATCGGCAGGCTCGTTTTTGTCGCAACCTGTGAAAATCGCCAATGACAAACCGATAATAATAATTGAAAAAATTTTGAATTTGTTCATAAACAGTTTTTAAAAATTAAAATTAAAAAAAAATACTATTTTTAACTGCGGCAAAAATACCCCTGCAATATGAAAAAAGTATTACAAAAAAGGAAAGAAAGCGTGAAGAAAGTCTTCAGTTATCAGTTTTCAGTTAGTTAGTAGTTATTAGAGTTTAGAGTTTAATCAATTAGCAATTAGCAATTAGCAATTAGCAAATCGTAATTGGATTTAATTTCTTCATTTCTCAATTCTCAATTCTCAATTCTCAATTCTCATTTCTCAATTCTCATTTCTCAATTCTCAATTGCTATCTGCTAATTGCTAACTGCCTGATTTTTAGCAATCCTCTTTGGATAATTTGTAATACTGAAAATATTGATGTAATTTTGCAAAAAACTGCCACAAAGACAAAATTTAGTTATTAGAGTATAGTTATTGGTTAATTAGCAATTAGCAATTAGCAATTAGCACGAAGAGGCGAAAAAGTACTAGCCATTAGCCATTAACTACTAAAAAAACTCTATGCCACTCTGTGTAATAATAAAGATTTTTTTACTCCATTCTAATATCTAAACTCTAAACTCTAAACTCTAAACTCTAAACTCTAATAACTAATAACTAATAACTAATAACTAACAACTAATATTTAATTTTATTAGCAAAATGAAAACTCAAAGAATTTACTTGCGAATATTTTCAATATTTATCTTGTGTGTTATAAGTATTTCATTTTCAAATATTTATGCGCAAAAAAAGATTTTCACTGTCGTGATTGATGCAGGGCATGGTGCGCACGACTCAGGCGCTGTCGGCAGTTTTGCCAAAGAAAAGAACATTAATCTCGCCGTGTCTCTGGAATTGGGAAAAATGATAGCCGAAAATTTCACTGATGTAGCAGTGGTTTATACGCGCAAAAAGGACATTTTTATTCCCTTGCAGGGGCGTGCCGACATTGCCAACAGCAACAACGCCGACCTGTTTATCAGCATTCATACCAACTCAAATACCTCCTCGAAGCCCTACGGCGCAGAGACCTACACATTAGGGCTGGCAAAAACCAAAGCCAACACTGAAGTAGCACGCCGCGAAAACTCCGTAATTTTGCTCGAAAGCGACTATAAAACAAAATACAAAGGATTTGACCCACATTCTGTTGACTCGTACATTATGTTTGAGTTTATGCAGGACAAATTTATTGACCAAAGTATAGAATTTGCGTCTGCTGTTCAGCAGCAATTCGGCAAAAACCACCGCTACAACAGGGGAGTGAGGCAGGCAGGATTTTGGGTGCTGCACGCAACAGCAGCGCCGGCGGTACTGATTGAGTTAGGATTTATTTCAAACCGGAGCGAAGAACAGTTTCTCGCCTCAAAAGCAGGGCAAAAACAATTAGCAACAAGTATATACAACGCTTTTGCAACCTACAAATACAACTTTGACAAACGTTCAGGAATACCAACAGCCAAAGACCCCAAACTTATTGAAGTAAAAACAGATACACTCACTGCAAGCAAATACAACCCTGACAGCGCCCGGAATAAATCCGGTATAGAAAATACGAAACAGCAAACAGCGCAAAAAAACACTTCAAATACAAATTTGCCGATTTTCAAAGTGCAAATTTTGGCAAGCCGTAAAAAACTGTCAACAGACAATGCTGCCTTTGGCGGACTGAAAAACGTTGATTATTACGAAGAAAATCAGTGGTACAAATACACTGTGGGCAATACTGCTGACTATGCCGAAATTCAGGAAATACATACGCAGACAACGAAAAAGCATTTTGACGCATTTATAATCGCATTTATCAACGGGGAAAAAATAAGCGTCATAGACGCACTAAAAATAATAAGAGATACGAAAAAACAGAGATAATATAAACGTCTTGATAATGAGCGATTTATATTAAATGTTAAAATATCAAAATGTTAAATTTAGTTAAATCTTACGCCTTTTGTCCGAAAATATGTTTTATAACATAAAATTGTTGTACTTTTGCACTGTGTTTTTCATGGTATTAGATTTAAGGTTAAATTAAAGATTGGGTTGTCGGGAGACAACCTTTCTTTTTTCCCCTGACCGCTATTTTTTAATCGTATTTTATGAAAACCGAAAACTGACAACTGTTTTTTATTTCTGTATTTTACTAAACTCTAAACTCTAAACTCTAAACTCTACTAACTATTTTTAATTGTATTTTCTGAAAACCGAAAACTGAAAACTGTTTTTTATTTCTGTATTAAATTAGCAATACCGAATGTTGCTGCAAATTTAAAAAAGAAGTATTTTTGCAAAAAATTAAAAGGCTATATAAATATGATTGATAGAACATTAAGTTTAAGTGATTTTTACGATATTGTTTTTTCCAAAAAGAGAGTAGAAATTTCGCATGACGCCAAAGAAGAAGTGGAAAAATCTTACGAATTTCTTAAACGCTTTGCCGCCGACAAAATAATTTACGGCATCAATACCGGCTTCGGACCGATGGCGCAATATCGCATTGATGACGCGCAACTTACTGAGTTACAATATAATATCATTCGCAGCCATTCCGCTGGCGCCGGCAGTCCCTTGCCCGACCTGTATGTGCGTGCGGCGATGCTGGCGCGACTGCAAACCCTGCTGCAAGCAAAATCGGGCGTGCATATCTCTGTAATAGAGTTGCTTACGGAATTTCTGAACCGCGAAATTTATCCGTTCATTCCACGGCACGGCAGCGTAGGAGCAAGCGGCGACCTCGTGCAGTTGGCACATATTGCACTAACTCTGATTGGAGAAGGAAAAGCGCATTGCGACAACGAGTGGAAAAATACTGACAAAGTACTTAAAATCAATGACTTGCAGCCTATGAAAATTTTCATCCGCGAAGGCCTCTCCATCACAAACGGAACTTCGGTTATGACCGCAATTGGACTCGTCAATCTCTTGTACGCCAAAAAGTTACTCGATTGTGCGGTACTTACATCTGTTTGGATAAACGAAATTACAAATTCTTACGATGATTTTGCTTCCGAACCACTCAACGCTGCAAAACTGCACAGAGGCCAAAGAGAAATTGCGAGACAAATGCGCGAAATTGCTGCCGAAAGTAAATGTTTGCAAAAACGGGAAAACATTATGTATCAGGATGTTAGTAAGGAGCAAAAATATTTTACAAAAAAAGTGCAGTCATATTACTCCTTGCGATGCGTGCCGCAAGTTTTGGGCGCAATTTTTGACACGATGCAAAATGCTGAAAATGTGCTGATTAACGAACTTAACTCGGCAAGCGACAACCCTGTTATTGATTACCAAACACAAAACGTGTACCACGGAGGCAATTTCCATGGCGACTATGTTTCTTTTGAAATGGACAAACTCAAAATTGCTGTTACCAAACTTACAATGCTGGCAGAAAGGCAATTTAATTATCTTTGCCACGATAAAATAAACGAAATTTTACCGCCCTTTCTCAATCTGGGTACTCGCGGAGTAAATTACGGATTGCAGGCTGCACAATTCACAGCCACTTCTACTACTGCCGAAAATCAGACCCTCGCATTTCCAAATTATATCCATTCAATACCGAACAATAACGACAATCAGGATATTGTGAGTATGGGAACAAACTCCGCACTCATCGCCAAACAGGTCATTGACAATGCATTTGAAGTGATGGCAATATATTCGATGGCTTTGGCGCAGGCTACTGACTGCTTGAAAATAGAAAATTGCCTGTCGCCGCAAACGAAAAAACTGTATCAGAATGTACGAAAAAACTTCCCACCACTGATACACGACCGACCGCTTTACGGAGAGATAGAAAAAATAATAGATTTTTTGAGAGAAATAGAAAAGAAATAGAAAAGAGATAGAATGAAAATTTGCCCGTCAATGTTCAATAAATAATTCTCAATTCTCAATTCTCAATTTCTAACAACTGACAACGTTCAATTAAATTTTAGTCGTTTATTTTTTTGTCCCTTAATTGCTCCACTTTTTCGCTCATCAGTTCCCATTCGTAAAATCGGCGCTCAAATTCGCGCTGCTTTTCCTGATATTTTAAGATGAAATCGGGGGCAGAGGCGTTTTCGGGCTTGTTTAAGTCCTCATTCAAAGCCGCTATTTCTGCTTCTATTTTGGCTACTTGACCTTCGGCAGCAGCAAGGTCTTTTTCTGCCTTCCTTATAAGTCGTGTCAGTTCTTTGCGCTGCTGATAAGCCTCCTTGCCTGCCGAAAGCGGAAAATCTTCGTCTTTATTCGCAGACGAAAAGGGCAGGGGAGAGGGTTTAAGGAGATTGAGATTCTCAATCCGCTTTTTTTCTAAAAATTCGTAAATACTGGTGATATTTTCCCGCACCTGACGGTTGGCAAATTCATAAACCTTGCTCACAAGCCCGTCAATAAAATCACGGTCGTGCGAAACAATGATAGCCGTACCGTCAAAGGCGCGAATCGCCTCTTTGAGAACATCTTTGGAGCGCATGTCCAGGTGGTTGGTCGGCTCGTCAAGGATTAGCACGTTCACAGACTCCAGCAACAGACGTATCATCGCCAGACGACTGCGCTCGCCGCCCGAAAGTACCCGCACCTTCTTGTCCGACGCCTCGCCGCCAAACATAAACGCGCCAAGAATATCGCGAATTTTACTGCGAATGTCGCCGGTAGCCGCAAAGTCTATAGTCTCAAAAACAGTCAAATCCTCGTCAAGCAAACTCGCCTGATTCTGAGCAAAATAGCCTATCCTTACATTGTGCCCAAGTTTGAGTTTGCCCAAAAAGTCTGTCTCACCCATAATACAGCGTACAAGCGTAGTTTTTCCCTCGCCATTTTTGCCTACAAAAGCAACCTTCTCGCCACGGTTAATAATCAGATTTGCATTCTCCAAAATCGTTTTCTCGCCGTATTTTTTTGTCAAATTTTCAATTTCAACGGGGATAATTCCAGAGCGCGGAGCAGGCGGAAATTTCAGGCGCAAACGTGCATTGTCTTCCAAATCGACCTCAAGGCGTTCTGTACGCTCCAATTGCTTGATGCGACTTTGCACCTGCACGGCTTTTGAAGCCTTGTAGCGAAACCGCTCAATAAAATCCTCCGTATCGGAAATAAGTTTTTGCTGATTCTCATAAGCGCGTATTTGCTGCTCGCGGCGGGCTGCACGCAGTTCTACATACTTGGAATAATTAACATTGTAATCATAAATTTTGCCGAGCGAAATCTCGATGGTGCGTGTTGTTACCGCATCCAGAAAAGCGCGGTCGTGCGAAACAAGTAGAAGCGCCGACCCCGATGTTATCAAAAAATTTTCCAGCCACTGAATACTTTCAATGTCAAGATGGTTGGTTGGCTCGTCAAGTAGCAGAATATCAGGATGTTGCAGCAGGATTTTTGCAAGTTCCACACGCATCCGCCAGCCGCCCGAAAATTCGCTGCACGGACGAGCAAAATCGCCGCGTACAAAGCCCAAGCCAAGCAGCGTCTTTTCGGTTTGAGCAACAAAATTATTATTCTCTATTGTATGATAATATTCTGAAAGTTCCGCTATCTCCGCTATAAGATTTTGATAATCACTACTTTGGTAATCATTTCGCGATGCAAGTTCGGCGTTCAGGCAGTCAATCCTGTTTTGCATGTCGGTAACATGTTTAAACGCTTTTTCGGCTTCCTGCATCACCGTTGTACCCTCATCGTGCGCCATCTGTTGCGGCAAATAACCAATTGTAGCGCCGCGTGGCAACGTAACGCGACCGCCTGAGGAACGCTGCAAACCCGCAACAATATTCAAAAGAGTAGTTTTGCCCGCACCATTTTTACCTGTAAGGGCAACTTTTTCCTTCCGATTGACCAAAAAACTGATATTGTCAAATAGAGGCGACCCCCCAAACTCCACCGTAAGTTGCTCTATATTAATCACTGTAAGATATGAATTTTAAAATTAGGAATAACAAATTTCCCGCAAAAGTACAAAAATTTTACGTTGCCACGAATACACGCGCCAAAACCGAAGCAAGTTTTCAGTTATCAGTTGTTAGAAATTGAGAATTGAGAATTATTTTTACATTGTTTTCTAAAAAAAACTGTCTTTTGTCTTTTGTCTTTTGTCTATGTTCTATGTTCTATGTTCTATGTTCTCCTGACTTTGACACGTTTTTTTCTTTAATTTTATAATTATTTACAAATCAATGATTTATAAATTTCAGGATACCATTTTGGGTGTCCCTGTGGCAAAGTCAGGAGAGATTATTGATTTATCATAGCG
>JAISWT010000207.1 GCA_031271005.1 Prevotellaceae bacterium | reverse complement strand
CAAAAGTCAAAGTTTCTTTACCACAAGGGGCACAAAGTTTTTCACAATGAACACAAAGCGCTGGTTTTCAACATCTATTCTTTGTGTTCTTTGTGGTAACCTTGAATTTTTGAGACAGCCCCACGTTCATCATCATTTGTGCGTTGTAGGGGCGCACATATTCGGGGCGAATACGGTTTCAATGGGGGCGTCCCCGAATATGTGTGTGCCGCCCCCAAATACGCGCGCCCTGTGTGTCTGCCCTCTCAATTCTCAATTCTCAATTCTCAATTGCTAAATAATAAAAGGTTAAATCTATATTCTATGTTCTATGTTCTATGTTCTATGTTCTATATTCTTTTTTATTTGTTCTTTTTTATTATTTTTGCAGAAAAATTTTATTTAGGATGCACAATTTGAGACAATTAATCAATACTATCGTGCTTTTGCCGGTCTTTTTTTATCGTGCAGCCATTTCGCCCTTAAAGCCTGCAAGTTGCAGATACACGCCTACCTGTTCCGAGTATGCGATACAGGCTGTTCGTAAATATGGGGCATTAAAAGGCGGGATGCTTGCTTTGCGGCGTCTGGCACGTTGTCATCCCTGGGGCAGCAGTGGTTACGACCCCGTGCCCTAAGAATTGATAATCTGCAAAAATTGCTCTAATTTTGTAAATTATAAGGAAATTTTTATTTCTATGCCAAAAAAAACGGATACAAATACAGTTGAACTCAATAATCTGATAACTTTCGACCGCGTGGCTCGCATTGTTTTCGGAGCGTTGATTGTTGTGTGTATTTATTTGCTGCTCAGACAGTTGAGCGGTGTTTTGCTGCCCTTTTTACTGGGTTGGCTGTTTGCTTACATTCTGAACCCGATTGTGGAGTTTTGTCAGTTCAAGTTGCGAATAAAGAACCGTATTATCTCGGTGATAATCACGCTGTTGCTTGTGGTCGGAGTAATTACAGGCTTGGTGTTTGTGCTGCAACCTGTAATGGCTGTGGAATTGGAAAAAGTTTCTGATTTGGTAAAAAATTACACTCAGAATGTTAATGTTTCTACCATTTTGCCTCTTTCGGTACAGAAGTGGCTCGAAGAGACTTTTCAGAACTTTGATGTTCAGAAACTTTTGAGCAACGAGGGAGTGAAATCGGCGATTCAGAAGATAGCGCCACAACTTTGGGGGATATTTACAGGCTCTCTCAGTGTGCTGATTGGTTTTTTTGCATCATTTATAGCGATACTTTACATGATTTTCATAATGATTGATTATCACCGTATCACTAATGCTATTTTCAACATTTTCCCGCCGAAGTACAGCAAAATTTCGTCTGAGATTCTAACCGATGTAGGAATGACTATGAACCGTTATTTTCGCGGACAGTTACTGATTGGCGCGTGCGTGGCGGTGATTATGTCGGTTGGCTTTCTTATAATCGGGTTGCCGTTGGGCATTGTGATGGGCATTTTTGTCGGGGTTTGCAACCTTGTGCCGTATATGCAGGTACTTTCCATTCCTCCGGTGGCTGTTATGGGGTTGCTGCGGTGTGCCGAAACGGGGCAAACAATATTCTCAATAACGATTGCGATTGTGGTGGTCTATCTTGTGTCGCAGGCTATTCAGGATTTTTTTCTGACCCCAAAAATTATGGGCAAAGTTACCGGGCTGCGTCCTGCATATATTTTGCTCGCGCTATCGGTTTGGGGTTCGCTACTGGGCATAATCGGAATGATAATTGCGCTGCCGCTAACACAGATTTGCCTTTCGTACTACAAACGTTTCGTACTGAAACATGATATTGTAAAATCAGGCGCACTAACCGAAGCGGAAGTACAGCAGGCTGTTGAAAAGAACCTGACTGACACGGCTGCACAGCAGACAGTTGAAGACCCCGTGAATTAACTGCGCAATCAGAATCAGCGCTTTTCAGGTGGGGCAAACCGGGAATTGCATGGTGAGGCAATGCAGCGAGCCGTGTTGCTTGATAAGCGGCAGGCAGTTTATGGCTACAATTTCGCGGTCGGGGAACAGCTCTTGCAACCTGCTACATGCTGTTTCATCTTCTTGCGTATTATATACCGGCACAAGTACAGCACCGTTTATAATCAGATAGTTAGCATAAGTTGCCGGTAATCTGTTGGCGTTGCTGTCAAAAATGGGAGCGGGCAGCGGCAGCGGCACAAGATTGTAGGGCTTGGCATTGAGCGTGCGAAAGTTGCGCAATTCGGTTTCCATTTTTTGCAGTTCAAAAAAATGGTCGCTATTTTTGTCCCCGCACTTTACATATACAATCGTATCATTCGGACACAGCCGCGCCAAAGTATCAATATGGCTGTCAGTGTCGTCGCCTTTCAGCGAGCCGCTTTTTAGCCACAAAATGCGACTAACTCCAAAAAAGAGTTTCAATTTGTCCTCAATCTCTTTCTTTTTCAAATAATTACGATTTTCGGAGAGCAAACATTTTTCGGTTGTCAGCATTGTACCTTCTCCGTCTGTTTCAATACTGCCTCCTTCGAGCACAAAGTTCCGACAATCTTTGTACAGCGTGTTTTTTCCGAATATATTTTTGCTAACTAATTGATTTGTAATAAGATTGTCGTGGTTAGCAGGAAATTTCAATCCCCATCCGTTGAAAGTAAAATCAAGCAGTGTTCGTATCCCGTTTTCCACAACGGTTATTGCTGCGTGGTCGCGTGCCCATGTGTCATTTATTGCACATTCAAAAAAAACAACATTTGATAAATTGCAATTTTTAAGCAAATTGCCTGTTTGGGTTGCACTTTTGCACACCACAAGCAGTTTCTGCCTCTTTGCTATTTCGTATGCAATATGCACAAAACACTCGTTGACCTCATCGAGCATATAAGCCCAGTCGGTGTCGCTGTTCGGAAAAGTCATTTGCACAAAATCTTGCTTTGCCCATTCGGCCGGAAAAAATGTTTTTTTGTCTGTCATTTTTATTTTCCATGAAATGTTAAATCCGCAAAATTAATCAAAAAAGAATAAAGACAAAAGACAATGTGCAAAATACTCCTGACTCTGACACGTTTTTTTCTTTAATTTTATAATTATTTACAAATCAATGATTTATAAATTTCAGGATACCATTTTGGGTGTCCCTGTGGCAAAGTCAGGAGAGATTATTGATTTATCATAGCG
>JAISWT010000065.1 GCA_031271005.1 Prevotellaceae bacterium | reverse complement strand
AACTCCTAAAAAATAGATTATTTTAGGCGGACAAGTTTTCAAAAGCGCAGTTTACTAATGTAAATGAGCATTTTGAAAATGAAGTCCAACGACAAATAAGCAGTTTTTAGGAGTTCCCTTAATCATATTCCACATTATTTGATATTTATATTGTTACCATATTGATTAAGCCCCGTTGGGGCTTGTGTATTATGCGCGTTCTGTTCCGTAGGACGTTGTCCTGCGCTATTGATTGCACGGCTTTCAGCCGTTTGCCGTGATGATTTCAATCTTTAGAAATCAGCCCTGATTTTTTTGAGCAAAAAAATGTTTAGCGGACAGCAATAGAAAGGTATATACCTTTTGAATAAAAAGTATATACCTTTTGAGTAAAAGGTATATACCTTTTGAATAAAAAGTATATACCTTTTGAGTGAAAAGTATATACCTTTTGAGTGAAAGGTATATACCTTTTTACACTAACGAAAAAAAGGAGTATTAAGGGCACACAGATAACGCAAATTTTTAATAAAAACTGACAACTCCTGACTTTGACACGTTTCTTTCTTTAATTTTGTAAATATTTACAAATCAATTATTTATAAATTCCAAGACGCCATTTTGGGTGTCCTGTGAAAATTTTGGGGGAAATTATTAGGGTGTACTTGTGGCAAAGGCGAAAAAAACTTCGCCCGACCTGTCGGTGTTACGGCAAGTCGGGCGAAGAAACTATGTCTGTCATCAATGCGCAACAAGAACGCGCCGAGTAACAAATTCGCCGCTCCTGTTGGACACTTTTAGCAGGTAAACCCCGGATTCGTAACCTGTTACACTGATGTTACGCTGATGTTCGCCCTGAAAACGAACTGTTTCTACAATCTGTCCTAACATATTGTAAATCTCTGCCTGCTCGATATTTTCCCCTCTTACAGTCAGCGTTGTACTTGCCGGATTTGGAAATATTTCAACAGTGGCAGTTCCCTCCTGTTCAACTTGCGGAATGGCTGTTGTGCCGTTAATATCCGATACTTTTATATCGTCAAGCATCACTCCATAACCATATTTTGAAATTCCTTCAAAGGCAATCCAGTAAGTAGCGCTCGGTTCTGGCAGTTGTATCACTTCCTTTTTCCACGATTCGATATCCTCATCATATTCCACCAGTTCTTTCCACTTCCCTTCCGGAGTGTTTTTGTATTTAAGAACTAAAATATCTCTGTCAAAAGTTCCCCAAAGCGCCTGTATATGCCAAAAACTCAAATACGGGTCAGGCAGGGAACTGAAATCAAACATTGGAGTTATCAAACGGGTAGTACTCATGTAGCGTATCTCATCGTAAAGAGATATAAAAAACTGACCGCTATGAGGCATAAAAGTCTTTTCCGTATCTGATCTTTCGGATATTATTTCCCAGTCCAAATTGTTTTGCAAATATTGTTCTTTCCAGATAGCCGGTTTTTCTCCGGACTCAAAATCTTCAAAGAAAGGATATTCCCTGATGACTGTGTCGGGAACAACTTCTACGTCTTTGGACAGCGTTATTGACTCGCAGCCCGAATCCCATACCGCTGATACTTCGTAAACATAATTACCCTGCGAAACTGCATAAAGGTATGAAAACGTATCGTTTGGCAGTTTTGCTTTCAATTCGTGGTTTACATACACGCGATAACCCGTTACCGAATTGCCTTCGATGTCATCGGGTTGCTCCCATTGCAAAGAGGAATGTTTTTCGCTGCTCCATTCCGGCGTGAAAAGGGTTTCATTCAGGTTTTTCACAGGATTGACTTCGCAGGCGGTTAATGTAAAATCAGAAACAATTTCGGTTTCATACATCGTAACTGTTTGCGTATCCGCGCTGTAGCCGGGTTTGGAAGCAATAACCGTACAGTCCATATTTTTCGGCACAAAAACAAATTCATATTTTCCGTCTGCATCCGTAACCGTTCTCCACGATTTTTCTTCTATTTCTACAGTTGCGCCTGCCATCGGACTTTGATTGCCGTCTGTAACTGTTCCGCTTATCGAAGCGCCTTTTTTGTTTATAATAAAAGAAATATTAGGCGTAAGTTCCAATAGACGCCCCGTTTGGGTAAAATCGAAAGGAGCGTAGTGATCGGCAATTACACGTGTCCTGAAACGGTCCCTGTTTGTACATTGGAACTGAGTAAACGAGTAATAGGATTTTGTATCCGAACTGACTGTGTAAATCATAATATTTCCGCCGGTATATACAAACGGTTTTGGAAGGTAAATAGTTACGCTTTGTCTGTTGTCGGGCAAATTGAGCAGTCCGTCATAGACCAAAACCGTATCTTTTGTAACCCATCCTTCGTACAAATCTTCCTCTTGCGTGATTGCCATATAGATTTGCACCGGTTTATTCAACACAGATTCTCCCGGGCGGGCAGAATAATAATATTCCAAAGCATTGATAACGCCCGATGTTCCTATTTCGTCTTCATAAAAGATAGATTGAGCCGCATTTTTTTCGTAAAAACAATTAAAAGGCGTAAGTTGTTGATATACCCACGATTCCATGTCGCCGATAAGTACTTTCACATTGTCTTTTGGATATACTTTTACCAAGCAGGCAAGGGTCGTGTCGTTAGAAGCATCATTGTCGCTTGCTGTTGTTACCGCTCCTTTGAAGGTAAGGTCAGCAACGGCAGACGTATTGAACGAAAAAGGAAAGTTCTTTTCTTCTCCCGAATTTAAGACTTCCGAGCAGGTAACTGTTTCTTTTTTAACCATAACATTATCATCTGTATATACCAGCAAACTGACCTCAAACATATCGACAGAAGTAAATCCTTCGTTTTTCACCGTTACGGTAAACAGGTTATCCGTTTCGGCATTTATTTCTGTTGGACCTGCAATAGCGGTTGCCGACAGATTTACGGCATCGAGGAAGTCCACCGAAACATCGTCAATAGAAATGCCTTTTGAGCCGTTCTCCGAAGGGCTGTCATAACTGTGCCATGCAAAATGGTAATTTCCTGATTCGGCAACGGTGATTTCAATATCTTTTTGCTCGTAGTCATTTACTGATGCCGGCGCATCGTAAGAGCCTAAAGATATTGTTTGACCTTCTACTGTTGGAAGTTTGCCCATGCTTAATTCATAATGACTTTGCGTGTCCTCTGTTCCAACGAAATTATGGAACCAGCGCAGATTGTATTTTATTCCGCTTTCAAGCGCTATTGCAGGAGAAATCAACCAGTCATCGTTTCCCCACGAAACACATTGCATCGACCCTTCTCTGTTGTAAATATTATTGTTCCACGTATCATAATCCTCATTGGCATTAATAATTGTCCATAAAGCAAGCATATCTTCGTTGCTGAAATTATCCCGCCATGGCACAGGGATTGAGACGCCCAAAGGAGCGGTATTTGAAGTAACAGCTTTGCTTTCTCCCTGTATGTTTTTAACTGTTACCGTATAAGAATACAAATTTAAGACAGGAATGGAATTGTCAGTGTAAAATGTTTCTGCAATATTTTCGGCTACCGTCAGATTATCGGGATGACGTACTACTGTGTAAGTCAAGGCGTTTTGATTTATCCAGCCGTCATTGCCGCCTTTTACGGGAGCGTCCCATGTCAATTTGCCCGCATTATCTTCCCATACAAGAATCAGGTTGCTTACGCTGCCCGGAATATCCTGACCAACAAAAGAGCTGCGAATAGCAGGCAGTCCTTCGCCGACGCTATTTACCCCGACTATTTTATAACTATATACTTTTGATTCGGAAATCGAAGCATTGTCTGTCCATGTCTGTTCTGCTCCAGCCGTTGGATTTGGTATTGTATGTACAGGCTGGTCATCGCGATATATTTTTATTTCAGTCAAATCGTCCAAACTGCTTCCGTTTATTTTCTTTGTCGGATTTTTCCACAGCAGTGTCGCCTCCAACTCGCCATTTGCCTCAGGCACAAGCGAAAAACGGCTCACTTGCGCCGGAGATTGCAAATCGAAGGTGTTATGCAAATCATAAGCAAACACAAGAGACTGAGACGCCCAAACGCCTGCCAGCACATGTTTTCCGGTATGTATATCCTGATACGAATAAATTGAACCCATATAATTTTCGCCGGTGGGATTTTCCAAAATATCAGGAATGTTTTTTATGTCTTCGGTAAATACTCCGGTTTGCAAATTCCATCGTCCTGCTTTGGCATAATTATCAGCCGAATGGTTTCCTGTAGACGCCCATAAATATGGACCTCCGGCGCTCACATCATCATACGCCAAGCCCATAATGTTTTTAGCGCCGCCTTTCAGGGTCAAATCCGAGAGCGTTCCGTCTTTGTTAATAAAAACAGCATCCTTTTGGTAAAGGTACGAGCACCAGAAGCCGTCTAAACCTGCATCGTAGGCGATAGTAACCGGACCTCCCCGGATTTCGTCAAACGGCGCTTCTATCGTTTCCTGCAAGGTAAAAGTGTTAAAGTCAATAACATAGATATACTTTGTTTGATTAATTGCATAAAGTTTGTCGCCATCGGAGGCAAAGCCGTAAAAATTGGGAGCGCCTGTCAGCGCAGGCAATCCTGTGATGTATTTCTCGTCCACAAGACTCAAATTTGTTCCCATTTGTTGATATGCGTGCAAACGACCTACCTCTTCCTTCCAGTTGGCGGTGTAAATCAGCCCGTTGTGATAAAACAGGGCATTCTCCGAAGTGCCGACAGGCGCTTTGAGCAGGATTTCCGATTCCTGCGTCTGAAAACCGTCCGCAAGAAACTGAATGTTCCAGTCGCCAAGTTGATTCACTTCGGCAACCCATGCTCCCGGCGTTCCATCTACAATCGGGCGTTTTAAGTTGCCCTTGCCCGGATGATCCAAAGAGGCGTCCATGCAAGCATGAGGATGCGCTGCATTATTGGACTCGTAGCGCACTCCTATCCATAAATCCTGAGAAACATCGACCGAATACGTTGCGTCCAAAGCAATTTCATTCCAGCCGTCAACGGGAGTATATGCTTTTGACACAACTTCGGTGGCGGCATTTGTTCCCTGCCATATTTTTACGCATACGCTCTTAGGCGGCGGGCTTGGCGAGTTGTATATTTTCACAGCATGGATTTCTGTAAATCCATGCGTTAGGATGTCTTCGGAGGTGTATTTTATGGCAATATCATAAGTTGAGACAGTTCTTGTACCGTCAAAACTGGTTTTGTCATAATAAACACCATTGTCGTACGACATCCACTCGCTTGATTGCGAATAACAAAAACTTGTTATCAACAACCAAATCAACATAATTAAATTTCTTTTTTTCGTCATTATATTATTAGATTAAAAGTTTCTAAATATTGTTAAAATCAGCGCTAATTATAAAAAAAAATACAGACATTAGAATTTAATATTAAATATTTGGTTGAAATATTTTACATTAAATCAGCGTGCCTGATATTTTTATTAAAAAAAATAAAGAGGGTTCATTGAGTTTGCGTTATATAAAACGTCACTTTCAATTCCCTCGGTTTCAACTCAGTTTTTTTCAAACGCTCTTTCACGTTTAATCACTGCTGTTGAATCAGATTTTCAATTTCCAATTCGTCTTCACGAATTTTTAGCCTTCTGCACAATAGCTTTGAAGGCTTCGGGGTGGTTCATTGCGAGGTCGGCAAGGACTTTTCGGTTAATTTCGATGCCTGCCTTGTGCAGAGCGCCCATCAATCGCGAGTATGACAGTCCTTCCAGACGCGCTCCCGCATTTATGCGCTGTATCCACAGGGCGCGAAAATTGCGCTTCTTGTTGCGGCGGTCGCGGAACGCATACAACAAACCCTTTTCCCAAGTGTTCTTTGCAACAGTCCAAACATTGCGCCGCGCGCCAATGTAACCGCGTGTTAGTGATAAAATTCTTTTTCTTCTGTTGCGCGAGGCAACGTGATTTACTGAACGTGGCATAATTTTTTTAAAAATGATTTTGTGAAAGTTAGCGGCGAAATTTTTCGTTTTCGCACTTTCTGGGCTATCCTTTCGATTAATAACTTGAAAACAATTTTTTTATTTTAAACGGAGTAAAGATTTCACTTCTCTTACGTCTGCGCGTTCCACCATCGAAACGTGTGTAAGATTGCGCTTTTGCTTCTTCGTTTTTTTAGTCAGAATATGGCTCTTAAAAGCGTGTTTCCGTTTGATTTTTCCTGTTCCGGTAAGGGTGAACCTCTTTTTAGCGCCGGAATTGGTCTTCATTTTTGGCATTTTATCAATTTTTTTTATTATTTACTGTTTTTTGTGTACAAAAATCTGCGAATTATAATTCAATGTAATAAATATTCTATTGAGTTACATTTGGCGCACAAAACGACCTTGATTCTGTTTGTCTGTAATCTGAATCAGATAATGCGAAACCTGTCATTTTTTTACGCTTTCTTTTTCGGCGAAAGGAACATTATCATACGTTTCCCTTCCAATCGCGGTCTGAAATCGACCTTTGCCAACTCTTCGAGCGCTTTTGCAAAGCGTGCCAACAGTTCTTCGCCCTGGTCTTTGAACAGTATTGAGCGTCCTTTGAAAGCAACGTATGCTTTAACTTTGTTTCCTTCTTTGAGAAATTCCTGCGCGTGTTTCAACTTAAAGTTAAAGTCGTGTTCGTCGGTTTGCGGACCGAAACGAATTTCTTTTACTATAATCTTGTTTGCATTTGCTTTCTGCTCTTTTTCGCGCTTTTTTTGCTGGTACAGAAATTTCTGATAATCAACGATTCTGCAAACCGGCGGCTCTGCATTCGGCGAAATTTCTACTAAATCAAGCCCTAAATCATCAGCCAGCCGTATGGCATCGTCAAATGTATATATGCCCTGCTCAAGGTTGTCGCCTATGAGACGAACCTCTTTAAGCCCTCTTATTTTTTCGTTGATACGATTGGGCATTTCACGTACTACCACCCGTCGCTGTCGCGGAATAAACTGTTTTGCTATGGTTTGTGTCCTCCTTTAAAGTTTATTTTTGGTTTTTGAACAATAATTTTGATTCTTGATAATATAATATGTTTGATATTTTTTTTCGGCTGCAAAATTACTATATTTTTTTGGAATATAATAATTTTTTATGTTTTTTATAAAAATTTTTGCTGCTTTATTTTTGTGTCTCCAAAATATTTAGCGGGCATTGCAAATTTTCGTAACTTTGCAAATATGCTCGCATCCGTCCTATCCTTATTGGAAATTCAAATTCAACGGGTACGTGATTGTCATCGTCTGATATCCAGACCGTGATTTTTTCTTTGCCTGTAAATACTTCACCTGCCACTACTTCAAAACTGAATTTCAGGCAATTGATTTTTGCATCGAGTTTCTTGTTTCTGCGTACTTCTTTGCCTATATAAACACATTGGATTGAATAAAATTCGTTGTCGAGGATGAAGTAGAACGAAAAGGTTTTGCCATTTTGAATATTTGTAAAATTCTGATTTCTAAAGTTGTAAAAGCAGGTAAACACATCGGAATAGTTTCTGCCGTTTTTCATTGCCAAATAATACGGTTTGACAGAGTCTTGCCGCTGCTGCATTTGCCCGCGCACTGTTTTATCTGCCCAGTTGAAGTGGTAGGTGTTTTTCATCCTGTAGCCGCCTTCGTCTATGTTGCGGTGAAAAAACAGCGACCTGAACGGCGCCACTTCAAAGCGCGTTTCGTAATAGTCGCGCACCCGAAAAACTTTGTCGTAGAACTTTCGCGTTTTGCCGTTGCCGCGCACGCGATACTGCCCAAGGGCTGCGAGTTCTTCGAGTTGAATGGTTACGTCTCCAACCTCAGTATAGATAAATCCTAACGAGTAGGAAGCAACATAACTCAATTTTTCCCTGTCAGAAAATTGAAACGTTTGAGCGGAAACAAGCAAAGGCATGCCGACAATAAATGCACAAATACTTATTTTTTTTAATGTTTTTTTTGTCATATTTTTTTTGTCATATTTTTTTCCTGCTAAGGCTTTTAATAATTGCTAATTGAGAATTGTTAATTGAGAATTGAGAATTGCTAACTGCTAATTGCTAATTGCTAATTCAGGCATTGCAAATTCTTTTTTGTGTTAGATATTTTTCTGCCTCTATTGCGGCTTTGCAGCCGCTTGCGGCTGCTGTAACTGCTTGTCGGTAATTGCTGTCTGCCACGTCGCCGGCGGCAAAGACGCCTTCAACTGCGGTTTTCGGTGTCCCGTTGAGCGTTTTAATGTAGCCTACTTCGTCTGTTGCGAGCCAATTTTTGAAGACTTCGGAATTGGGCTTATGCCCTATTGCGAGGAAAAATCCGTCTATCTCAAGATGCTGTTTCGTCTCCATTGGAGTCTCTTTATGTTGCACTACATCAACACCTTGCACCACTCCGTCTCCCGTTAAACCCAGTGTTTCTGTTTCAAAGAGGATTTCAATTTTTTCGTGCCGCATAACGCGCTCCTGCATAATTGTAGAGGCACGCAGATAATTTTTGCGCACAATCATATAGACTTTTTTTGCAAGTCCTGCGAGGTAAATTGCTTCTTCGCAAGCCGTATCTCCGCCGCCTACAACCGCTACAACGCGGTTTCGGTAAAAGAAGCCGTCGCAGACCGCGCACGCCGACACTCCTGAACCTGCGTATTTCTGCTCGTCGGGCAAGCCGAGATACTTTGCGCTGGCGCCGGTGGCGATAATCACTGTGTGTGCAACAAGTTCTGTTTCGTTGTCAATCACAACTATGTATGGCGCTGCCGCAAAGTTGACGGAAGTAACTGAACCATAACGTATTTCGGCGCCAAAACGCTCTGCCTGCCGCCTCAAATCGTCCATCATTTGCATTCCCGAAACTCCGTCAGGGTAGCCCGGAAAATTTTCAATGTCGGTAGTGGCGGTCAGTTGCCCGCCCGGCAACATTCCTTCGTAAAGCACAGGCGTGAGGTTGGCACGCGCCGCATAGATAGCCGCAGTATATCCCGCAGGACCTGAGCCGATAATCAAACAATGTATTTTTTCTGACATCTTTTTTTACTGATTAAATATTTATTTTTATTTTATTATTTTTCCAAATACTCAAACGTCCAACTTTTTTCGGGCTGTATTGCTTTCAATTTGCCGACAAATCCGCTATTTGGAATGTGCATTCCTGCTATTTGCGCATCGTTTTTGATGGCGTAAGTAATTGCTTTAAACCGCGTTAGCGCTGCCTCTTCCGGATTCACATCATAAGTAACCGAATATTCTGGGTGCGCAAACTGAATGGGCAAAAGGTGCATAATGTCGCCCCAAATCAGCGTTTTAGCGCTGTTTCCGAGCAGATACATCGTATGTCCGGGCGTGTGTCCGTAGGCGGCAACTGCCTGAATATCCGGCAAGAGTGTTTTTTCTGCCTCTTGAATATCAAAAATTTCGAGTTGCGTTTTGTACCTGTCTATTACCTTCAAAAACAGCGCGTTCTGTTCTTTGAGCCAATAATCGTATTCAATGCGGTTGATGTACAGTTTAGCGTTGATAAACAGCGCTTTATCATTTGCCAGCAGTCCGCCGATATGGTCGCCGTGGCAGTGCGTGATGAAAATTGTATGCACGTTTTCGGGCGCAACGCCGTATGTGTTAAGGTTCTCCACGAGTTTTTGTCCTATTCCCGTATCAAAGAGGATGTTGGAGTCGCCGCGCTGCACCAGAAAGGCATTTATCGCTGACAGGTAGCCTCCTTCGGGTCGGTATTTTTCCACAGTATCTGCGGCAACCGCAATCAAAATGTCGGGATTCCCTTCACGTGCTACATCGTTGAGTACAAATATTTTATATTCGCCGATGGGATTTTGTTGCTGCTCTGTTTTTTCTTTTTTATTTGCCAAACTGCATGCGGCAAAAACTGCAACAGCACAAATTGTAAAAATTATTTTTTTTATCATGATTTTTAAAAAAAAAACATTATTCATAATCGTATGAAAGTGTTTCAAAAAGATTACTGTTAAACAAATCGGGCTGAAAAAACCGTGTCAAAAACCATGTGTTTTTGCGCAGCAGTAGCTTGCCGTATTCTGTTCCATGAATTGAGTTTAGCGCCAAATCGGGAATACAATCATTGTCGATAATAAATTGCAAGATCTCAAGTGGCACGGAGTATTTGTACAGTTTAAAACATAATTTCGTTGCTGTTTTGGTGGCTGTAATCAATCTCTATTCCGTTATATTTCCGTTCATCATCAGGTACATCAATATCTGCATCACCTGAATAGTTATCATCATCAGTTTGAAATGTGATAAAAATCGCTACTAACAATGGCAATGGAATTAAAATAATATAAATGCCATAACGCTGCCAAAATGTAAAATCGGGACGCAGTTTGTACTCATCTATTGTTGCCTGATTTATAGCCAGATATTTATCCGTATTGTAGGCTCTATAAATGAATGTTCCTTTTTTTGCTCTGTAAAGTTCAATTCCAAATATTTTAATAACATTCGGACTGTAATATCCAATTTGATTTTGGGATAGAAACTGTTCTGTCAAGCCCTCGCTTTTCACAGGGTAGATTTTGTCGACCTGTTTTCCTGCAATCGTATACAGTATTCCGATAGGAATTATACACAGACCGAATGAACATAATGCTACAAATAAAAAATGTTTCAATTTGCTGACAAACTTTCCTGCTCGGTTGCTTTTTATTTTAACCATATTATAAATTATGCTAATTGCGGGTTCTAACCCTGTTTTTCATGTTGTTTTTTGCTTTAGGGGACTTCTAAAAATTAGATTATTTTAGGTGGACAAGTTTTCAAAAGCGCAGTTTACTGACGTAAATGAGCATTTTGAAAATGAAGTCCAACGACAAATAAGCAATTTTTAGGAGTTCCCTTTAAATATTCCTAAAACAGTTGCATATATCGTTTTCGTTTCTTTTTTCTGCCAAAACAACCGCCACATCGGGAAATGTAGGTGTTTTTTAAACCTGGGGTTGTCTCAAAAGTATTTTTTCTTGAGATAGCCTCTTTTTTTTATAAACGGGAACTCCTGAAAATTGATTATTTGATATTATTCTCCCACTTTGGCGGGACAATCTTTGCGTTCCTTGCGTAATCCTTTGCGTTCTTTGCGGTAAAAAATATTTAA
>JAISWT010000160.1 GCA_031271005.1 Prevotellaceae bacterium | reverse complement strand
GGATCAAAATTTTCTTTCAGTTCTTTGCCGCTTTCGTCTTTAATTCTGTTTCCTGTAGCAGCATTTACCCAAACAGTTTCTTTTGTATCGGTAGCAATAAAAATAGGGGCATCAAGTTTTTGAGCAACTTCCAATTCCTGTTTTATTGCTTTTTCCTGCTTTTCTTTTGTGTTAAATTCAGACGGTTTTTTGTACTCAATTACTGCGACAACATTCTTTTTTTGTACAAGCAAAGCATCGGGCTTTTTGTTTTCAAATTTTCCATAATCTATACTGCGAATGATACCGTTCTCCTTTAACGCTTTCACAGAAGTTGCGCCGATATTATAGAAATTCCACTTCCCAATTTTTTCGGGGTTTGCAATTAAATCTCGTTGTAATAATTCTTCGCTCATAGCAAGTCGTTTTTATCTTGTTATTTTGCAACAAAAGTACAAATAAAAAACAGAAAAAAAAAGAATTAACCTGAAAACCCCGGTTTCCTAAGCGCAAGCAAAAAAAAGTTTTTTTGTGTTTCTGCCCGGCAGGGGCATTTGACCGTTGCCGGCAAGGCAAGATGGAACACAACGAGCGCTAATTTTGTTTGAGTAGCCGCTCAATAAAAAACGGCTGCGCAGGAAAAAAAATTAGCTGCGCAGAAAAAAAAATTAGCTGCGCAGGAAATTTCCAACGGCTGCGCAGGGAAAAAATAACCGAGCGGCTACCGTACCGTTACTTTAAGTGTGCAGTTGTTTTTTCAAAAATTCCAAAATCTCGTTCTGTTGATGCGGCTCAAACCACGTGATTTCTTTGTCGCGCCTGAACCATGACAATTGCCTCTTAGCGTAGTGACGCGTGTTGCGTTTTATCTGTTCTATTGCAAATTCAAGCGAAGTTTTTCCGTCAAAACAGTCAAAAAGTTCTTTATAACCTACTGTGTTCAAGGAGTTTAATTCTCTGTACGGATAAAGTTTTTCGGCTTCTGCCGTCAGTCCGTTTTCAATCATTTTATCTACTCGCATATTTATATTATTGTATAAAATTTTGCGCGGCAAATTCAAGCCTGTTTTCACAATCTTAAAATTGCGTTTTGCTGTTTTTCCTGTTCTGATTTCCGAAAACGGTCGCCCTGTGATTGTGCAAATTTCGAGCGCGTGTATCATCCGTTTTGCATTTTTGATGTCTACCTGCTCGTTAAAATGCTTCGGGTCAAGTTCCCGCAGTTTGTTTTGGATAAACTCTAACCCTTTTTCCCTGTAAACATTGTTCCAGTAAGTCCGCGTAACGTCATCAACGGTCGGAATATTGTCAATGCCCTTGCACACAGCGTCAATATAGAGCATTGAACCGCCAACGAGCATCGCAACTTTCTGTTTTTCAAATATTTCGGTCAGGAGTTTTATTGTGTCAATTTCAAATTGTCCGGCGCTGTATCTGTCAAAAATAGAATGTGTGCCGATGAAATGATGTTGCGCTGCTGCCAACTGTTCCGCTGTGGGCGGCGCGGTTCCGATTTGTATCTCGCGGAACAACTGCCGCGAGTCGGCAGAAACAATCTGACAATCGAGTGTTTGCGCAAGTCGCACAGCAACTTCGGTTTTCCCAACCCCCGTTGGACCGAGTAAAACAAGCAAGGAGTGACAGCAAGTCATTCTTTTTTTTTATATTAAAATATTTTATTATGTAAATAACTGATTAATAATATCTTCGCTTACCAATTCGGGCAAAGTTATTTTATATTCGGGGAATTGGGCGTTAAATTCTTTGACTGTTTCAATTGCGTGTGCGTTTCTCGCCCACGCCCGTCTTGCCACGCCTCCCATCACGTCCCACAGCATTGCAGAGCGGATAATTTCGTCAACCCGTTTGCTGCCGTCCAGCGCCAGTCCGAAGCCGCCGTTAATCGCCTTGCCGATGCCTACGCCGCCGCCGTTGTGCAACGCCACAAGCGACATTCCACGCGCCGCATTGCCCGCAAAACACTGTACAGCCATATCTGCCATCACGTTGCTGCCGTCTTTGATGTTGGCTGTTTCGCGGAAGGGCGAGTCTGTTCCCGATACGTCATGGTGGTCGCGTCCAAGCATTATCGCGCCAACCGTGCCATTGCGTACCATCTCGTTGAATTTCAGCGCGATAGTCATTCGCCCAACAGCATCCTGATATAAAATTCGCGCCTGTGTTCCCACAACGAGTTTATTGTTTTGAGCATCGCGTATCCACAGCCAGTTATCCCTGTCCTGAGCGCGCCGGTTGGGGTCAATGCAGTTCATCGCTGCATGGTCGGTCTTCTCCAAATCTTCGGGTCTCCCGCTGAGGCACACCCAACGGAAAGGTCCGTAGCCATAGTCGAAAAGTTCGGGACCCATAATATCTTCCACATACGACGGGAAAATGAAGCCGTCTTTTTCGTCAGTTCCATTTTTGGAAACAGATTTTTCGCCTGCATCAAACACTGCTTTAAGAAACGAATTTCCATAGTCGAAAAAGTACGTTCCGCGTTCGGTTAATTTTTTTATTATTTTAAAATGTCTTTTTAAAGAGTTGTCAACCAGCGATTTAAATGTTTCTCTGTCTTCTGTCAAAAGTTTTGTTCTTTCTTCAAAATTTATTCCTGCGGGGCAATAACCGCCTTCATACACCGCATGACAGGACGTTTGGTCGGAAAGCAGGTCTATTTTAATGCCTTTATTTTCGGCATATTCCAGCAAATCAACGATATTGCCGTGATAGGCAATGGAAAGCGGTTTCTTTTCATTTTGCGCATTTTGCGCCCAGTAAAAACATTCCTGCAAATTGTCGGATATTTTCTGCACCCATCCTTGCGAATGTCTGGTATTTATGCGGCTCAAATCCACTTCGGCAATTACCGATACCGTTCCTGCAATATCTGCCGCCTTCGGTTGCGCTCCGCTCATTCCACCCAGCCCTGAGGAAACGAATAGGCGTCCTCGTAAATCTTCGTCGGCAGCAATGCCGAGTTTCAGCCGTCCGGCGTTCAGGAGCGTATTAAACGTGCCATGTACTATGCCCTGCGGACCGATGTACATCCAGCCTCCTGCGGTCATTTGTCCGTAATTTGCCACGCCCATTTGCGCTGCAATTTCCCAGTCGTGCTGATTGTCAAACATTCCTACCATCATCGAATTGGTTATAATAACGCGCGGAGCATCGGGTTTTGACTTGAACAGCCCAAGCGGATGTCCGCTTTCAACCACCAGAGTTTGCTCGTTTGTTATTTGCTCGAGATATTTTTTTATTAAACGGTACTGCAACCAGTTTTGACAAACCTGCCCTGTTTCGCCGTAAGTAACTAATTCATAAGGATATAAGGCAATATCGAAACACAAATTATTGTCAATCATCACCTGAAATGCTTTGCCTTCGATACAGTTGCCGCGATATTCGTCAATGGGTTTTGCCGGCAAATCGCCTTCGGGACGGAAACGGTAAGCATAGATTTTTCCGCGCGTTTTCAGTTCCTCCAAAAATTCGGGCGCAAGCGTGGCGTGAAACTCCGCAGGAACATAGCGTAAGGCATTTTGCAGCGCCGTTTTTGTCTGATTTTCACTTAATCGGAAGCCCCTGTCGGGCGCGCGACGAACAGTTTCTACAAATTTGGGGTATTTCGGAAGGTTACCGCTCTCGATAATTAAGGTGTCGGATTTTTGCATAATATATTAATATTGGGAGATTTCTCAAAATTAGACTTATTTAATTAGTGGTTAATGGTTAGTGGTTAATTTTTTAAGGGCGTAAAAAATATCTAAACTCTAATAGATACTAATTGTATTTTCTAAAAACTATCTACTGCCTGTCTACCTTTCCGTTCACTTTCAGTTTTATTGTTTCTATACTTTCCAATCCGTCATTATCCACTGCTTTGACGGCGATGTGATAAATTCCGGCTTTCATTTGGCGTTGTTGCTTGCCGCAGGTATCTCTGATTACAGACGACTTAAAGCCTTTGCTTTCGGTGTAATCAAAATCCCAACTGTAAAATTCTATGCCCGACGGGCTTTCGCCGCTCACAAGGAACTCAATCTCGCGAACGCCGTTTGCTTCCCGCGAAAGTTCATTTACTTCTATCTTCACACTCGGCTTCTTGGATATGGGAATAATGCTGTCGACCGTTACGAGTTGTATAATGATGTTTTCCTGATTCTTCAGCCGCGCGGCTTCCTGCACCGCGCCTTTGCCGAACGAAAAAGCGATGATGTATCCAACAGGCTGCCCTGATTTGACTTTCGTTTCAAAATTTGTTTTGTCGAATTGCTTGGCAGATACCGAAAAGTTCTTTACCACGTTTACGCCTATTCCCTCCGAGCGTTTTACCTGTATTGGAGAACCGTTTGCGGCAATGCCATCTACGCCTGCATCGCTGCCTTTCCGCTTTTGGGCAATGCCGCCAAACTGCCCGATAATCCAAGTCTCAAACTCAAAAGCGTCTTTGTTGCGGAGTGTATCGTAGTCGTATTTGTGCAATTGCAAGGTATATGAATCGGCGTAAATGCCTGTGAATAAATCGGTTTGCTGATGCAGTCGCAGTTCCGTTACCTTCACCGCTTGCACCGACTGGTCAATGCCTGTCCATTTGCGGTTCAGTTTGTCGGCAACGGCGATAGTTGTGCCGCCGCCCATAAATGGGTCAAGGACAAGGTCGCCTTCGTTGCTGGCACATTTGATAATGCGTTCAAGTAATGCAAACGGTTTTTGGGTTGGATAACCTATGGATTCTTTAGAATTAGATTGGATACGGAGAATGTCGTCCCAATAATTATTAATTATAACGCCCGGATCTTCGTACACCCTAAATTTTCTAAACGGTTGTCCGTTCGCTCTCCAACCTAAATCGCCGCGTTGGTCTATCTCTTTTAATTTTTCTTTGTTGACAACCCATCCGTAAGCGGGCGGAGTATAACCGCCATATTCGTACACTAAATTAGGACGCGCGCCTTTGGAAAATGAACGTAATATCGGATATTCGTAGTATCGTCCTTTTTCATCTGTTTTAGGATATTTCTCGGCAATCAATTCTTCGCCAATTTGCATCCGCACTGTTTTATCATCAAAAAAATATCGGTTTGTCTTTGAATAGAAAAAAATACTATCGGTGGCAATGCCGAATTGTTTGTTTTCAAATTGCGACCCTTTGGGCGTATTGGTTCTTTTCCAAATAATATGATTCCGAAAATTGTTTTTCCCGAAAATCTTATCCAATATTTCCACCCTGATATAAGCATCGGCATGCCAGTCGCAGTGCAGGAAGATGCTGCCCGTAGGTTTCAGTACTCGGTGCATTTCAACAACCCGCTCTTTGAGCCACGCTATGTAATGGTCAACGCCACCTGCCCAGCGGTCTTGAAAACTGCGCACTTCGCCCTCATCGCCCCAAATCACTTCGTAATTGCGGTTGCTGAAAAACGGAGGGTCGAGGTAGACCAAATCCACCGTTTCGCTGTCGATGGTTTTCAGGATTTCAAGATTGTCGCCTAAAATGAGTTTGTTGAGCATAAGAATTATGATTTTCAGAGTAAAAAGAGAACGCAAAATTACATTAAATGCGTGAGTTTTCCAAACGCACAAAATGAAAATCGGTCTTTTACAAGAATATATGCGCCGTAAAAAATTGTTTGTTATAAGCGAATTATGCAGTACCTTTGTGGCGTTTTGTGCTTCAATGTTATCCAACAAATAGCGAAATGCCGACGGGCGCGTGCGAAATTGCGCTCCGTTATGAAATTGCGCTTTTTGCGAATTGACTATTTTATTAATAGATTATTTCTATTTCCAGATATGTTAAATTGGTTTTTTTTATCAATACTTTGATTTATCTTTGTAACTAAATTTAGATGTTGTACCTGTTTTTTTGATATAAAAATATAATTTATTGATTATCAGATATTTATATATTGCTATAATCAATTATTTAAAATTATTGTCAATAAAATTTGTACACTGCCAAAAAACAAAACAAAAACAAACCCAAAATGAATGAACGTCAAATATTTGAAGAACAACTCGTTGCGATGCTACCTCACATGCGAAATTTTGCTTTTTCGCTCACGCTCAACCGCGAGGCAGCCGAAGACCTGATGCAGGATACGTCTCTCAAAGCGCTCGATAATCAGGATAAATATACAGACAATGTGAATTTCAAAGGCTGGTTGCTCACAATCATGAAAAATATTTTTATCAACAATTATCATCGACTTGTGCGCAGCAATACTGTTGTTGACCTGACTACGACACAGTATTTGCTAAATTCTTCGCACAGTAGCCATTACCAGACTCCCGAATCGTGCTACGAAATGCTTGAGATTATCAAAAAGATAAATAATTTTTCCGAACCATACCGTGTCCCTTTCAAAATGCATGTGCAAGGTTATAAATATAATGAAATTGCGAAGAAAATGAAACTGCCGATAGGCACAATTAAAAGTCGTATATTCCTAACACGCAAGCAATTGCAGAAACAGTTAAAGGATTATAAATACGTGTAAAAGTTGTGGCAAATGAGGCTGCGTTTGTTAATGACCGACCGCTTTGTTGCAACACAAAATTTTGATAATTGTTAACCAAATATCAGTTTTTTGAAGTAATAATGTCTTAAAAAAATCATTCCTTTTAGCATGGGAATGATAAAAATTTTGTACTTTTGTGAATGTTTTTAAAAAATTCTGATTTGACAAATTTAGACAGAATAAAATACCCTGTCAGGGATGAATTTGCGAAGTTCGAGGCGGGCTTCAAGAGCGCTTTTCAGACGGAAAATGCTCTGTTAGCACAAATAGCTAGCCACATACTGCAAAAGAACGGCAAAAAACTGCGCCCTGCGATTGTGCTTTTGGCGGCTAAATTGTGTGCGAATGTGTGCAACGCCGCAACCGTTGAAAGCGCAGTGGCGCTCGAATTGCTTCACACAGCAAGTCTGATACACGACGACATTGTGGACGATACGATGATACGGCGCGGCATGCCTTCTGTTAATGCGGTGTGGAACAATAAAATATCCGTGCTTGCCGGCGACTATTTCCTCTCAAATGCGCTGCATTTCACCTCGCGAACCCAAAATCTGAAAATTATGACGCTCCTTGCCGAAATTGGAATCTGCCTGTCAGAAGGAGAACTGTCACAACTTTCAAAAGGTAATCAAATCTCTATTTCGGAAGCCGAATACCTTGCTATTATTCGCAGCAAAACGGCGCTGCTGTTTGCCTCGTGCGCAAAAATGGGCGCCCTGTCCGTAGACGCAGACGAACATAAAACATTGAAAATGAGTTTGTTCGGCGAATTTCTCGGTATATGTTTTCAGATTAAAGATGACATTTTTGATTATTCTGAAAACAAAAATATAGGCAAACCTACGGGCAATGATATACGCGAGGGGAAAATTACTTTGCCTCTGATTTTCGCCCTCCAAAATGCTGCCGAAACTGAAAAGTCTGAAATTGTTAATATCTTGAAAACCAATGATTTGAATAATACAAATATTGAAAAAATCATCAAGTTTGTCAAAGACAATGGCGGCATAGAATATTCAATAGATAAGATGCTGATTTACAAAGACAAAGCCATTGCCGAACTGGACTCCTTCCCTGACGGCGAACTGAAAAACGCGCTTGCAGGCTGTGCCGAATTTGCCGTGCAAAGAAATTTTTAACATTGCCGATAGCAATAGCACAAAAAGCAGAGCAGAATTTTTTTTGTTGAATAACCACTAACTATAAGAAATATGTTGAACATCATAACAATCACAGGCGATTTGGGCAGCGGCAAATCGACTGTCTCTGCCGTTCTGTGCAAACGCTTGAATTACAAGTATATATACACAGGTAAAATTCAACGCGAAATTGCCGACCGCTACAAAATGACAACCTTGGAACTGAACAAATATTCGGAGACGCACCCCGAAATAGATGATGAAATAGACTCCTTTGTAAAATCGTTAAGCGAATCTACCGATTTGATTGTAGATTCCCGACTGGCTTGGTTTTTTATCCCGAATTCGTTCAAAGTGTACTTAAAGACCGATTTGGAAGTTTCGGCAAACAGAATTGCCGGCGACAGTATGCGCAAAAGCGAAAAATATTATTCGGTGCAGGAGGCTGTCGACAACATCGTTGCCCGCAAAACGAGCGAAAACAAACGCTATTTAGACCTGTATGGCGCTGACTGCTCCAACTTGGAGAACTTCAATCTCGTGGTCGACACATCGTGTATATTGCCCGAAAAAACTGCCGAAATTATCATCGCCGAATATAATATCTGGCTGGCAAATCCGAATCCAAATTCAGAAGTTAAAGGGAACTGATGGAGTTCACTCACTACTAATTGCTAATTGCTAATTACTAATTGCTAATTAAAACATAAGCACATGAGAAAAATTTTCTTTTTATTAGTAACTTCTATTGCTGCCAGCCAACTTTTTGCGGT
Source organism: Prevotellaceae bacterium (assembly GCA_031271005.1). Classification (GTDB taxonomy): domain Bacteria; phylum Bacteroidota; class Bacteroidia; order Bacteroidales; family Paludibacteraceae; genus WRGS01. The sequence goes on along the minus strand of JAISWT010000160.1, from coordinate 7,883 downwards.
GTCGTTGCCACATATTTTCAGCGACAATATGGTGCTGGCGCAAAACGCCGAAGTTCCGGTTTGGGGATTTGGCAAAGCAGGCGAGGAAATTGCCCTTACAGCAAGTTGGCAGCCCGAAAAAACCTTGCACACAGTAGCCGATGCCGACGGCAAATGGCAAATTTTGCTAAAAACTCCAAGTGGCAGTTTCGATAACTATATAATTGACATTCAAGGTTATAACCATATCCAATTTACGAATGTACAAATAGGCGAACTGTGGTTTGTCAGTGGGCAATCAAATATGGAGATGAGCGCCGACTGGGGCATTGACAACATGGATGCGGAGATTGCCGCTACCAATTACCCTGACATTCGCTTCTTTAAAACCGATTATCGTACGGCGGAGTTCCCGCAACAAGATTTAGGTGGCGCCTGGGAGGTTTGTACACCCCAAGCAATGCGGAATTTCAGCGCGATAGGCTACTTCTTTGCACGCAATTTGCGCAAAGAGATAAACCTGCCTGTGGGCGTGATTTGCTCTGCGTGGGGCGGAACGTATATCGAAAGTTGGATACCCGCAGAGGCTTTTGCAAATAACGAGTTTTTGCGCGAAGGCGCATCCGAAATTACGCCGGTACAGTGGGGACCGAGCAAGCATAGCGTACTCTATAATGCGATGGTTGCGCCGATTATACCATACAAAATTAACGGAATTTTATGGTATCAGGGTGAGCAAAACACAGCAAATCCACAGTATTACAGAGAAATGCTTACCGCATTGATTTCCCAATGGCGCGAAAAATGGAACAGCCAAAATCTGCCTTTCTATTTCGCCCAAATAGCGCCATTCAATTACGGCAACAATTTTTCAGGTGTGGAAATACGAAATGCGCAACTGCAAGTGGCTCTTAATGTGCCTAATACAGCAATGATAATGACATCAGATATTTGTACAACCGATGATATTCACCCTAAAAACAAACAGGAAGCAGGGAAAAGATTTGCTGACATAGCGATAAAGAATTACAAAAATAAATGCACAATTTCTTTTACTCCGCTGCCCAAACTGTTCCGCAATATTGATACAGTTCCGGAGACTTTAAATATAAAAAAAGCGAAAAACAACAGCGTAATATTGCTCGGAAATCTGCATTTTAAAAGCAAAAGCAATAATTTGTTTGAAATAGCCGGCAAAGATGGGGTTTATTATCGCGCAAAAGTTGAAATAAAAAGCGTGAAAAAATCACCAACGGGCGAAAAATATCTGGAGTTTTTTGCGCCCGAAGTTCTACAGCCCGTTTCTGTACGTTATGCGTGGGAAAATACTGCTTTGCCCGATTTGTTTAACGACTATAATTTGCCCCTGAGCAGTTTTGAACTGAAAATAGAATGATTCATTATGCGGAAACTTAAAACCTCAGAAATTCAGCGACTTAGCATAGAAGAATTTAAGAACTCACGGAAAATCCCGCTCGTAGTTGTGCTCGACAATGTGCGCAGTTTGCACAATGTAGGGTCGGTGTTTCGTACTGCCGATGCGTTTCTGACCGAGAAGATATTGCTGTGCGGCATTACAGGCGCTCCGCCTAACGCCGAAATTCACAAAAGCGCACTCGGCGCAGAATTTTCAGTTGACTGGCAGTATTTTGAAAATACCGTTGATGCAATAGAAATGCTTAAAAGTCAGAAATTTACAGTTATTTCGATTGAACAGGCTGCAGGCAGTATCCCGCTGACGGCGTTTAAGGCAGAAAGAGGCACAAAATACGCTGTAGTGTTTGGCAACGAAGTGAAAGGCGTTCAGCAGCAGGCAGTTACGATGAGCGATATTTGCCTCGAAGTCCCACAATTCGGTACAAAACATTCGCTCAACGTCAGCGTGGCAGCAGGAATAGTGATTTGGGAGATGTTCAATCTGCTCAATCATTTGTAAAAAAAATGATAAAGACACAGATTTTATAAACGAACTGCCGATACATAATATCTAATATCTAATATCTAAACTCTAAACTCTAATAACTAATAACTGTCTTTATTCTAACTTAAACAAAGCAAAACAGCCCCAATATGAGGCTGTTTTGTTTTTGAAACTGTAAGACTGATATTTCGTTTTAGAGAGTCCAGCCTAAACGCAACTGAGGCATGGCGCTGATGCCAACTTGAAATGCGCCCTGTTTATTTTTGCTTTCAGCAGGGCTCGAAGGCGCTCCCTGACCGCTATAAACGACTTTTTCGTTAGGGACAGAGACATTAGCAAACTGCAATCCAAGGTCTGCGCCTATATACAAATGCTCGGCAAAGAAATAGTTGAACCCAACAGATGCTCCAACTCCAAACGCGAAATTAGAGCCGCTACGGTTAGTTACCTTCGCCGTTTGCGTTCCGGCTTCCTCTTTAGCAGAGTTACTTGTGTAACTAATTCCGAGTCCTGCGCCAACATAAGGCGCCAAACGCGCCGTCCCGCTAAGGAAATAAACAACACCGGGTTGCAAATTAAATGTAAGTCCTGACGTGCTATTTTTTCGGGTAGCATCGCCGGTTTCGCCATTGTTAAAAAATTGTGAGCCGTAGTTGAACCCTAAGCCAAGGCTAAGAGCCAGACGGTCGGTGAAATTGTAGAACCCGGTCAACTCGCCTCCGTCAATGATGTTACCTGTGCTTGAGAACGGACTGAAGCCCACTTCCAGCGTAAAGTCGCCTGCCGACGGTTTGTAATTGTTCTGTGCCGAAACTAAATTTAGCACACTAACTGTTAATACAGCAATTAAAACTAATTTTTTCATCTTTTTTTTTAATTAAAGTTATTGAATTATAAATAAAAATTTTTGCAAAGATAAAGGTTTTTTCACAAATTGCAAATAAATTTTTGTAAAAAAATGTTATTGATGAGTATTTAAGTGATAAGAAATTAACAACTTATAAAAATCCTATCAAGGCACGTTAGCAATTAGCAATTAGCAATTAGTAATTAGTAATTAGCAATTTATTGAATTTTTATTTCACTAAACTCTAAACTCTAATAACTACTAACTAGCTGAAACCTTTTTTTAATTAGCAATTAGCAATTAGTAATTAGTAATTTATTGAATTTTTATTTTTATTTGTATTTCACTAAACTCTAAACTCTAATAACTACTAACTAACTGAAAACTCTTTTCAGTTTGCGATTGGTTCCCAGTACAGTCGCGGGCGCTTTGCTGCGCTGTCCCACATCCATGGTTTTGCCTCCTCTGCGCCGAAAGCAAACGAAATATCGTAACCTTTAATTTGACGTTGCCAAAAAGCCTCGTCTTCTGTGGCGCTTCTGCTTACCATAAATTTGGGTTTCGGCGGGTTCATCTTGTACGTTTCTGTAATTGCTATCTCTTTTAGGGCGTAACTTTTATGTCTGTCATAGTTGCTGCCCATGCCTGCTAATGCGCCCACGCCACAGTCGTTGCGTGGTTCTCCTTCGGCTGTGATGCTCTGATTCATTGCCACGCAGTTGACCAACGCACCCTTGTTTGCTCCCGTAATGCCGCCCGCACAACAGATGCCTTCGCCCTGTGCAGCAACGCTACCTGTGCAGTAAGAGCGAAAAATATTGCCGACATTGTCGCCTGCTATGCCGCCAAGATACTTCATGCCGTCTCCTGCGGAAACTATGCTGCCTATGGCGTAACTGTCTGATATAACTCCGTTATTGACGCCTGCTATGCCGCCAATAATTGCCGACTGCTTTTCTTCTACTTTGTCGCTCCTGTAATATATGCGCACATCAACGGTCTTTTTTACGGCTCTGATATTTATTTTGAGGTCGGAAATACAGTTCTGTATTCGCCCGTTGTTTGTCCCTGCAATGCCACCTGCTCTTATTGTGCTGATATTGTCGTCAAACAGCGTTACGGTAACCTGATTGCCATAAAATGTTCCTTGTCTTATGGTATTCAACTTTTCGATGGAGATTTCACCTCTCACGCGCAGATTTTTTACTGTTCCTTGCAGCGTTGTAAAGATACCGATGTTGCAAATTGGCATATTTTTGTATACTATACCCGTTCCTCGCACTGAGAAGTCTTCGGTGATAGCATTAAGCGTATCGGCAACGCTTTTAATGGTAACAGTATGTCCGTTGCCATTAAAAGCGCCTTTAAAATTGCTAATCGGCTTCCACTGGCTCACTTCAATGTCGTTCATAAGTATATATGCACCGCGTTGTGTTGCTGCATCTGTGCTTATCTGTTCCAGTTCGGCAGCGGTGGTAATCTGCGTAACCAACGTATTGGCGTTGCGCTGTGCATTTGCCACCTGAAGCAGCAAGGCAGCAAACATTAATGTAAAAATAATTCGTTTCATTTCTTCAAATTTTTATAAGTCATTGAAATTTAATTTTTTCATTGTGTGCATTAATTCAAAACTCAGGCACACAGGAGCATAACTCTTGCTTTATTTATGCTTTGTTACAGATTGGTTAATAATTTATTAGCCAACAATTTTTTTTGTTTTGCCATTAAAAGTAATGGTCAATTTTTCTTCATCGTTGCGGTAAACGTTGATTTTATCAGGCTCTTTGTCCGTATGAAAAACGAATTTGAAGTCGCTCCCCAACAGGTAGATGTCATCATTTTCACACGGAATTGTTTTACCTTTTACCTCAATGGACATCAGAACAGGGCTTACAAACGATACTGACCCGTCACTGGAAAAATGGCCTTTGAACTGTACGGCTTGTCCGTCGCCAATAAGTTCAATAGTGGTTTTCCCCGCCTCGTGTGTTATTGCGCCGATACTGAATGTATGGGTTTGTCCGTTTAACTCCAACTCGCCTGTGAGTTTGTCCTGCGATTGCTTCTCGCCACCAACACATGAGCTGAAAAACAGCACAAGCGTTGCAACAATCATGGCTAATAAGCCGTTTGTAATTTTCGGATTTAATATTTTCATTGCTTTTTAAATTTTTTATGTGCCAATACGGGGCGTTAATAATATCTTTTTGGGGTGTTGTTAATTTAATATAAAAAATATTTTTTATCAACATTAGGAGAGAATTTGCATAATTTTCATTACCTTATTACCTTATTAAATCGCTGAAAATGAGGTAATAAGGTTGTGTTTATTTCCCTGTTTTTTCGCTACTAAGGTTAAACGAATTAAAATAAGGTTTTTTTATATTAAATTGGATTAATTATTAATTATTATAACTGTGTAGAAAGTGAATTTTGTGTTTCGTGCGAATCACGGGTTGAATTTTCATCTGTTTATATTTTATTTTTTAAGGTCAGATGGAACTCACACGACAACATAATCATAACCTTGTGTGTTTGTTAATCGTGTTCGTTTCATATATTTCATTATCAATGATTTATATCTTCAATATTTTGTAAAAATAAAATATTATGGCTGCAATTAACTCTAAAATCAAATATTATTTTCAACCTGTGGTTCGCATAAAGCACGTTTTTTCATACATCAGAACCGGAATCCTGCGCTTAACTTAAACAGGTGCGTCATACCCGAATAATCCTTCATATCAACCGTGGTACTGCTGCCGAGTATTACTCGATAGTTGAAATCGGCAAAGAACGCGCGTGTAAAATGCCACCTTATGCCTGCACTTACGGCGGCAACGGGCGTAGCGCTACTGTCTTTGTGGCGGTCTTTGGGAATATTATCAATTTTTACGCCCTCTACATATTCGGGCGAATAATCGTCGCTGGCAGAAATTGTGCGGATGCCGGCGCCTCCACCAAAACGCCACCTGAAGCGGCTCTGATAATTGCCCAAAACATAGTGATAGGACACAAGTGTGCTGCCAATACTGCTTTTGCGCAATATTTCTCCGTCAGTGAACGTTTTTGTCGTGCCGTCTGTATACGTTAAGAAGTAGTCAAACTTGTCGATTTTTTCGCTCTCAAGGGTCCCGCCGTTAAAATCGAGCGACAGCAAATGATTCTCGGCAACAAAGTAGCCGAAGCCTGCGCCACCGCCCACGCGGACATGCTCTGACAGGGCTATAACCGTAAGCCCCGCGTCTATATGGAAGCGTTTGGGCTTGTCCGAATATTGCGCACTTGCCACCTGAAACAGTGTGGCGGCAAAAATAAGGATGTAAATACTCTTTTTCATTTTTTTACTCTTTTTAAATTTATTAAATTAAAATTTTTATTCTAAAATTTATTTTCACTGTTCGCTACTTTGCGGACTAAAACGAATAGTTGCGCTGCCAATCGGAACATAAATTTTTTTGCCCATATCGCCGTCGGCGCTATATGAATATGACACAAAACCTGTTGCGCCGTCTGCATCGAATGTCAGATTGGCAATGCGGTTAGAGCCATCGTCCCACACAATTTCGTTACTGCTGTCTATTGAAAACGGTCCATAGTAATACGAAGTTCCGCTCGACCCTATTATTGTTGACAAGACATTCCCATCCATATATTCGCAATTAAGATTTTGGTAGCGAACAATGATTTTATTGACCGTCTTTTTGTCGGCAGCCATCACCAGTCCGATTTCAAATTTATCGACTTTGTCCATTTCGGTTGTTTGACCTGCGTAGAACGTTTCGCCGTCTGCAAGCGGCTCGTCATTTTGCAAAGGCGGCAATACTGCCGCGCTCTGACTTTCACTATTTTCGCTGTTTTTGCCGCCACCGCAGCCTGCAAATGCTAATACTGCGGTGAGCATAAAAAATCCAAGTATTTTTTTCATGTTTTATGTTTCCTTATTTTTCGTCAAATTCCACTATGTAATACAGCAGGTCGGTTCCTGCAATGTCGTTCCATTGTCCAGCCTTGCCGAGCGAGCCATCACCTTTGGGCCAGTCTTCGAGCGCTATTGCGGCAAAGTCCTGTCCGTTGGGCGAGACCTCAGCGTTTGTAAAATTGTCGGGTTCGCCTGCCCCCCAGTTAGCGTATCCAAGCGCCTGTCCGTTTTTGCCGCCTTGCCAGAATACCGGCACATAGCCCGATTCATTGTCGCCGTTCCAAACCCACTGTCCTTCTGTGTAGTAGTCAAGCCCGCCGAGCCAGAGGTAAGCCACTCCGCCGCCATCATTTACTTGCGTATAAGTAGCCGACACTGCGGCTTTTACTGCATCCCATACAGCCGTTTGCTCTGCGGCGTTGTCAATTTCCACGAGGTAGCCGCCACGTGCTACGGCATCTTCCATTGCCTCCTGCCAGTTTTTCTTCTCCTTTACGATAAGGTAAGAATGTTCGCCGTGCGTGAACTCGTTGCTTGCATTGTTTGTCGGCTCGTCTTTGCTGCAAGAACTAAAGCCTGCTGTTAATACCAGCACGACTGCTGCATAAAACGTGTTTTTTAATCTTTTAGTGTTCATTTTTTTCCCTTTCTTTATTTTTTCTGATAATGATATTTTGAATTTTTAATATTTTTTCGGAAAATTTCGTTAAAAATAGAAAACCGTTGACCTGCAATGATATTGTATGACGGCATATAAAGCGTATATAATAAAAGTTAATATTTAACAGTTTTTTTATAAAAATTATTTTTTTTACACTGCAAAATTATTGTCTATTTTTATTGTGTGCAATCCCGCAATTGCGGGGTTTTTTGTAATAATGTAAATCAGGCGCTGAAAAGCGGTTGTTTCAAAAGTCAAATTTTCTTTAGGGACAAAAAAACCGTCTCGAACTCACTTCGAGACGGTTAGTGTTTATCAAATATTTTTCGGGTATCAGTCCCGCATTGTCAAAAAAGTATATTGACTATAAATATCTGATAATCAATGAAAACAACGATACAATAACTATTGTCCTAACAATGTTTATATCCGGGGAACTCCTAAAAACTGCTTATTTGTCGTTGGACTTCATTTTCAAAATGCTCATTTACATTAGTAAACTGCGCTTTTGAAAACTTGTCCGCCTAAAATAATCTAATTTTTAAGAGTTCCC